>JAGWBY010000045.1:15049-18327 GCA_021295675.1 Candidatus Latescibacterota bacterium | reverse complement strand
AGCGGATATAGTAATTGGCAATAGTGCTGGCGGGCAAGGTCGGCCGTGGGCGAAAGACGATGCGATTGAGGTAGTAGTAACCCATCAGGTTGATGCCAACGCCGCCGCGGTTGTAAATGGCGGAGCCGTATCCCGTGCTAAGGTCTCCATCGACGATCAGTTCTGCGTCGACTCGACCGATTACTTGGGCAGTCGCCCAGTGATCGGCCGAGATCGGGTCGGCTATCTCGCGACGAAAGCCATATTCGCTCGGCACCACCATAAAGGGGCGCTGGGGATCCTTGCCGGGGATGATGCCGCCGAACTCGCCGGCCTTGAAGCGCTGGTTGAGCAAATAGGCGAGGTTGCGCAGGCTGTCGTGGTCACGCCTTGGCCGTGCTCAGGAAGCGACGGGTCTTCGTCGATGAGTCCGTCGCCATCGTCGTCGATTCCGTTGACTGGATCCTCGTTGAGTTGGCCGTCCCAATCGTCGTCAAAGAGCGTGTACAATCCGTCCTCATTGAGTCGGCCATCGCCGTCATTGTCGAACTGAGGATCCGGTCCGTCTTCGTCGATGAGCCCGTCGAGATCGTTGTCGACTAGCTCGATGGGGTCTTCGTCGATGAGTCCGTCGCCATCGTCGTCGATTCTATTGGCTGGATCTTCGTTGAGTTGACCATCTCCGTCGTTGTCAACTTGCTCGTCGACGGGGTCCTCATTGATCAGCGCGTCGTCGTCATTGTCGACTAACTCGACGGGGTCTTCGTCGATGAGTCCGTCGCCATCGTCGTCGGCGATCAACTCGACGGCCCAACTGCGACCCAAGTCGAGGCGACCGGTGACCGGCCGCAGAGTCCAAGGATGGACATCATCGCCTATCCGCCACCGCTTGATTTCGGCATAGCCGTTGCCGAGCATAAACACGACGCCGAGCACCGCTACCAACAACCTGATCATCGAATACCTCCGCGCAAGAATGTAATCCCTTGGCTACCTGCAATGAGTAGAACAAGAGTGCCGACAGCAGTTGGGCGCTCCAACCCAGTCCCATAGGCCGGTCTAATCACACATTTTGGCCGTTTTGCTTGTTCTATTATATAGTATGTAAGTAAACATCTCAAGATAATCTAATCGGGCTGACGAGCGCCAAAAAAGAGGAGACTTTGTCGTCAATCGCTCAGATAATCACTGAGGTTGAAGTGAAGATGAAGTAATTTGCAATGATTTATACGGGGTCTAAATAACCCTAACCCACTGTTATTTATTGGACTTATTCGTTATAAGTTCGTTATAAGCCCATTGTTTTTACGGCTGCCTCTAATATATCTTGACACGTCTTAGGCCATTGATTATCATACAACCCTATATATTGAAAGACATCCAAAAACGAATAAAAAGGTTGTTGGTTGAGGTGCTGTGGTCGCCTTTGTTTTTTTTAGCGCTAGTGCTACAGATAACAGTAGGCTCGGCTAAACCGGTTTTGGGTCATTATCCCGAAGGAGTGGGCTATAGAGCCTTTCAATTTCCCGATCATTTAGTTCCCGTCATTGACGGCGATTTGAAAGATTGGGAAGTTGTAGGTGACTCCTACGCCATATTAACGGGTCAATTTCACGACCTGATTAATCCAGAAGTTGAGGCGAGCGATTCGGACGATTTTGCCGTTCGTCTCATGGTAGGGTGGAATAAAGCGGAAAACAGGCTCTACATCGCCGCTCAGGTTCGCGATGATATACACCAGATTGATCGTCCCGCCGGTAGTGCTACGGCGCTTTTCCAAGACGACGCGATGGAATTATTTATTGACGCGGACCACTCAGGTGGACAATTCGCCAATTTCACCGAGTTGAGCCAAGAAGAGCAACGGCGGCGTAATGGAGTTGAAGCCAACCACTTCGTTGTGGCTGGCCCGTCGCCTGACGAGGATTTTTTCGTCAATTTTTCTGCCGCTACTTGGTACGCGCTATCCGATGGTTCTTATACCGAGGCGGCGGTCGAGTTTATAGGTGTCTTGGGAGGAGAAGGAGTGACAAACTATGAAGTCATGCTCGTGCCCTTTGACCGCGTCAATATTAATGCAGCCTTTCAAAGCGAAGAGCATATCTTACGGGAAAATGAAATCCTTGGTTTTAACGTAGAGTTCAACGATTTTGACGTGCATTCAGCGCTTTTTGATGCTAAGTGGTCGCTTTCGGGCCAATACAATTCGTATCGCTTTTCCGACCGCTTTGCTGACTTGATCCTGATGCCGCTAGAGGGTATATTTACGACTGTGGAGTCGATATCTTGGGGACGCTTGAAATCCTCTTTGCACACAGAGCGGTACCACCGAGGAGTGTCAGAATGATGAGTTTTACGCGAGTGTTATTCTTGGCCTTGATTATCGGTTCGGGTGTGTTGGGCTGTGGGTATAGCTATTACACGGGGCCATTGCAGCCCGGCCAGGATCAGGCTTCGTCTATCAGTGTGGCAGATGACGGGACGCTGACCTTTGCCCAAGATCGCTTTGAAGTGCGGCTCAAGCCGATGACTGACGAGGAGTTGAATCGCCAGTTTTTCAATAATTCCCAAACGGGTCCTAAGTCCACAAACCCCTATACCTTTGGCAATACGGTATTTTGGGGGACTGACGAAGAAAAGCAGCGCTTCACTGTCTTCCGCCTTGGTGTTAAGAATTACGCTTACCCTAAAGTCAAGATTGATCCGAGCAAAATCGTTGTCAAAGCGAGCAATAAGCGCGAGTATTGGAGCCTCAACTTCGAGCAACTCGACACGTATTATCGCGCCTATGCCATAGGCTATAGAGGCAACGAATATGCTCGCTATCAAGAGCGCCGCGACTTGCTGCGGCGGACGATGCTTAAAGACGAGGAAATCTTCAGTGGCCAAGAGTCAGAAGGCTTTGTTATTTTTCCCGTGCTCCACCCCGATGTGAGTGATATCGAAGTCCAAGTGCTCGATGTAGTCCTGAGATTTGACTTTCGCAATGAGCCGGTGGAGACCACCAATATTTCCTATAAATTCGTCCGAGATATCGGCAAGATCTACAAGGACGGCACGGTCGTTCCTAAAGTCGCTAAGGCAAATTAGCCTTTGAGCGAGACCACCAAGGAGGAGTTGCATTATGAAATCTCTGAAAATGCTTAGTGTTTTAGTAGGCGTACTGTCCGTCGCCCAATCAAGCGAGGGGGTCGTCAACATTCAGAATGTAGGCTCGGGCGCGCGTGCGCAGGGGTTGGGCAACAGCTTTGTGGCGGTGGCCGACAACGCCGATGCGGTGTTTGCCAATCCGGCCGGGT
>JAGWBY010000045.1:14466-14868 GCA_021295675.1 Candidatus Latescibacterota bacterium | reverse complement strand
AGGTGGAGCGTCGGCTGCAGGTGGGCTTGTCGGCCAAGTATCTGTTTTGGAGTGTGGGGTCGATACCCGATGATGAGGGGCGTGCCGATCCGCTGTCGAACCAGAGTGCGGGCAACGTCGGGGTCGATTTGGGTTTGCTGTGGCAGAGTCCGGTGCAAGGGGCGCAGGTGGGGGTGATGTTGAAGAATATCAACCAGCCGAATGTGGCCTATGGCGAGGTGGCTGACGATCCAGATGCGGGCGCGTTGCCGATGGATGTGCACGTGGGGGTGGGGTATCGTCTGAGCAGTCAGTCGTTAGTATCGGTTCAGTATGTTCGTCGTGATTTGACGGGGGAGGGTTCGGATCACGGGTTGGTGGTTGGCGGGGAGACGCAGTTGGTGGAGGGTTTGTTGTTGCGTG
>JAGWBY010000045.1:0-14434 GCA_021295675.1 Candidatus Latescibacterota bacterium | reverse complement strand
GGTTGGGGTATCAGTGGAACCAGTTGGTGTTCGACTATGCGTATGACATTGGTTTGGATTTGACCGAGACCAATGGCGCACATCGGTTCTCTTTCGCATACGAATTCTAATACAAAAAACTTGATAAAATCCCAACTATAAACCTAGGGTAACAAGGAGATACACAAATGACGGTCTGGGCCGGACTTATCGCGCTGGGATTGGGGCTAGGAGCTAGCCTTTTCCTACCGGTGCCGCAAAATCTGAAGACCAGTTTTGACGCCGGACAATCTCTCTACGCCCTTGGCGAGTTTGAAGGAGCGATCATTGAGTATTCAAAGATCGTCAAGTTTGCCAGCAAGGCCGTGCGTACCGACAGTGTGCGGGTAGTGTTTGGCAACGACTTGGAATTACCTGTAGTCGCCGCGGCGTGGTATCAGCTAGGCAACGCCTACAAGAAGAGCGGGCAACACGAAAAAGCGGTAGACGCCTATCGCCAAGTTCTCGACGTAGGAAGCGTAGCCGAGGATTTCAAGTCACTGGTGCAGTTCCAAGTTGCCGAGACTCGCTTCCTCGCCAAAGAATATGGCGAGGCAGCAAAGGAATACAAGCGCTATGTCGAGTTGTTCCCCGAGACAAAAGAAGCCGGCAAGGCGTATTTTTACGCGGGCTGGAGCGAGTTTAATACAAAAGAGTACGACCAATCCATCGAGACGCTCAACGGCATGTTGGCGGTTTATCCGCAAGACCGCTATGCGCCGGATTCGCAGTTCCGTATCGCCAGTTCCTTTTACGAGAAGGGCGAGTATGCCAAAGCTGTTGAGATGGCCCAGATAGTCCTCGATAAGTATCCCAATAGTCCAGTCATTGCCCAAGCTCTTTATCTAGAGGCCAACGCCTACGACCAGATGGGGCGCGACGAGGAGGCAATTAAAGCCTACCGTGATGTGCGCGATCTCTACAACCGGATGTTTGAACTCTTGCGAGGTTCGTTTCGCGAAGGGAAGAATGTCGATTTTGAAAACTATCGACAGCTTTTTGAGACTTCCTCGTTGCGCGTTGCTGAGATTTTCCGCAAAACAGACCAGTTTGAGGAAGCCTACCAAGAGTTAATCGCCGCTCAAGAAACTGCCGAGGAACGCTTTTATAAAGCCAAGGTGCAGATGAGAATCGGCGACAACTACATGGAGTGGGAGAAGTTTGACGAGGCGTGGACTGCCTACAACCAAGTGATTGAACTCTACGGGGATACGCCTTATCCGTCGAATGCTCAGTATCAGAAAGGCGAAGCCAAGTACTTCGCCGGAGACTACGCTGCTGCCCGTGAAGACTACCTACAACTGTTGGAGGACTACCCGGATAGCGATACAGGTTTGCGTTCCGCAGCGCTCTATAGCGCAGGTTGGTCTGCCGAGAAACTCGGCGTGGTGGATCAGGCTATCGCAAGCTACACGCAGGCAGTGGACAGCTTTCCCCGCTCCGACCAAGCGCCGTTGTGCTTGTTGCGCATCGCTCGGCTAAACTACGAGCAGCAGAAAGTTGAGGAGGCCATTGAAGCCTATAAGGCTATAACGGAAAGCTATCAGGAGACGCGGCATACGGCTGATGCTTACTATGGCCTTGGTATTCTCTACCGCGACGAAGATCGGAAAGACGAGGCTATCGCTGCTTTTTCCAAGGTTGACCGCGATGCCCGCGAGACGTACATCGCCGCGTTGATTGAGGCGGCTAACCTCTACATTTCCCAAGATCGCATCTCCGAGGGACGTGCGCTGCTCAATCAATTGTTAGAAGGTGTGACCGGTGACCGCGATTTGGAGTCTAGGGCCCATTTCCAGATGGCTCAACTCGACCTCAATAATAAAAATTACGTCGATGCAGTCGAGCGCTATACCATGGTGCTTGAAGAGTACCCAGAAAGCGATGTCATTCGCGATATCCGCTACGGACGTGCATTGGCCTATCACTATTCGGGCCGTTACGACCGCGCGTTGCTCGATTACAAGTGGCTATTGGATACCAAAATTCCCGAGGCGATGCAGCTAAAGGTCTCCTTCTCGATGGCACTGTCATACTCTGCGGAAGGCAATGATGCTGAGGCGGAGAAGCTACTGAACGAGGTCATTGCTTCTGGAGACGAGAGCTTGGTGCGTTCGGCGCGACTGCAGCTAATCTCAATGGCTGAGAAGAAGGGCAATCCAGAGGAAGCGGTGCGCATTTATGAAGAGATGTTGGCTACTACTACCTCTAGTGAAGACCGGGAGCGTTTACTCATTCGCTTGGCCAATGCATATTTCAAATTGGATAAGTTCCAGCAGAGTATTGAAGCAGCTCAGGAGCTAATCGACTTAGCCATGAATGTCGAGAGCATTGCCAATGCGCTCTTCGTCCAAGGCAACTGTTTCTACAGGTCGGAGCAGTTCGTCCAAGCGATTGCCACCTATAACACCATCATCGAAAACTACCCGCAGATTGCTTGGGCCAAAAATGCCCAATTCCAAATAGGCGTAGCTTATAACAAACTATCGGCTAACGGCAATATTGACGTGCTGCCAGCGATGTCCCAAGCGTTCAATACCTACTACACCCAATATCCTGACGACGAGCGCGCTGTGCATGCCTATTACTACGATGCTTGGGCGCATTATCGGATGGGTAAATGGCGCGACGCCAGCGATATTTTTGCTAGCCTAGCAGATAGGTATCCGCAGTCCCGCTATGCATCTGAGGCGCTTTTTCGTGCTGGGGACGCCCTGTTTAACATGACCAATAGAAGCGGCGTGGAGGACAAAAACCAGCACTACCTAGATGCTATGGTCTACTACGACCGAATCATTAGGCGCTATTCTCAGTCGAGCCATATGGATGATGCACTCTACAATAAGGCTTGGTGCCTGATCAACCTCGACCGCAAGGAAGAAGCGGTGCCAGTTTTTGAGCGGATCGTTGCTGAACATTCCAATGGCACTTATGGGGCACGCAGCCAATTTACGCTCGGAGATTACTATTACGGACTTAAGGATTACGAGAAGGCCACCGAAAGTTACCAGACTTTCTTAGACCGCTTTCCCGCTGACAAGTTGACTGCCCAAGACCGAGCGTTGCCGAACAAGGCAAGAACTCTGCTCGGACACTTAGCAGAGATTGATGCCTACAATCTTTATGCAACGGGCGAACAGCTTTTGGCTGAGAAAAATTACGATGAAGCAATGGTAGTCTTCAAGGAAGTACAGCAGAAGTATCCCAAGAGCGATCAGGCTGTCAATTCATTAGTCAATATCGGTGCCGCCTATATGGCCCAAGAGGAATTCCGTCAGGCTGGTGCCGTCTTTCAGGAGGTCGTCGACAACTATGGCGACAACCCCAAATATGTGACGCAGGTGGACTACGCCAGAGAGCAGCTACAGGTAATGCAGGAAGCTCGCGTCCTCTAACTTTTGCTTTTTTTGCGTCCTAACTCTTAAGGAGGGAAAGAGAAAATGATTGAACTTTTTCGCGAAGGCGGACCTTTCATGTATCCTTTGGGACTCTGGTCTATGCTTTCCATTGCGTTCTTTCTCGAGCGCATTTGGACGTATGCACGGCTGCGCTCCGAGGACGAATTGGCCGAAATCACCACCGACATCAACGCACGTATAGACTCGGGTGCTTCCATTGACCAACTCAAGGAATACTGTGCCGAGGTTGGTAAGCTAGAAGGCGAGGTGTACGGCGAGGGGCTCGAGCGCTTTGAACACTTGTCGCGCGAGCAACGCACGATGGAGGAGATGCGTGAGGAAATGAACGGCACGGTCGAACGCGCTGCCTTGGGATATCTCGAACGGTATCTGGCCGTTATCGACTTCGTGTCCAAATCCGTGGTGTTGCTCGGCCTGCTGGGTACGGTCAACGGTATGATCAACGCTTTTGAAGGTATTGCGGAAAAGGGCCTCGGTGAGCCGACGATCGTCGCCGCAGGTATTTCTGAAGCGCTGATTACCACAGTTACCGGCTTGGTAATCGCCGTACCTTCAATCGCCATCTTCACGTACTTTAGCAACCGCGCCTCGGGCAAGTCTGTTGAGTTTGAAGCATACGGCCACGGTTTTGTGGACGCCCTGCTGCGTCGCTGGCAAGGCACCCAAGCTGCCTAAGGGCGGCCTTTTTAGGAGGCATGAGATAGATGGCTGATAGAGTGGAAAAAAAAGAACTGGCCATGCCCGATCTGACGCCGATGATTGACGTGGTCTTTCAGCTACTCATCTTCTTCATGGTGACCGCTGTGTTCGCCATTACTCCGGGTTTGGATATTAAATTGCCCGAGGCCGAAGAGGCTCAGGCGCCGGAGAAGGAAAACCTCTTTATCGTCGTGGATCAGGACGGCAACATGAAACTGAACCACAAGTCAGTGACCTTTGCGACGCTCAAAGAGGAACTGCAGGCGAAGAGACAGCTGCTGGATAACACCACGATGATTATCATCCAAGGAGACGAGCGCTCCACGCACGGACAAATCGTCCAGATCATGGATATTGCTCGCCAAGTGGGTGTCATCGATCAGGTCATCGCCACGGAACCGCAGCGCAACTGAATGAGGTTTCTAGGCCCTTTCAAGAGGGGGAAGAACTGTGGTAGACGAGTATAAAAAACTAGTACAAGCTCAGCGCCAAAAGACAGCTTATATAGCGGTCGGCGCGGCCCTTTTCATTCACATACTTTTCATCCTGTCCAAGTGGGTGGTGATCGCCGCTGGTTTGGCGGGTGCCGGGGTGTTGATATACGCCTTATATTCGGCTACCACCGGTCGCCGATTAAGCATGAGCGTGGCCTTTATGCTCTCGGTATCCATTCACGTTGGCGTCTTCGTTTACGATTATCTCTTTGGCATTGGCGAAGAACAGGAAAAGGAGGCGCTTATTATTTTCCGTGCTCCTCCGCCCATTCTCGAAAAGAACTTCGACTTAGCCAAGCGACCTGAGATATCCGAAGTGCAGATGGAGATGCTACAGTCGATGGCCCCACCGGACTTGCCGCAGGATATATCGGCGATAGCCGATGTTAGTGCGGTAGGTAGCGATCTCTTGAGTTCAGTTTTACCCGGTACGCAAGTCTTGGGTGCCTTTTCGGGTGCCAAGGCCGAAGAGTTGGCCTTCGACGAGGTCGCGATGATCGAAGTGGCGGAAACGTCGGCACCAGTGCAAGAGGCTCTGAGCCTGAGGCACGAATTGCTCAATGTCGGCGACTTAGACATCGGCCGCTATCAAGCGGTCTTGATTCATGATCCCGACAATAAACGCAATATCCGCGGCTTCTTTAACATGACAGTTATTGACTACGATATCGCAGACAAGAATCGAGATCGGTTCCCAACTGCGGTAGAGGAGTTGATGCGCTATATGCGCGACCATACCCAAATTAATGCCCGTATCGAGGGTACGACCTTGGAATTTTCGGATCCGCGCATCATGGACGCCCCCATGATTTATGTGACGGGCAACGATGCTGTCTTGCAAATCAGCGATACAGAGAAAACCAACCTAGGCGACTATCTCAAGAATGGTGGTTTTCTCTATGCCGAGGAAATCCGCCAAAGCGACGCTGAGAACGGACTTGACGGCAAAGAAGCTGGGGTTTCGGGTACGCCGTTTGACCGCCAATTCAAGGCCCTGATGAAAGATCCGCTGGTGTTGGGTAGCGATGGCTCTAAGTGGCAGAAAGTGCCCAAGACCCACGATCTCTACTATAGCTTCTGGGATTTTCCCGACGGCCCGCCTATGGGTGGCGCACCGGCTGGCAATGTATTCGATTTGGAGATGTTGGAACTGCGCGGTCGGGTTGCGGTAGTCTTCAGCGACCTAAATATTAGCTGGTACTGGGGAGACCCGCTGGCTGATGCACGAGAGCGCGGGTTGCAGTTCGGAGTCAATCTAATCGTCTATGCGTTGACTCAGCCGGGCGGCATTGCCAACGTGACCCAGTTTACTCAATAAGCACCCTTCAAGCAGCAAGAAGCTCGGATGCCCTATCGGTAAGCCACCGGTAGGGCATCCTTATTTTAACCGTTCCCTTCCGGTCACGCCGATCCTCTTATCTGATCCCAGACGTCGAAGTATGTCGGAAAAGTTTTGCCGACGCATCCTGGGTCGTTGATGTGGATTCCGGGCACTCGCAACCCGACTAGAGCAAAACTCATAGCTACTCGGTGATCCTTATAGGTATCGATGCTGCTGCTTTTGGGTTTAGAAGGCATGATAGTAACGCCATCTCTGTGTTCTTCTACCGCCACGCCGAGCCGACGCAATTGGGCGACCATAGCGGCAATCCGGTCGGTCTCCTGCCAGCGCGTGTGCTCGATGTTGCGGAGCCGCACAGGATTCTTGGCAAAGGGAGCGATCGCAGCTAGCGTCAGCGAGGTATCTGATATGGCCTTCATATCGACGTCGATTCCCCTGAGTTGGTCCGGCCCGATCACCTCAACTCCGCGGGTGTAACGGTTGACTGTGCAGCCCATTTTCTCGAGCACATCGACGAAGTTGATATCGCCTTGGGCTGAGTTGGCGGCAATGTCGGCTAAGCGTACCCGACCACCGGTGAGCGCAGCGGCGGCAAAGAAGTACGAGGCGTTGGAAGCATCCGGCTCAATGGCGTAGGCACGGGGCGTATAGCATTGGCTGCCAGCGACGCGAAAGCGCCGGTACTCGTCGTGCTCGACCTCGATTCCAAATGCCTGCATTACCGCCATAGTGATGTCAATATATTCGGTCTTGAACTCGCTGACCATTTCGATTTCCAAGCCGTTGTCGGCGTAGGGAGCGACGAGCAGTAGCGAAGTGAGGAACTGGCTGCTCTTGCTGGCGTCGAGCCGGGTTTTGCCGCCTCTGAACTCCTTGGCTTGCACTTCTATGGGTAGGCATCCGTTGGCAAAGCGCGAACGAGCTTCGATTCCGAGTTGGCCGAGTGCGTCGAGCAGGTCGGCCATCGGTCGGCTCTGGCGCATGGGCGCGTCGCCGTCGATGATGAAGGTTCCATTGCCGAGCGCGACATAGCTTGTGATTGACCGAGAAGTAGTGCCCGAGTTGCCGATGTACAGCTCGGCACCATCGACGGGAATCCGTCCCCCATTGCCTGCGACCACAAAGCTGGCCGCCTTTGAATCGGCCTCTATAGAGACGCCGAGTTTGCGTAGCGACTGGACCATGTAGTCGGTGTCGTCGCTAAAGAGTGCGCCCGTAAGGTGCGATTCTCCGTTGGCTAGTGCCGCGACCAGCAGCGCCCGGTTGGTATAGCTTTTGGAACCGGGAACGGAGACTTCGGCGTCGAGAGGTTTTTGCAAGGGTTGTATTTCGAGCGAATCAGCGTTCATGTTTAAACTATGGCTGTTGGGTGGCATGATGCAAGCGGCACGAGGCCATGCATAATCTGGTATCTCGCGGTGTTCTGAGCAATGCCTGCTTGGGAGATCTTAGGCTGGAGGGCGCTGGTGCTTTCCTCTACATTTATTCGCAAAAGGAATGCGTCATGCCATCAGTCAAGAAGCCGGACGAGATCAAAAATTTACTCGAAGGTCCGGTCAACTCCATCCCCACCACATTTTTGCCCAACGGCCAACTAGATTGGGAGGGCATCGGCCGCATAATCGACGTTGGCATCGCCAGCGGTAGCAAGGTCAGCTTGCTGACCTACGGGGACAGCCAGCTTGAGTTCCTCAGCGATGAAGAAGTCGCCCAACTCACCCGCTTTTTGGTTGACCGGGTCGCCGGACAGGCGTTGACGGTGGCAGCTACTCGGCGTTGGCCAGACGACCGGGCGGTCCAATTCGCCGAGTATTGCCGCAGTTGGGGAGCCGACCTGCTGATGGTGCTGCCACCGGAACAAGCCCAACCGCAGGGCAAAATCGTTCAATATCGCAAAGTAGCCCAAGTCATGCCTCTGATGTTGGTAGGGTATCCTCCCTATGAAATTCTCGACGAACTACTCGACGCGCCCAACATCTGCACTTTCAAAGAAGATGGCACACTTGAATACGCAAAGGCGACTATGCACCGCTATGGCGATCGGTGGAAGTTTATGACCGGCGGGGGCCTATGGCGCAATTTCGCACAATGGCCCTGCGGCATCCGCGCCTTCTTTTGCTATCCATCTTCTTTTGCCCCCCACATAGCACAGAGCTATTGGCGGGCCTTCCAAGATGGCGACGCCAAAACGGCCCAGACCATCATTACCCAAATCGAGGAACCTTTCTGGGGAGTGGCCACAGATGTGGTAGGCGGCGGTCAGGCTGTGTGGCGCACCGCGCTTGAACTCAACGGCATTGCCTCGCGCTGGTTGCGTCCGCCTATGGTCACGGCCACAGACGAGGAGGTGGAAAAGATCAGTGCCGTCTTGGATGCCATCGGGCTGATAAATCCCCTCTGAGACGAGCAACTTTTCTGCTAGGAATTGATTGCGGTTCAACTGCACAGTTTATCTCTTTCGCTGTAAGACGAATTAGCTATCCACACAGTGTATCACCGCCACCTCGCCGAATCCTAGCGTCAACTCGAAGGCTCCGTCGCTGAGCGCGAGATATCGCTCCCCTAGGAGGTCACGGGTCGCGCCTATCTGCCAGCGCGGCTGCACCCGCGTCCGCGCTGTGCGCTGTTCTACGTTGAGCGCGAAGATCAGCGACCCGCCCTGCCGAGAGTGGCGGCGAAAGGCGACGACGCGGTCTCCGGTAATTGCAAACCACGGCTCGACGCCCGCGGTCGCCAGTAGCGCGGTCGCTACTTCGTCGTGGACCAGCCCCGCTGGAGCTGGTGTCCCAGGTTGGCCGGTCACTTGTGACGAAGCTGTAGCCGAGAGTGCAAACCCGTACCAGGTAAAGCGCCCGTTGGCTGAGCGCACCCCGACTACCTTGTCGCCAATAGTCGCAATAGGTGAGGTATCGCCTCGGGCTTCTAAGATTGAATAGGTAGTTCCCGCCGGCAGGGCAAAGGTGCCATACTCCATCTGCACGACATTCTTGCCAGCCCGGACATCGAAATCAGCGACGACATCAAAATCGGCGATCCGGCAATCGATGAGATCGCTAAGTCCCTCGGGCGGCTTGAAGCTCCAGTGACCCTTGTCGGCAAAGGTGCCAAAGTAGCCATCGGCTACGAGGTGGGGGCCGTTGACTGCTTGCAGCAGACCGCGCAGGCGAGCGATGGCCACCTCGTCGAGGACCGCGAAGTGCGGCAGGTAAACCAGCGAGTACTCGAACCAATCCATCGCCGGGGTCACCAAGTCCATCGCCACGCTTTGTGCCCACAGGACGCGGTAGAGCGCACGGTGGTGCTGGATGAACTGGACGCCCTGATCGTTAAAATCAAATGCGTCGTCGCTCGGGCCGCTGTAGGCAATAGCTACATCGGCGCGCGGAATGGCCAGCGGCAGGTGGTCGGCGATGCGGTCGATTTGGGAGATAGCCGCCGTTGCCGCGTGGAGCCGCTCGGTCGGCTCGCCATCGAGTGCGGCGATATTGAGTCCGGGTGCTTCGTAGGTCATGTACTCCGGCCGATACTGCCAAAACATGGCCCCGGCACCGCCCTCGATCAGGGTCAGCCAGATATAGAGAGCTGACTCCTCGCCGAGGGTCTTTTTTTCGGTCGGATGTAACCCGCCGACAAAGCTGCCGTAGATCTCTTCGTTCCACCACCGATTGTTGCGACCCATTGCGCGGCACCATTGGAAGCCGTACGCCTCGCAGGCGATGCTGTACGGCTCGTCAGTGGTCAGCCGGTTGGACGAGTGGTGCGAGAGGCCCCAACTGTCGATCTGCGGACTGACCGTCTCGTGGTGGGGCGCTGGGTACGAGCCGCCGTGCGAGCGCTGCTCGTGCGTCCCATCGAGCTGGTCGATCAAGTCGGCCATCCAGCCTAAGTGGTCGGCCATGTTCTCGCGGTGAAACTGCAAGTACAGCCTCATCTCCACCGGTGCGGCTTTACTGCGCGGCGCATCGACGTCTTCCCACGAGCGATAGCGGCGCAGCAGTCGCTCGTTGAGCGCGTCGAGCGTGTAGTTGCGGTAGAGCCAGTCCTTGTACTTGGCGATGGTGTAGTCGTTGTAGGGAGGATACGGCTCAGGGGCCGTCCACGCACCGGCGTAGCCAATACCGTCCCAAGTGCCCCAGACGCCTAAGGCTTGGTGATTTTTGTAGCGCGGCACGAATTGGTGCAAATAGCGCTCGACATAGACTCGCCACATGGGGTGGTCGAAGTTGTGGGTCATTGCTCCGTGTGCGGCAAACGCGCCGGTCGTATTTTGTTGCACACTGCCATCGCGGCGGACGATGCGCATGTCCGGGTGGGAGCGCAGCATCCAAGCCGGGCAGGCCATGTGAGTGCCCAGCGGGGTGTCGACCCAGACCTTTAGACCGTGTTGAGCGGCGAGGTCTAAGAGCTGGTCCAGATCGTCGAACTCGTAGTGGTTGGGTAGGGTCTCGACCCAGTCCCAGGAATACCAAACGCGGACGATGCTCATACCCGCGGCGCTAATCCGGCGAAAGTCCTCGTCCCAATACTCCGGCGGCGGCACGGGCGGGCGGTAGTATTCGACGCCGACTGGAAAGGGCCGGTCAAACGCCTGATCGAGGATTTTGTCGCGGCTGCGCAACTGCATCCATTGGTCGCCGATGTGCATGGTAATCTCCTAGTGGTCCGCTACGCTAATCTTGCTCGACGCCGTATGTCTGGGGATTCCAGCCGCTGGTCTCGGGATGGTGGCAATAGCTGCGCTGTCCCGCGCCGATCAAGGTTCCGTCAGCTAAGGTACTGATGTGGACGGTGCGGCGGTCGGTCGTAGAATCGCGGTAAGTGGCGCGGAGTCCGATCATGGGCTTCTTGGGATGGGATGATTGACCGGGGGAATAATACGGTTTTAGGTTTTTCGCACCAAATTTTAATACGCGGAGGACACACTCATGCCCAAACCCCGTTTGATGTTTGAAAACGACTCGCGCCACACCTTGCTCTACATGTGCGAGCCACCCGTCGCGCAAGAAGGGTGCGAGGCGGACGCCGATTGAGGCATTGGTCTTCAACCTCGGCTTCGGCAATGCCTTTTTGCACGACACCCAAGTGGCCGATCACTGGGCCCCAGAGGCGGCGGCTACCGCTCAGTTTCGGCCGGAGGACGATCATCTGTGGGACCATCTCGTCTTCCAGCGCGCCTATCGCAATGCCCAGCAGCTCATCGCCGAGGGCCGCGATCTGCTGCACATCGTCTGCGATCGCGCGCGGGCCAAGGGGCTGCTGATCTACCCCTCGCTTCAGGTGCAGGCCGACTTAGGTGAGGGCTTGCGGATCGGTGATACCCAGTTGGCCGATTTTGCGCGGCCTGAGGTCCGCGAGATGCGCTTTGCCCTGATTGAGGAAACCCTGCAAAACTATCCGGTGGATGGCTTTGAGCTCAACCTCAATCACTACGCTGGTGGTGCCTTCTTTCACCCGGACGATATGGAGCGCGGCCGGAGCATCTTCACCAGCAAAGCGGCCCGGACCGCGAGTTGGCCCTGCGCATTCCCACTAGTATCGCCGGTTGCCGGTCCATTGGCTTGGACCCGGAAACCTGGATCCGCGAGGAGATTGCCGACGTTTTGGTCGCGGAGAACTTCGCGTCCATGTCGCTGATTGATGCGACCGCGGATTTTCGACCCCTGATCGCGGCGACCCGAGATACGGAGTGTCGGGTACACGGCGTCATCCGCAACAACGTGGACTCGGACCGGCTGGGCGCGGCTCCCATTGCCATGGTGCGCGCCGCGGCGACCAACTACTGGGCACAGGGCGTCGATGGGCTGAATTTGGTCCACTGGGCCGGCAGTTGGCCGTACGGACCATCCTTCTACGAACAGCTCCGCGAACTGCCACACCCGGACGTGATGGCGGTCAAAGACAAAATCTACGCGATTCCCACGCCCACGGGGCGCTCCGCCGCACAGCCGAGGACCGAGCCGGGACTCGTCATGCAGTTACCGGCCTCGCTGGCGCTAGACCAGCCCGTAGCACTAGAACTGCCGATCAGCGACGATTTGCCGCGCTGGGGAGCGGTGGGACGGGTTCACGAGGTGATTTTGCGGATACGGCTGATGCGCGCCACTGACCGCGACCGCCTCAGCTTCAAGCTGAACGGGGACGAGCTGCCAGCGCATATTACGCGCAAGATCGACCACATCTATCAGATGACCGCGCCGCGTTACCGCTCGCATTCGAGTTACTGGTTCGTCTTCCGGTTGGACGAGGCCCACTGGCCGGCGCAGGGAACCAACGTCGTGGAAGTCACCCTGCACGAGCGCGACTCAGAGGCTACGCCGCATATTTATGTGCGGGACGTGGAACTGGAGGTGCGCTACCTGCGCGGCAAGAGCACCCATCTCGGCGAGCACAACACCGACCCGGACTTAGGGCCTTATGAATGCGCCGTTACTTGAGAGGGCCGTCGGCGGCGATGGAGGTTTTGATGCTAAAGGGTGGGTATGTAGATTTACCACCTAGGAAGGGGACCCTTCATGCTGCGCTATACAGTTATGCTATGTGCTCTCTGGGCTTTGCCCGCCGACGGGCAGGACGGATTGCTGGGTACTTGGGAACATAGCCAAGACGGAATCGAGACGCCCGTCTTTACTTGGAAACATAATGAGTTGACCCTTGAAGACGCCACCGTTTTCTATGACACGTTGGCGGGCCAATCTATCCGGCGCGCGACCTTCAAAAAAGACGGTACCTTCAGAGAAGAGTGGACCGTTCGTCTCGACTTCATAAGTGTTGATGGTTTGGACGATCTGACCGACGAAGCGTTGGCGGACTTAGAAAAATTGGACATCTTCAACAAAGCTGCAACCGACGGTATAGGTACTTGGCGCACCGCTGGCGACAGCCTGTGGATTGAGCTCGACGAAGTCATCATATATGAGGACGATACTGAGATCAAGTGGTCCGAAATTCCCACTACGGATATTTACGAGATCGGCGATGGAGAACCAATGTCTGAGGAACACCGCGCCGACTTAGAGGAACTCTTTTCCCCTTCCTTCAAACTCTTGGTATGGCAA
The DNA here is from genome assembly GCA_021295675.1 of Candidatus Latescibacterota bacterium. The sequence continues at coordinate 1,407 of JAGWBY010000045.1, read as the reverse complement.
ATGGAATTCACTGGCACGTACCAAATCGCCGGCGATAGTCTGCTGCTTACTTTCTTGGGCTTAGACGGGGTGGACCGCACTCGCGCGTACACTCGTACTACCACTGTTCCCGCGCCGTGACCCACACCAGTTGGGGGGCGCTGAAGGCCAACCGGTAAACACGTCAGCAATTAATACGGAGGAAATCATGGCCAGCCATCTCGAAGACGTCGAGTACAAAAACGGCAAAAAACACGGCCCTTGGGTGCTGTATTATGCCGACGGCGGCAAGCGGCGCGAAGGTGCCTTTGACATGGGCAAGAAGACGGGCAAATGGGTCGAGTACCACAGAAACGGTCGGCCCGCTAGTATCAATCACTACCAAGAAAATCAGCTCACCGGCGATCACGTAGCCTACTATGAAAACGGCAAACGAAAACAGGCTGGGCAATTCAACGAATACCGCGGCAAGAGCACGGACGGGCGCAAGAAGGGCACGTGGACTTTTTACGCCACGGATGGCGAGACGGTCTGGCGCCGCATTACCTACAAAGACGGTCGCCGCTGCCGCGAGGACGAGCATCCCCTCGGCTTGTGCCCAGATTGCGACAAGCCGGTGGAATCGCCTGCGTGGGAACACTGTCCCCGCTGTGACGCCGAGTTGATCTAAAGCTCATAGAGCGAGGTACGTCAGCAATGGAATTGGTTCTACTGGAGGAGCAACAGCGTCGCTTCTTCGACGACAATGGCTACTTGGTCGTCCCTGGGGCGCTGATGGAGCAAGAGGTGGTGCAGTTGACGACAGTGTGCGACCGGATGATCGATGAATTCGGACGCGAAGCAGACCAATACTACGTTCAGCGGCGGCTAGGGATTGTACAAGAGCAGGCGTTTCACCCGCTGCTGACCCATTCCTCGACGGTGCCGCTAGTGGTACAGTTACTGTCGCCTAATATTCATCTGCACACCACGGCGATTATCTATAAATTCCCACAGGCCGATGCCGGCGAAGGGACGCGGGGATGGCATCGCGACATCGGCATGACCGAAGATTTGGGCCATGAAGGCATCGTCCGCGCTGGCATAAAAGTGGGCTATTGCCTGACGGATTTTCCCGCGCCGCAGTCCGGTTTCACTATGTTCGCTCCCGGCTCGCATCTGCTGCCCACGCCGTTGCCCATCCCCCGGGGCCAAGGCGACCCAGAGGGGGCGGTGGATTTGTGTCTCAACGCCGGCGACGCCTTTTTGTTTGAGAACCGCGTCTTCCACACGGCGGCACCCAATGTAAGCCAGCGCACATCAAAGGTGGTCATACTGGGCTACAGCTATCGCTGGATGGGAGGGCTACGGGATAATATGAACCTCGTCCAACCGGGCGACGAGGTGCTAGACCAAGTAGATGATATTGGCAAGCAATTGTTGGGGGGA
>JAGWBY010000044.1:60639-64819 GCA_021295675.1 Candidatus Latescibacterota bacterium | reverse complement strand
TTATGCCCGATGGCTTGGCGGCTGCGAACCAGCTTGGTCTTACCAACGCGCTACCTGCTAAGGCATCTTACGTGACGGATGGCTCCTCTAGGACGGTCAAGATCGACGGACGAACGGTCCGGTTTCGCCATGCGGGGCCGAGCGTCATGCAGTGGGCGGGAAAGCCGTCGGCACCGGTGGTGCAAGCGTTGCGCTGGCTTGGCCCAGAGGCTGCTGCCGACGCGCAGGTCGTTTCGATCTTGAGTCGCCATCTTCCCGACGCGGTGAAGCGCGACCTGTCTCAAAATAGCCGGTACCTACCCGGCAGCATCACGTCGGACCAGGCCGTTGCCATATGAGTGGAACCTTCGAGACTTTCCTCATCCTTTCGGAGCAAGACAAGCTTTCGGATGGGTCGTGGAACAGCTTCAGCATGCCGAGTCCGCGATCAACGAATGAAATTGCGCTCGGCCCGCAAACGCCTACGCAAGAAGGATGCTGAAGATGGCTAAACGGGAATTGCAGGGACAGGCCCCTTCGCGCGACGAACGCTTCGCGCAGCGGGTTGCGCATCTGCTTCAGCCCGAAGGCATGAAGACCGAGCACTACCAGTACGGAGTCGAAGCCGTGGACGGGCACCAAGCTTGGGCGCTTTTTTGCGCCAGCGGGGCCGGCGGTCTGGCGCGGGTCAGCGCGTTGCTCGATCGCGATCCCAAGTTGGTCAATGCTCAGTACTGGTACCAGTTCCCCATTCACATGGCGGTGCGCGAGGGCCATGCCGAGGTGGTCCAGCTATTGTTGCAGGCCGGGGCCGATCCGGGCCAGTCGCGCTATACCTATAATTCGTGGGACAAGCTACTAGCCATCGCCGAGGAGCGCGGCTACGGGGAGGTGCAGGCGCTGCTGGTGGCGGCGATGCGCGAGCGCTTTGGTTACGATCCGGGTTTTGTCGCACTGGCCGAGGCGATCAAAGGCCGCGACCGAGCGCGGGTCGCGGTGGTGTTGGCCGAGCATCCCGACTTTATCCGCGCCGCCGATGCGCTGGGCAACTGGCCGCTGCACTGGGCAGCGCTGACGCGGCAAAACGACTTGGTGGACTTCTTTGTCGCACAGGGAGCCGATCTCGAAGCCCGTCGCGCCGATGGCCAGACGCCGCTGTTGGTTTCGCTCAACGGCGACTACTGGTTTCGGACGCGCGATCTGCCGGCGGAAGCGCCGCGAGATCCGTGGGTTGTCACGCGCCACTTGCTCGCTTGCGGCGCGGAGTACGCTCTCAGCATCGCCTGTGCGGCTGGCGACGAAGACCGCGTCGGTGCGGTACTGGCGGCCGATCCGGCCCAAGCCCGCACCCTCGATGCTGGACGGCGCAGTCCGCTGTCCTATGCCGCTCGCAACGGTCATACCCAGATAGTCGGAAAACTGCTGGACTTAGGTGCCGACCCCAACCGGCCCGAAGAAAACGCGCCGCGCGGCAAGGCACTCTTCGAGGCTTGCGCGGGCAACCATTTGGAGACGGCGAAACTGTTGCTCGAACGCGGTGCCGATCCCAACGCCGGGGTGGACTCTTCGGGATCTTGTTTGACCATCGTCGAGTTCAATCACGGCAAAAAAGGCCAACAAATGCAGGCTCTGTTGCGCGAACATGGAGCTGTGACACCGCCTTATGCCATGGACGACGCGGCGCTGGAACGGGCCACGCGCGAGGGGGATGCTGTCGTTGAGCATTCACAATTCCTGCACGAGTTGATGGGACGGGACAATCCCGCGCTCATTGGTGCCTTTTTGGAAACCACGCCGGATGTAGGCGACCTGTTTCAACTGACCGACATCTGGGGCGGCAACTACCCTTCGGACCCCGATACGATCCGCACCTTGGCCAACCACGGCCTCGACCTGAATCGCGCCAACTGGATCGGCCGCACCTTCTTGCATGGCTGTGCGGAAAAGGGCGATATTGCGGCAGCCCGCGTCTTTTTGGAATTGGGAGCCGATATTGAGGCGGTCGAGTTGGAATACGGGGGCACGCCTTTGGCCGCCGCGGCGCGCCGGGGGCAGGCGGATATGGTGCGTTTTCTATTGGAACAAGGTGCCGATCCGGCCGCGCCAGCCGAGTCGCCTTGGGCACAGCCGCTTTATTGGGCGGAGAAGGGAGGGCACGGGGAAGTGGTGGCGTTGCTCAAGGAGTGGTCCGACGGGAAAGGCGCTGGCGGCGGTTAGGTGCTGATGAGTAAACCCTACTTGAGAGAAGGAATAAAATGGAAGATCAGATTGGTGTAATTATCGAGCAGGGGCCGGCGGATTGGCAGATCGTGCAGCAGGACGAACGCGGGCAAGGGAGGATTGAGTTAGAGGGGAAGTGGAAGTTCGAGAATCCCGGACAAGTGGAGGTGCGCTTGGTGTGGGAGGATACGGGAGTGGCTGTTGCGGCCAGTTTGGACTGGCAGGCAGTGCCGACGAAGGAAGATGGTACTTGGAAGGGTGCTTTGGAACACATACCGGCAGGAGGGCTTTATCGGCTGGAGACGCGGTTGCGGACGGCGGAAAATCCGGCTGGGGAGTGGTCGCCGCGCGGAGATATGCGGCACTTTTTGGGCATAGGCGACTTGTGGGTGATTGCCGGACAGAGCAATTCGGCTGGATACGGGCGCGGGCCGTACGAGGACCCAGCGGAGTTGGGAGTGCATCTGTTTAGGAATAGTGAGCAATGGGCGCTGGCGGCGCATCCGATGAACGAATCGACGGATACCCAACACGCGGTGAACCAAGAGGCCGCCAATCCAGGACACTCGCCCTACCTGCAATTTGGGCGCACGCTCAAAAGGACGCTCGCACACCCAGTGGGTTTGGTGCAGACGTCGTTGGGAGGCTCTCCGCTCACTCGCTGGAATCCCGGCGAGCCGGGGGCGGCGGATTTGTTTGACAATATGGTGCAGTGCGTGGAGAAGGTCGGGGGGAAGGTTCAGGGGATTGTGTGGTATCAGGGGGAAACCGATGCGGGGACCGATGTGGACGCGACTAGTTATGCAGAGCGGTTCCAGCAAGCGGTCAACGCCTGGCGGGAGGCCCTTGCCGATGCGGAGTTGCCGGTGCTCACCGTGCAGCTAAACCGCGTGTACCAGCCCGCCGACCCGGATGCTGATCGGCGCTGGAGCCAGGTGCGCGAGGCGCAGCGGCAGGTGGCGCGGCAAACGCCGGGCATAGGCGTGGTGCCAGCGCTCGACTTGCCGCTTTCGGACCAGATCCACACCAGTCCCGCTGGCAACATGCTCTTGGGCGAGCGGTTGGCGCAGGCGGCTTTGGGGTTGGTCTATGGGCAGACGGTAGCTTGGCAGGCACCGGATTTGGCGGCGGCCCGGCGGCGGGAGGACCGCGTCGAGCTAGAGTTTGCAGCCGTCGAGAGCCGCATGGACAGCATCGACTTAGAGGCCAACAGCTTCCGGGTCGAGGACGCGGCCGGCGAGGTGTCGGTCGCGGCGGTGATCTACCCCCAGGACCATCGCGTCGAGTTGGTCTTGGAGCGCCCCTTGCAAGGGGCGGCTAAAGTCCACGGCGGCTACGGCAAGGATCCAGCGACCGTGCCGGCGGATATGGAGCGCTTTTTGCCGATGTTGGGCTTCTGGGGCGTGGAAATCGTCTAATGATAAAAGAAGACGAGAGCAAAACCCGTCTCTATCGGCTGCCTATTGATGCGCCCGGTTAATCAGCACCGCACTCAGAATCAACGCCCCCCGCACCACGAGTTGCCAGTACTCGCTGATATTCATCAGCGTCATGCCGTTGACCAAGATGCCCAAGAACACCACGCCGATTAAGGTCCCGCGTATCTGACCCTCGCCACCCATCAAGCTGGTGCCGCCGATGATGACCGCGGCGATCACGTCCAATTCCCAGCCCCTAGCCGTCGTCGCCGCGCCGGACATGATCTCGGCCGACTGCATGATGCCGGCTAGCGCTGCCAAAAAGGCGACAATCGCCATGACGGCGATCTTGATTTTGCCGACCTCAATACCGCTGAGCCGCGCGGCCTCGGCATTGCCACCCACTGCGTAGATCGAGCGCCCCAGCGTGGTGTAGCCCATCAAGAAATGCGTCGTCAGAAAGACCAGCGCGAAGACCAGCGCCGGAAAGGGCACTCCGAGGAGATAACCGCCGCCCAAGAAATTGTACCACTCGGGAAACGGCGTCAGTGGAAATCCCCCGG
>JAGWBY010000044.1:59901-60319 GCA_021295675.1 Candidatus Latescibacterota bacterium | reverse complement strand
CTTCGGCCTCAAACGCCAAGATCGCGCAGAGGACGAAGAGAATGATCTCCATAATCGAGCGCTTCACCCACGCCAAAAGCCGTTCACGCATTGCGGGTCGCCCCCATGCAGCGCAGCGCCAACTCGTCGGCGCTGATTTCTCCGGGACGGACTTGGCCTTCGATCCGTCCCTCGCGCATGATTAGGATTCGGTGGCAGACTTCGACCAGCTCTTCCAACTCGGTCGATACAAAAAGCGAGGCGATGCCCTGACGGCTCAAATCCCACATGGCTTCAAAAATCTGCTGCTTGGCCTGCACATCCACGCCGCGCGTCGGCTCGTCGAAGAGCATGACGCGCGGGCGATTGCCCAGCCAATTGCCCAACACCACCTTTTGCTGATTGCCGCCGCTCAGGGCTGAGACTGGGGCTTCGGTGT
>JAGWBY010000044.1:50777-59847 GCA_021295675.1 Candidatus Latescibacterota bacterium | reverse complement strand
GGGCGATCCGGCCCATGCTCGCCAAGCACATATTGGCGCGGATGCTATGCGCCTGGATCAGGGCCTCTTCCTTGCGGTTTTCAGGGGTAAAGGCCAAGCCCTGCGCCTTCATTTTCGGAGGGGTTGGCGCTGCTACGCGCTGGCCTTGGATCAATATTTGCCCGCGGTCGCAGGCGTCTGCGCCGAAGAGGGCGCGTAGGAGTTCGGTGCGACCCGCGCCCAGCATTCCGGCGATGCCGAGGATTTCGCCTTCGTAGAGCGAGAAGCTCACATCGGCGAAAGCGTCTCCGCGCGACAGGCCCTTGACTTCCAGCACCGGAGTCGCGCCCGGTTGCAAATCGTCCGGCCGCTCCTGCTGCGCGACCTCGCCAAACATCATCTGCACGATCTCCGCGATACTCGTATCCCGCATCGCCACCGTGCCAATGTGATGCCCGTCGCGCAGCACCGTAACTCGGTCGGCGATAGAGTGCAATTCCTGTAGGCGGTGAGAAATGTAGATGATTGCCACGCCCGCTGCCGCCAGCCCTTTGACCACGCGGAAGAGTTGTGCGGTCTCGTGCGTTGCCAGCGCCGAGGTCGGCTCGTCGAGGATGAGCACGGCCGGGTCAAAGGACATGGCCTTGGCGATTTCGACGATCTGCTGCTGCGCCACTCCTAGATCGCCGGTGCGCGCCCGGACATTGATGGCGACTCCCAGCCTCGCGAGCACATCCTCGGCCCGTGCGTAGGTTGCCGTCCAGTCGATGAGCCCGCGCCGCTTCGGCGTCCGGCCGAGCAGGATGTTCTCGGCCACGGTCAGCCCCGGCACCAAGCTCAGCTCTTGATAGACCATGGCGATGCCGTAGTCAAAGGCATCCTGCGGCGCGTGCAGCGCGACTGGTGCCCCATCGCAGAGGATGCGCCCTTTGCTTGGGGCGACCGATCCGGCTAGGATCTTGACCAGCGTGCTTTTGCCAGCGCCGTTTTTGCCGATTAGCGCGTGGACCTCGCCGGGAGCAAACCCCACCGAAACCCCGTCAAGCGCCACCGTTCCTGGGTAGTCCTTGCCGAGGTTTTCGACTGCTAGTTTGAAGGAGCTCACTGATTGCCGAGGGCGATCAGGTCCGCGAGCCGCGTGCCAAAAGCTCGCACGCCGTCTGGGTCTTGGCGCGCCACGAGCACCCCGTCCATCACCACCTTGGCCGCGACATCCTGTCCCTTGAGCGCTGCGATGGCTAGCTCCATGGCCTTTGTGCCCAGTTCAAAAGGAGTCTGGGTGGTAAGAGCCTGCAAGATACCGTCCTTGGCGAGCATGAACTCGACGAGCTGCTGACTGGCATCAGTGCCGAAGACGACCACTTTCCCCTCGCGGTCGGCGTTTTTGACTGCCATCACCGACCCAACGGTGCCGCCTTCGTTGGCCGACCAGATGATGTCGATTTCTGGATGAGCCGTGAGAATGTCTCCGGCCTTCTTGAGCGCCATCTCTGGTAGCCAAGCGTCTTGCTCGGCGACGAATTCCACGCCCGGCAACTGCCCCACTACCTCGACGAATCCGTTGCGGCGTGCGTCGCTTTGCTCGGCGAGCTGCGACTTGAAGGCGAGGGTGGCAATTTTGGCTTGGCCGCCTAGCTGCTCTTCGATATAGCGCCGCGCCACCAGTCCGGTCTGGCGGCCCAAGTCCCCTTGGTCGCTCTCGATATAGGCGACGGGGATATCCCCTTCTACCGTCGAATTGTACCTCGCTGTAAGGCTGTGGCCGAGGCTTTGGCACTCAGCGGCGAGATCACAATGGCATCGACGCCGCGCGCGATATAGGTATTGACTAGCTGAATCTCCTTATCCGGCTTATTCGCGCTATTGGCCAGCAGCAGCTCGACGCCCGCTTTGTCGGCCGCGTCCTGCATCCCAAACTGGATCAGGCGGAAGAACTGGTCCTCCTGAAAGACGATCCCGGCGATCTTGAGCTTTTTCTCCGTTGGCGTTTCTTGCTGATCGCCGCAGCTTAGGGCGACTAATCCCAAAACGGCTGCGATAGTCCATCGGCGCAATTTCATTGTGTACCTCTCTGAGCGTGTTGTTGCGTTTAACGGCTCCGTTAGGGACGTAGGTGTTTTGCCAGCCATGGCAAAATGATGCGCTGCTGAGCAGGCATTAGAATGAGATGGCCGCTTTGGTGCCAAATCAGCTCTTTGGGCTGGGGCAAAACGGCATATAACTCTTCTACCGCTGCCTTGGTTGCGTACTCGTCTTCGGTGGCATTGACCATCAGGACTGGTGCCGAGACGCGCGGAGCAAAGTTGAGCGAATTGGCAAATCGGCCGAATGGCCCCGTGGTCGAGAATTCTCCGGCTGCTGTAACGACGAGTACCAGCCCGGCTAGGCGAGGGTCAAGCCCGGCGGCGCGGATGCCGATAAAGCCGCCCATGCTTTCGCCCATCACTGCAATGCGCGTCGTATCGACCTGCGTGCGCGTATAGAGATAGTCAATAGCTCGGCGCGTATCGATCACCTGCTGAATCGTGCGCTCGCGCCATTCGTATAGCCCCATGTCTTGGTTTTGTTCGGGGTCGAAGCGTTCGCCGTAGCCATAGGCGTCAATGGCCAAGGCGCAATACCTAGCCTGCCCTAGGATATCCAGCCAGGAACGGACCCAGTGGTGGTCGATGCCTTGCGAGCCATTGTTGCCGTGCAGCAAGACGACGGCGGCGCAAGTGGCGTCGTTGCGCGGATAGGCGAACAGGCCGGGGACGACCTCGTTGTGGCTCGAACGGAAATGGACCTTCTCGACGGCGTAGGGGTGCTGTGGCTCGTAGATCTGCGTATCGAGTACTTTGGCGTGCAGCGGTGAGACTAAATCATAGGCGTAATAATCTGCGACTCGGGCAAAGCTCGGGTCGTCAAGGGGCGTCCGGTCGTCTGCTGCGTCTTGGGCGACAAGCGGGCAATAGGCTGTACAAAGCGCGATGAGTATGCGTGCAAAATGGGTCATCTCGTATGTCTATCGTATCCTTGAGTCAGTTATAGGTAAGTGATGTTGCGCACAGGCCCGGGTCTGAGATGCTGCGCTGCGCTCAGCATGACAGTGGCTGGCGTTCTCGTTCTTTGTCATGCTGAGCGCAAGCGAAGCATCCTATACCGAAGAAGCCCGTGCGTAACATCAGTGAGTAATGTCAACAACCAGATTCCGACATCCGCGCGCCCATCCACGACCGCGATATGGATATGCTGCGGCCGCGACTGCTAGTGCAGCTATCCCTGTACCGGCTGCAAATTGAGCAACACCAACAGCCACACCCGATGCCAATAGGCGCTGTTGATGTACGGGCTGTATTCCGAGGGCCAGTTGCGCCAGTAGGTTTGATTGTGCGGAATGCGGTGATACCACTGCAAGAGCGGAATCGACGGCAGTTGCTTGGCGATACAATTGCACCAGCTGCGGATCGCGCGGCGAGACTTCCGCCATCTGATCGACGATCCGGTCGAATTCCTCGTTCTGCCAGCGCCAGACGGACTCGGCCGGCCGGCCGGTTGGCTGCACGAAGCGGCTGTGATAGAGTCGCAGCGTAAAATACGGATCGCGCACGCCGCCGGCGTGCCCGGTGATAAAGGAGCGGGCCGTGCCGTGCGATATGCGGGTGAATGTGTCTGGGGTATTGCGGAAGTCGGCGTCAAAACCTGCTCGCTCTAGCTGGGCCACCAAGACCGGCGTTATGTCTTGGAAGATCGGGAAGATGTCGATGAGCATTTCAAATGGCTCCCCATCTTTGGTCCAATAGCCATCAGCGGACCGCTGCCAGCCCATGCTCCGCATCAGAGCCGCGCTCTTGTCTAGGTCAAAGACCTCGACCTCGCTGAAGTACGGCCTAAGGGCCGGGTAGTCGGGCAAGGGCAGGAGCGTAAAAATTCCGGCTCCCTGCCAACCCACTTCCACTAATTGCTGCCGGTTGATGGCATAGTTGATCGCCCGCCGCACATCGACCTCCGCAAAGGGGGCTTCAAGGTTGTTGAAGCCGAGAGAAATGGGCCAGAAATCGACGTAGCCGTACGGCGGCTGACGTCCGGTCCAAGTCGTCACCCGGGGATTTTTGTCGAGTACGGTCAGGATGTTGGGCGGACGCAGGTCGAGGCTGGTGTCAATGTGGTTGGTAATCAGGTTTTGGACGCGTTTGGCCTCCTCCATATAGGGCAGGTAGATGATGCGCTCGACTTTGGGCAGGGATTGGAAGCCGGTGGCCGCGGCCCACCAATCCGTCCGCAAATCCCAGATGCGCTGCTGCGGCGTGGATAGCGTCAGCTTGTACGGCCCGGAAAACACGGGCCAGCCTTTTTGCGGATCGAAGTTTGCAAAGGTATCTGGCGACTGCCCTTCCCACACGTGCTTGGGCACAATCGGCACCCCGTTGCCGAAGTTGTGCGTGAGATACGAAAAGACAAAGCGCGGGTTGGGTGCCGTCAGGACTATGCGCGCCGTCAGGCTGTCGACGGCCACGGCCTCTTGGACCCAGTTTTTTATATCGGTTGAGTAGGCCAACAAAGGCGCGTTCTGCCGCAGCATGTTGACCGTGAAGACCAAGTCGTGTGCCGTCCACGGCATGCCGTCGCTCCACGTAACCCCCGGACGAATGGTGATTTCCACTTCGGTATAGGCGTCGTTGAAGCGGTGATCCGTAGCGATCCAGGGAATCAGTTTGCCCTTAAAGGCATTGTAAAAGTACAACGGCTCAAAAACGAAATTGTACCCGGTGCGCGAGGTGGATTCCGGCCGATAGGGATTGAAGGTATTGTAGTCTTTGATCTGCCCGGCGCACGTACCGCTTTCGGCGCAATCCATGATCAAGGTGCGGTTGCGCGGGACCTGTATAAGCGCCGATTCCTCGACGTCCTCGGGCTGGTCGGCCGCGTCCGATGGCTGTTGGTCGGAGGGGCCGTCACCGCAGCCGCTGAGTAGCCACGCGCTGAGCAATGTGCAAATGCTGCGTTTCATATTAGACCTCGCCTCGGTTTAGGTGAGAGGGCCGCGACGATTGAGCGCGATCAAATCGTCTCATTTAACCTCGCGTTGGTTGTAGGTTCAACAATACCAAAAGCCACGTTCGGTGCCAGTAGGCCGTATTGATATACGGATTGTCCGCCGATGGCCAGTTGCGCCAGTAGGTTTGGTTGTGTGGCAAGCGGTGGTAAAATTGCAGCAAGGGTATGGCTGGCAACTCGCCCAGCCAAATCGCCAACGCCGCTCTGAACAGGCCCACCAAGCGCGGATCGGCGGGTGCGGTCTGGCCCATTTGATCGACGAGTGTGTCATATTCGGGGTTTTTCCACCGCCAGAAGTTCGGCGTCGCCGTGCCCGTCGGCTGGACGAAGCGACTGTGGTAGAGCCGCAGCGTAAAGTACGGGTCGCGCACCGAGCCTCCATTGCCAAATATATAAGTTTTAGCCGCGCCCGTGGTCATCCGCGTGTAGTTGTCCGAGGTCATGCGCATGTTGGCTGCAAAGCCGGCCCGCTGCAACTGCTCGACTAAGATCGGCGCGATGTCTTGGAAGGTCTGGCTGATGTCGAGCAGCAGCCTAGCCTGCACCCCGTCCCGCATCCAGATGCCCTCGGCGTCCCGCTGCCACCCAGACTCCTGCATCAGAGCCGCGCTGTGGGCTGGGTCGAACAGCCCCACCGGATGTTGTTCCAGCAAGTCTTGAACTTGGTCTGTGTAGTGCCTGAGACGAGGGAAATCGGGGAACGGCAACAGGGTAGGTCGCCCCGCCCCCTGCCAGCCCACCTCCACTAACTGCTCGCGGTTGATGGCGTGGTTTACGGCCCAGCGGAAGGCCGGCTCGTCGTAGGGCGGCTCTTGGGTATTGAAGCCCAGCGAGATGGGCCACCAATCTAGATAGCCATAGGGCGGATATTGGCCGCTCCAGGTTGTCACCTTGGAGTTTTGCTCTAGGATCGTGCGGATGTTGGGCGGCAGCATGTCGGCGCACAGGTCCATAGCATTGGTAGCAAGGTTCTGGACCTGTTTGGCCTCCTCCATGTAGGGCAGGTAGATCAGCCGCTCGACTTGCGGCGGCTGGCGGAAGCCGATCTTGGCAGCCCACCAGCCTTCGCGTCGGTCCCAGATCCGCTGCTCCGGCGCGGAGTGAGCCAAGCGGTACGGACCGCTTACGACGGGCCAGCCTTGCGCCAGATCGAAGTTGGCGAAGGTCTTGGGGTCTTGGCCCTCCCAGATGTGCCGGGGCACAATCGGCACGCCATTGTCGAAGTTGTGGGTGAAATACGTGAAGACGAAGCGCCAATGCGCGCCGTTAGGCTGTCGCTGGCCACGGCTGTTTTTACCCAGGTCTGCATATCGACCGCAAAGGTCAGTTCCGGCGCGTGGTCGCGGAGCATGTTGATCGTAAAGACCACGTCGTGCGCCGTCCACGGCTGCCCGTCGCTCCACTCGACTCCGGGCCGAATTTTTAGGGTGACTTCAGTATGATCCTCGTTGTACTCGTGTCCGGTGGCGATCCAGGGGATGATCTCGTCGCGGTAGGCGTTGTAAAAGTAGAGCGGCTCGTAGAGGAAGTTATACCCCGTGCGCGAAACCTTGCCGGGCAGGTAGGGGTTAAAGGCGTCGTAGTCCTGGAACTGGCCGCTGCACGTGCCCTGATCGACGCAGTCGGTGATCAAGGTGCGCTCGCGCGGCACGTGTGCGGCGCAGACCAGAGCGAGGATTAGCGAGAAAGCGGGGCGCGTCAAGAGCTTCTCCTTTTGGCGGTGGTCGCCAAAACTATCAACGCGCGTTGGGAGGGTCAACTAACTTGAGCGAGTGCGCTAACCCGCCTATACTACCCTCAGCCAAGTACCGACCTTTGATCGGCGTGTGTTCGTTGCCCAATGCGGTCATGCCGCGCTCTATTAACCTCCAGGAAAAAACCATGTACGACCTGTTAATCCGCAACGCCCAACTTCTCGACGGCAGCGGCCAGTCGGCTTTCCGCGGCGACATCGCCATTGAACAGGGCCGCATCGTGGCCATCGGCGACCTTTCTGAGGCCGAAGCGAGTCGCACCATCGACGCCGAGGGCCGCATTGCCTGCCCCGGCTTTATCGACATCCACACGCATTCGGATCTGACCATCGCCCTCGACGGCCGCGCACTCAGTTCCCTGACGCAGGGCATTACGACCCAAGTCATGGGCAACTGCGGCGTCTCGGCCGCGCCCACCCGCGACTACGAGCCGTACTACGGCCCGCTCGACCCAGCGATGACCCGTGGCTTGGCGTGCGACTGGACTCATTTCGGCGATTATTTTCAGCGACTTGAAGCCAATGGATTGGGTACGAATACCGCGACCTTGGTCGGCCACGGCAACGTCCGCGTCGCCGCTATGGGCTACGACGACCGCCCGCCGACTGCGGCGGAGATGGAACAGATGAAGGCGCTGGTCGCCCGCGCAATGGAAGACGGCGCAATGGGATTGTCGTCGGGCTTGGCGTACGCGCCCGGCCCGTATGCGGCGCTGGAAGAACTCGTCGAGTTGGGCAAGGTTGTCGCTGAGTACGACGGCATCTACACCTCGCACATCCGCAACCAAACCGAGTCGATTGCCCAAGCTGTCGGCGAGGTCATTGCCGTTGGCGAGCAAGCCTCGGTTGCCGCCCACGTCTCGCACATGCGCGCGACCCGCGACCTGCTCGCCACCATCGACCAGAAGCGCCGCGAGGGCTGCGACATTAGCTGCGACGCCATTCCCTATACGATTGGCAGCACCACCCTCAAGTCGCTGTTGCCCCCTTGGGCCTTGGCCGGTGGCGACGAGGCGCTGCTGAGAAGGCTGCAAGACCCAGAGACCCGTGCCAAGATCGAGCAAGACACCGTGCAGCACGGGGCCGAGAGCGGCGGCAGCCGCAAGCGCAACTTGGCGCGGGATGGGCAATGGGACAAGATCTGGCTGGGCAGCGCCGAGCAAAACGCCGCCCTAGTCGGCTTGAGCTTTGCCGAGATCGGTCGGCGGCGCGGCCAAACCCCTCACGACGCGGTCTGCGACATTCTCGTCGAAGAGCGCGCGCGGCCGTGGATGTTGGCCGAGGACGTGTCTGAGGAGGACTTCCTCAACATCGCCCGCCACTCCACTGGCGGCGTCATCTCCGATGGCTTCTCGCTGGTGCCCGAAGGCACCTTGGCCGAGGGCAAGCACCACCCCCGCTCCTATGGGGCCTTCCCCTACTTCTTGCGCCACTTCGTCCGCGAGCAAGGCGCGTTGCGCTGGGAAGAGGCCATCCACAAGCTCCGCTTCCGCTTGCGCGAGCGCGGCCTGTTGCGCGAAGGCTACTGGGCCGATCTGGTGGTCTTCGACCCCGCAGCCATCGGCGAGTGCGCCGACTTTGCCGACCCCTACCGCTATCCGCAGGGCATTGACTGCGTAATTGTCAATGGACGGATCGCCGTTGAACGAGGAGAAATAGCCGACAGCCGCGCCGGACAGATCGTCCGGGCATGAGCTATGCCCAACTAACGCGCTTCATGTTGCCCTTGGTGGTGACGGCGCTGGTGCAAGAGCTCAGCGGCCAGTTCCTCAACGGCGGCATGGCGCGGATGCCGCGGGCGGTCGAAACGCTGGCCGCGTTTGGCTTGGCCTTTGGCTTGGCGCTATTCCTCGCCGGCACCCTGTCTCAGGTGCGGCAGCTCGGCTTGGTCCTCGTCGAGCACACCCAAGGCTGCCGCGTCTGCTTTCGCTTCGTGCTCGCCGCCGGGCTGCTATTGGCCAGCATCTTAGCCAGCTTGGCGCTGACGCCTCTGGGGACTTGGATCATCAACGACCTGCACGGGGTCGATCCCGCACTCGGGGAGGCGGTGCGCTTGGCCTTGCTGTGGCTGGTTCCCTTCCCCGTGCTGCACGGGATGACGCGCTTTTACAGCGGCGAACTCATCCGCATCCGCCGCACCGACATCCCCGCCTACGCCACTACGACGGGGATCGCCCTTAGCATCCTCGCGGTCTTTGCGCTGCTGCCGCTCGGCTTCGTCCGCCAGGATCCCATCTTACTGCCGGTCCTCGCTACGTACACGGGTGCTCTCGCCGAGCTTGGCGTGGTCGCGTGGGGCCG
>JAGWBY010000044.1:43218-50650 GCA_021295675.1 Candidatus Latescibacterota bacterium | reverse complement strand
CCGACGGCACCGAAGCGCTGGCCGTGCTGACCATCGTCTATGCGCTCGGCCACATCCCCTATGGTTGGCTCAATGAACTGCGCAACCTGCCGACGGCCTTCCGCCAAGAAGGGGATTTGGGCAAAATTCGCCGCTTCTGCTGGGGTTGTTGTCTGTTTTCCTGTGCGTGGATGGTGTTGCTGTTTTGGACGCCGGCGGTCGATTACATACTCGGCACTTGGATCGGCATTGGCCCCGAGCTAATCGCCCACTGCACGACGCCGCTGCTCCTCTTTACGGGCTTTCCCTTTGTCGTCAGCCTGCGCAGCTACTTCCACGGCATCGGCCTGCTCCAGCACCGCACCCAAGCTATGGCACCGAGCGCTCCGTCGCGCGTGGTGACCGTCTTGCTGATGCTAGCCTTGCTGGCCAATTTCGAGCTTCACGGCGCGACCCAAGCCGTGGGTGCCTTAATCAGCGGCCACACCGTAGAAGCCCTAGTCGTCTGGTGGAGTATCGGGCGCGGGCGGCGGGCGAGATAAGAATCTGCTTGACGCTGGTGCGTCCCTGTCCAACGTTCTAGGCAAATTGCGGGTGGGCAACCACAAGGGTTGCTCCTGCAGAATTCCCTATGAATTACAGGGGTTGCCCGACAAAATCCCCGTAGGGACCGTCCCCTGTGGCGGTCTTGATCCAACGACAAAAACTCGGGAAAGGACGCCAAAGCCATTGCCCACATCCTCAAGGCCGAAGGCGTCGAGTGGCTGTCGGCCTTTCCCGCTCAGCCGCTGATTGACGAGGCAGCACGCGCTGGCATCCGGCCCATTATTTGCCGCCAAGAGCGGACGGGCGTCAATATGGCCGACGGCTTCAGCCGCACGACCAATGGCCGCCCCTTTGGCGTCTTCACCATGCAGACCGGGCCGGGAGCTGAAAACGCGCTCGGCGGCGCGGCCCAAGCCTACGCCGATGCCATCCCTCTGCTGCTTTTGCCCGGCGGCGTGTCCACGGCCCGCGCGCAAGTGCCGCCCAACTTCGACGCGGTGGCCAACTATCGCGGCATCACCAAATGGGCCGCCAGCGTCAACCGCATCGAGCGCATCCCCGAGCTGATGCGCCGCGCCTTTAGCCAGCTCGTCCACGGTCGCCCTGGGCCGGTGCTGGTGGAAATCCCCAGCGACTTAGGTGCCGCTGAATTTCCCGACGACCTCGACTACCAGCCGGTCAAAACCTGCAAATCTGCGGCTGATTCAGACGCGATTCGCGACTTAGTTGCCGCGCTAATCAAGGCCGAATGCCCGATCATCAACGCCGGACACGGCGTGCTGTGGGCCGAAGCCACGGATCAGCTCGTGGCCCTCGCCGAGCTGTGCAACGTGCCCGTTATGACCACTTTGGCCGGCAAGAGCGCCTTTCCCGAAAACCACGCGCTCGCGCTGGGCACCGGCGGCCACACTGGCACGCTAATGGTCGATCGCTTCTTGCAAAAGACCGACTTCGTCTTGGGTGTGGGTACCAGCTTTACTATCTCGGTCTTCAATGCTCCCATGCCTGATCGCGCCGTCTTGGCACAGGTGACTAACTGCGCGGAAGATCTCAACAAGGACTACCAGATCGACTTGGGGGCCATCGGCGATGCGCGGATCGTGCTGGAGCAGATCATCGAGGAAGTCCGCAGTCAGCTCGGGACCGACGGGCGAGGAGACGGCGGAGTTGCGGCCGAGATCGCGGCTATCCGCGCTGAGTTCAACGCCGCGTGGGCCCCGAGATTCCGCTCGGACGAGGTGCCGATAAACCCCTACCGGGTTTTCGCCGAGCTCGCCCGCGCCGTGGATGTGCCCAACACCATCATCACCCACGACTCGGGCTATCCCCGCGATCAGCTCGTGCCGTTCTGGCGGCCCCAAATTCCCAGAGGGTACATCGGCTGGGGCAAATCGACCCAGCTCGGCTACGGCTTGGGCTTGGCCTTGGGGGCCAAGCTAGCCGCGCCGGATAAGCAAGTCATCAACATCATGGGCGACGCGGCTTTTGGCATGGCGGGTCTCGACATTGAGACCGCGGTACGCGCAGAAATTCCCATTCTCACGGTGGTGCTCAACAACGGCGTGATGACGCACTACGACCAGCACATGCCTTACGCCACCGAACACTATCAGAGCAACCAACTCGGCGGCCACTATGCACAGGTGGCCGAGGCACTTGGTGCCCATGCCGAGCGCGTTGAAACGATCCCGGACTTGGCACCGGCCATCCAACGCGCCCTCGCGGCCAACCGCGAAGGCCGAGCCGCTCTGTTGGAGGTGATGACCAAGGCGGAAGAAAACGTGGCCAAATTCTGGTAAAGGAGGAGCAGATGGACCAATACAAAGCCGTTCTCATCGGTTGCAGCCGCATGGGGGCTTTCATCGATAACGAAGTCCCGGCCAATATGCGCCCGTACTCTCACGCCGCTGGATACGAGGCTTGTGAGCGCACGGACCTCATCGCCTGTTCGGACCTGCGCCCCGAGGTGATGGAACGGGTCGGCGCGCGCTACAGCATTCCCGCGGACAAGCAGTACACTGACTACCGCGAAATGCTCGCCCGCGAGAAGCCAGACATCGTCAGCGTGGCCACCCAGCCCGAGCACCGCGCCGAGATCGTCATCGCGGCGACCGAAGCGGGTGCCCGCGCTATCTACGCGGAAAAGGCGTTCTCGGCCTCGCTGGAGGAGGCCGACCGCATGGTCGAAGCCTGCCAGCGCCACAACGTCGCGCTCAACATGGGCACCAATCGCCGCTTCTACCCCGGCTACGACCAGATGAAGGCCGTCATCGACTCCGGAGAAATCGGCGCGTTGCAAACCCTCATCATCCACCAGACTAGTACGCTCTTCAACGGTGCCAGCCACAGCTTTGACTTGCTCCAGCGCCTCAACTCCGACGCCCCGGCCGCTTGGGTACAGGCGCATTTGCCCAATGGCGACGAGATCATCGACGGCGACATCCTGCGCGAGGACCCGGTCGGGCACGGCATTATCCAGTTCGCCAATGGGGTCACTGCGTACGCGCTCAATTCGGGTCGGGGATTGGAAGTTGAGGCCGTCTGCGAAAGAGGCGTGGTGACGGCACTGGGCAATGATAAGGAGTGGCAGTTGCGGGCACCGGTAGCACAGGATCACCGGGGCCGCAATAAATTGGGCTTGGTGGAATTTCCTGCTTTCGAGCACCGGGCTTCGACACTTTGCTTGGTCGAGGATTTGGTCCGCTCACTCGATACGGGCGAGCCGCCGCGCGGCGGTGCAGAGTTGGCGCGGGCTAATACCGAGCTGATTTTCGCGTTTGTCGAGTCGCACCAGCGCGGCGGTGCTCGCGTAGAGCTGCCGCTCGACGGGAGCGTTTATCGACTAGAGCGGGATCGCGCGCCGAGGCAGCCGAAGTACGAGCCGGACGCTTAGATCCTCAGGGCATGGCCGTCGGTTATGCCGCAGCCTTTGAACAAGGTCCGCTGCACGGCGTGGTCGTGCGCGAGGGCAAGGTCTGGCGTCTTTTCACTGCGGTTCTGTTGAATCACTGCGGGGTCGGCAAGTTCTACCTCGCCCGGCCTTGCCGCCGCTTCCCGCACGTGCATGGCCGCGTGACTGTGCCAAGCGCCTAGGAATGCAAACTTCAACATGTTTTATTCCTCCTTACCAGCTATCCACAAATTCGTCCACGCTAAAGCCCTCGGGCATCTCGCTGTTAAAGGTGCGCAGGGGCCGGGATTCAAAGTTCGGCGGATCGGCTGCGGGCCGGAGGTCAGCGTATATGTCGCTGTAGTGCTGGTGGACGCGGGCCTCGTCTTGCTGCAATCGCTCGTTGAGTGCGGCCAAGCGGCTTTGCAGGGCTGCGGCCTCGGTGGCGGTGAAGCGCTGCGCCATGTCCTCGGCGTAGGCTGCGGGCGGCGATCCGTCGATCAGCGGCTTGCGCTCTTGCACGGACATCTGGGCGATCTCTGGTCGGTGCAGGAAGACGACTTTGTTGGCGATCCGGCACAACAACACCACGCTCACCATGCGGCCGAACTCGCCCGGGTGCAGCTCGGTCAAGCAAGTGCGGAATTTTTGCTCGTCGCGGGCGATCAGCGCGCGGAAGATCTCCTCAATCTGGTCCCGCTCTTGATCGTAGCACTCGGTCCAGTGGGCAAACTGGGCCTCGGCTGCGGGCGAGAGGTATTGCCGGAAGCCGTCAGTGTGATACCAGTCGAGATGGTGGTGATACGAGAAGATTTGGCCGCCAAAGGAGCGATAGCCGAGGTGGATGGTGCGGCGCAGTCGACTGGTGTACTTGCTACCCCAGTGCATCATCAGGTTGGGATAGACGATGCCGTCGCCGGGCTGTAGCTCGACGGGGATGCCGCCTTCCAGCGGAACTTTAGGGTCTAGCATGAGCTGCCGCCGCTGCACTTCGTTGGTCGGCTGTTTGTGGCTTTCAGGCAGGATCCAGAATACGTCGTCTTCGTAGAGCGCGATGTTCCACTGCACGTATCCGGGGGCGTTGGCCATTAGATCCGCTTGCATGCCGCTGAGTGGTGCCTGCTCGGCGGAGCTGGCGTCGCGGTGCCAGTCCGTGTACCCATAATCGATCAGCCCGCTGCACAGCGCGCCAAAGGCGGTGAGGGCCGGCACCGGTGCCTGCATGAGCTGGGCGCTGACGCCAAAGGTGGTCTCGCCGAGGCAAAAGTCGATGACATCGGCGGTCTCGGCATCAATTGAATTCATGTTCAGTCGCGGTTGGGCGCTTTCGTACCAAGCACCGCCGAGCGGATCGCCGGGTTGGCGCGCGGCCGCGGAGCGCGCCTTTTCCCGATCCACCATCCACTCGATGGCAAGCCGCATCGCGTCCAGCCGCTCGGGCGGCACGACGTTGTGCAAGATCAGATAGCCTTGGCGGCGGAATTGTTGCAGATCGACGTGCATGACTCTCACCTATTAGTTGGGAGATCGCTGCATGGCTTGTTCGATCAAGAGTCGGTCCTGCTGTGTGGCTTGTTCGATTAAGAGCCGATCTTGCTGGCTTTGCCGCACCTGCGCTTCTATGGCAACCGGGTCCCACTCGGACAGTAGCCGCTTTTGGAGGTCGGCTAAGGTGGCCGCGTGGGCTGGATGGTTCGCTAGGTCGTCGAACTCGTTGGGATCGGCCTCAACGTCGTATAGCTGGGGCGGATCTCCCAAGCTGTAGTGGAGCTTGTAGCGGCCGCGCCGCAACATGGCCGTTGGCCCCGCCACGCCGTGGGCTAGGTATTCGGAAAATGCTTCGTCCTTCCAATCTGCGTCTTGCCCTTGCAGCAATCCCAATAGACTATCGCCGTCCAGCGGCCCCGCGTTGGGCGCGTCGGCCACATCGACTATGGTCGCTACCAAATCCACCAGCGACACTACTTCGCCGATGTGCCGACCGGCCGGGATTTGTTCGGGATAGACCATTTGCAGCGGCACTTTCGACTTCCGCCACATGCCGTGCTCGCCGTTCATTTCTCCGTGATCGCTGAAATGCACGATGAGCGTGTTGTCGCGCTGCCCGGTTTCTTCTAGGGCGGCGAGCAAGCGGCCAATCTTCTCGTCGAGATAAGTGATCAGTCCATAGTAACCGGCGCGGGCGCGGCGCACCTGTTCTTCGGGAAAATCGACCCCTCCGAACATCGCCCGCATCCGCTGGTGTACGGGGTGCTGGCTTTCGAGGTGGCCGGGGGGAATTTCCGGCATGTCGATTTGGTCGAGGGGATAGAGGTTGAAAAACCGTTCGGGCACTACGAGCGGAAAATGCGGCGCAATAAACGAGACGTTCAGTGCCCAAGGCCGCTCCTTGCGGGCCGAATCGCGCAGATAGGCCAGCGCTTGTTCTTCCACCAGATCATCGACTTCGATCTCCAAGGTCGTCCCCGGCCCGGCCTCGGCCACCCCACCCCAAGGCTTGTCGGCTGGCGGGGTGCCCTTGCTCCAGTCGGGCGTGCCGCGCAGGACGCCGTGCAAATCGCGCGCTAGCTGGGCGCGGAAGCCGTGCAGTTGGTCGGGGCCGCAAAAGTGCTGTTTGCCCGAGAGTACCACATCGTAGCCAGCGGCGCGCAGCCGATGGGCCCAAGTGACCGCATCCGACGGCAGGGGGCTGGCATTGTCAAAGGCTCCGATCTGGGTGATGTAGCGGCCAGTCATAAACGACATCCGCGACGGCAGGCAGAGCGGAGAGTTGCAATAGGCGTTGGCAAAGGTCGCGCCCTCCGCGGCCAATTGATCCATAAAGGGCGTCTGCACGAGCGGATGTCCATAGGGGCCGCTGTACATGGGCGCGTGTTCGTCCGTCATAATGAGTAGTATGTTGGGACGATTCACGGGTTGCTCCTAGTTTGCAGGTGAAAAGTTGCGGCGAAGATAAGCCAAACAGATTCTGCTAGCCATCGGCCTGTACGCCCAAGCCGTGGACATAGACTAATTCGCTACCGCAGTAGCCCGTCCACAAGACCAAGCCGCCGATCAGGACGCCGAGCCCGATCCACGCATAGAGCGGCCATCCTGCAAGCCGCCCCTTGAGGTGCAACGGCAAGCGTCCGAGGACGGCTCCCAATCCCAACAGCAAGGTCCAAGTGGCGAGGGATTCGTGCGTGGCTAACGGCTCAGCGGCTGGCCCATCCCAAGCCTCGGTCGCGGCCGCGTTGCCGCTGAGCACGGCGGCGGTCGCCGCTAGTACGCCCAACACCAGCAAGCCGTACGCTAGGTGGTGCCCGGCGCGGCGACCCAGCCACAGCGCACCTAGATCGCACAGCGGGCTCAGCGACAAGAGCGCGATGGGGTAGTGGACGATGAAAGGATGCCAATCCATATTGTATTGTTATTGTTAATGAAACTTGGGATTGTTAATAAAACTTGGGAACGCGACACCTCAAACCGGAGCACGCCTCATGGCCACGGACCTGCGCCAACACATCGCCGACACGCTGTTAATCGACACGCACGAGCACCTGCGCAAGGAGCGCGACTGGGTCGAGAATGGCCCGGACATTTTGCAAGACCTTTTTGGCAACTACGTGCCCGCCGATCTGATCGCCGCTGGCGCTACCCCCGAGGACTTGCACAAGCTCAACGACGCCTCCGACCCGGACTTGGAAGCGCGCTTTGACTGCATCCGCTCGGCCTTTGCGGCCATCCACTTCACTGGCTACGGCGAGGCCGTGCGCATCCTCGCACACGAGATCTATGGTATGGCCGATTTTAGCGGCGACGAGCTGGACAAGGCGCAAGAAAAGCTCAGCGCTTGGCGTCAACCCGGCGGGCGGCACGAGTTGCTCAGCCAAATAGGCCGGCTGGACCACGTGCAGACCGATGACTTTTCTTGGCCCTGCCTGCCCGACGAGTCCGGCGTGGACTTTTTCCTCTACGACCTGTCGTGGGCCGCCTTTTGCAACGGCCAAATCGACGCCGAGGCCATTGAGCGAGAAA
>JAGWBY010000044.1:21136-43202 GCA_021295675.1 Candidatus Latescibacterota bacterium | reverse complement strand
GCCTCAAGCAGGGCATGGAAGCCATCTTCGACCAGCACGGCCCCCATGCCATCGCGGTCAAAGCCCAGCACGCGTACAACCGCACGCTGCGCTGGGAAGAGCGCGCCGATGCCGACGCCGAGCGCGTGCTCCAACACCTGCTTCAGGGCGAGGAAATCGACGAGCCGAGCCGGTTGCTCTTGGGCGACTGGTGCTGGGCGCGGGGCACCGAACTGGCGATCGAATACGAGCTGCCGTTCAAGATCCACACCGGCTACTACGCTGGCAATGAACCTCTGCCCCTTGCTGGCCCGCTACCTCGATTGCCGCTTTGTGCTGATGCACATTGCCTATCCCTATTCCAACGAATTGGTCGCGCTGACCAAGCACTACCGCAACGTGTACGCCGATCTCTGCTGGGCGTGGTCCATTGATCCGTACACCTCGTGCGACTTTGTGCGCCGCTTTATCCACGCTGCTCCCGCGTCCAAGCTCTTCGCCTTTGGCGGCGACACCGGCTGGCCGACTAGCTCAGTGGCCTACGCGATTCAGGCGCGCCGCTGGCTCACCCGCGCTCTTCAAGGCGAGATAGACGATGGCCTGCTGACCGAGACCGAAGCCATAGAGTTGGCGACCCGCTTTATGCGCGGCAACCAAGAGACCTGTTTCGACTTAGCTGGGACGCGGCAGGCGCTGCGAGCTTCAGCGGCTGGCTAGGTTCTACCAGGGTAGATCGGTTGGCTAGAAGAACGGAGCCGACAGAACAGGTCGCGTCGCCAGTGACCGGAGACTGCAAGTACCGTTATTCCCGTGGAAGAACGTCACCCCGTGCCCCGACACGGGGCGGAAATCCAGAGTGGTCAAGAGCAAACGCGATCCAAGAATGTGTCGCTTTGTATGACCGCTTACTTGTCTTGTTTTCCCCATTCATAAGTAATTGTTTTCAAATAACTAATATAAATTAGTATAATAAAAAAGCATAAAAATGTCAGCAATTTTGACAAGAAAAATGACAGCGCTGTCCGACATGCTTGACCTATTGAGACTTGCACGGGGGGCAAACAGATGAAGAAGGAACAGATGGTCGGCACTAGGCTCCCCTATGAATGACTAATGATTTAGGGTCGCTATATCTCCTTGAACGTCGAATCACCAGCTAGGAGCGTAAATGCGGTTTTTTGAAAATGGTCCGGCGATTCCGGATGAGCTTCTCCACGCCCGCGATGAGGGTCGAGTAGTTTTTTTCTGTGGTGCTGGGGTCTCACAGGCCAAGGCAGGGTTGCCGAGCTTCTTTGGTTTGGCAGAAGAAGTTATGAAGACACTTGGGGTTCAAGCTGATAGCCCAGCTCAGAAGCTGCTTAAGGAAGCGCGTAATTTTGAGGCCCAAACCGGTGTTGCAGGTGTAATTCCGGTGGACCGGATATTCGGTCCGTATTGGTTGAGGGGCAGACGCCGTTCAAGCCGGGTTGCAGGTGTAATCGCGGCGGACCGAATATTCGGTCTGCTTGAGCGTGAGCGCGAAGGGTTTTCTACGGACGATATAGAAAAGGCGGTGGCTTCTGCGCTGCGACCGAAGCTGCAACCGAATGGTAAACCGGATTTGACGGCCCATCGTATAATCCTCGATCTCGCAACTACTAGGGAAGGTTTGGTTCATGTAGTAACGACCAACTTTGATCGTCTGTTTGATGATTGTGGTCGCGGTCTTTCATCGTTGCAACGACCTCGTTTGCCTGATCCGTCGCGGCCAAAAGATATGGATGGCATTGTCTATCTTCACGGCAAGGTTACATGTGATTATCAAGGGGCTGAAGGCGATGGGTTTGTTCTGTCCAGTTCCCAATTTGGACAGGCGTATCTTTCGGAGGGTTGGGCTACTTCCTTCTTTCGAGAGATCATTGACAAATACGTCGTTGTCTTCGTTGGCTACGTAGCGGACGATCCTCCTGTTTATTATCTGTTAGAAGGACTAAACAGACAGATCAAGGACAAGGAAAGCCAAGTCTATGCTTTTCAAGCGGGTGATGCGGACGAAGCGACCGCTAAATGGAGGGACAGAGGGGTTACGGCCATCCCCTATGCGGAAGATTCCGACCATACTGCGCTTTGGGACACGTTAGAGGCGTGGGCACAGAGGGCGCGAAATCCCGATCAATGGTATGCGGAGGTCATCAATAAAGCGAAGCAGGGGCCTCAAAGCCTTTCGCCACATGAGCGAGGGCAAGTTGCTCACATCGTCTGGACAGTTGATGGGGTCAGAAAATTCTCGGAGGGAGAAGAACCGCCTCCGGCAGAGTGGCTGTGTGTTTTCGATAAATACAGACGCTATGCTGAACCGGGGAAGCTAGGTGACTTTATGCAAGAGGGACCATACGTTGAGCCATTTGATCTCTACTGCATCGACTCGGACGTGCCTCCGAACAAAGCTAATTCTAGCGATCTTTCTTCCAGTCGTGAGGTGCCAGCCGACGCTTGGGATGCCTTTGATCTGAACCATCTCGATAAAACCAACTTAAGCGATGACAATTTTCCGTCGATAACAGGTCGTTGGGCGTACAGTATGCCGCCTCTTCCTTCGCGGCTTCGCCAAATGAGTGCGTGGATAGGGGATGTCACTGACCAGCCTGCGGCAGTTTGGTGGGCAGTGCGACAGCCCTCTCTTCATCCCGATACTCGACGTAAAATACATTTGGCTCTTACAGATTCACAACGGCCCATATCTCCCGTTGTTCGTGAGGCTTGGTACTATCTGCTCGAATACTGGGAACAAGGTAGAGATTTGGGTGTCGGTTTGACCCCTTGGCATGAATTGAAAAAACGAATCTCAAAGGACGGTTGGAGCAAAAGCGTTGTTCGCGCCTATGCTGCATGTTATCGCCCTTACTTGGAGGTGAGGTCTCCTTGGGGCAATCCTAAGCCGCCCGAACAGGAAGACGAAATTCGTCCTAGTGATCTTATTGATTTGGATGTAGTGTATCCAGCAGATAACAGTGAAAGAATTCTCATCCCAGATGAATGGGTTGCTCCTGTTGTAGTAGTATTGCGTAAGAACCTCGAAACTGCACTAGAGCTTGAGACCGAAATCGACAGAGGTGATCTTGGTCATATAAGCTCTATTATTCCAGACCAGAGTTCAGACAGCGATCACAAACGCAGACTATCTGGAGCCGTCATTGAATTTACATCTGTTTTTGAGCATCTCATACAGATCGACCTTAAAGCGGCGAGACGAGAGTTTTCAAAATGGCCGGTTGAAGACGATACGTTATTTGCAAGGCTGCGAATATGGGCGGCAGGCAAATCTGACTTGGTGTCGGATGATCAGTTTGGTTCTATGCTTGCCGATGTGAGTGATGACGCCTTTTGGGACCGTAGCCATGAGTGGGATTTGATGCATACGCTATTGGTTCGGTGGGATGGACTGAATGACGATACTTGTGTCGAGATCGAAAAACGGATCCTGAAAGGGCGTGTGCGTCGGAAAGAAGAAGACGAAGAGAAATTCAAAAAATGGCGCGCTCTGTCAATACTAGCTCGGATAACTTGGTTGTCGAAAAAAGGATGCAAACTGCGTCTCAATCTTGAAGAAGAGACCGATAAGCTTCGGAGATTCGTACCAGATTGGAAGCCGGAACATGCCGATAAGATCGTAACATATTCGGGAGTACAAAGTGGATCAATGAGCATTGAAACCGATTGCTCAGCATTATTGGACATACCTCTTGCTTCAGTACTGTCAAAGGCACGCAGTCTGAGCGGGAGACGAGATGAGCCTTTCGTTGAATACAACCCCTTCGGCGGATTGTCGAATGACCGTCCTGTTAGAGCGTTTTCCGCTCTCAGGATAGCGGCCAAGGAGGGAGATTTTCCAGCTTGGGCGTGGAGCACCTTTCTGAGTAAGGAGAAGCAAAAAAACGAAAAGTCCAGATTTATGATGTTGATCGCCGAGCGGTTGGCCTGTTATTTGGACAGCGGCAAGACGGTACCCGTCGAGCCAGTAGCAAATTGGCTCTTGAATGTGAGCGATCATCTCGCCGACCAGTATCCAGCAAGTTTTCGCCGGGTGACGAGTGCGTTAATTCAAGTCCTAAAAGGTCCGGAGAATAGGGTGGCTACAGCTATAGTGTTTAATGCTCCCCCCGAGGAACTTAAACAAGAACGAGAACGAGAACTTGTTCAGACGGCTGCACAGACTGCACGGGCAGTTGCACAAGCTCTCTTTCACACTCAGAAGACAGACCTTCTAAAGTATGCAAATGAACTGCTTGCTTTGCCCAAAGAACTGCGTCGGCATGTATTGGCAATTTTCGCACAGTACACGGATTGGTTTTATACAAATAAGCGCGAATGGTCAGAGGAGAATTTGCTTTCTGTTCTCGATTCCAGTGACTTTGACGATAAGGATGCTTTTGGGGGAGGTTTTTTCTCTTGTACGACAGTAAACCAAGAGCTGTTTATGCGCTTAAAGACGCATTTGCTTCAGCTTGCAAAGGAGGATGGTGAGACGCACCGTAAGCACGGTGAAGGGCTTTCAAGTCTTATTTTATCTGGGTGGGGGAGCGTTATTGAGGGAACGAGTGATCGTTGTATTTCCAATGAGGAATTTAGAACTATACTAGTGCAAACGGATGATAAATTTCGATCTCATGTGTTATGGCATCTGGAGACATGGGTACGCAATGTGAACGAAGAGACTGAAAACAAATGGACATCATTGTTGCCAGAGTTTTTAAGAGATGTATGGCCTCGCCAGAAAAAGGCAAACTCACCGGCCATGTCCGTGTCCTTGTGCCAATTGGTGCTTTCTAACGAAGAGCTATTTCCAAATTTAGTAGATATAATTCTTTCGTGTCTGACAAAGATAGATGATCTCCTACATCGTCATTATTTACCCTTGTCTGACAATATCGCCCAAAAACACCCTCATCAAATGCTGAATCTATTATATAAAGTGCTACCGGATGAGACGTTAACTTGGCCCTATGATATTGAAGATATACTTGCCTCGATAAGCGAAGGCGAGCCTACCCTAATTACTAACGAAAAATTCCTCGAATTGAAGCGGCGATGGGATTCCCGATAGCTCAGCGAACTCAACGCGTTTTCACTCATCGTTTTCTCTTCCACCCCTAACGTAAAGTACAGAGTGTTGCTGATTAACTCAGACATGCTCGCGTTCTAGGTCATTCAACTCCGTCTCAAGTGGAAAGACCTTGTAGCGATCAAGCGTCAACAGAAATTCCACGCGTGCCATCCCGGCAAGCTCCGCCGCTCGCCCGGACGAAAGACGGCCAAGTTCGTAGAGTTTGACCGCGGCCAGCATACGGAGTTCACGCGCAAAAGCGCGTTCGTCGGTCTTCTCGGCTAGCAGGACACTCTCTGGAACATCGATTGCGATTTTCCGCGTTGCCATTCTCCTCGCCTTTTTGATCACCTGAGTAGCGAACTATAAGATAGCGTTTGCACCGTCGGCTTGATCACCAGGAGGGGCACACAGGCGCGGGGAGGCAGCGCGGCGACGAAGAGCGCGGCTTGGGCCAGCTCTTCGGGTTGCAGCATGGCGGCCCGGCGTTCGGCGCTGACGGGTTCGGGCCGCTGGGCCAAAATCGGCGTCTCGACCTCGCCGGGGCAAATCGCGCAGGCGCGGATGCCGAACTCGACCTCTTCCTCGTTGAGCGAATTCGTCAGCGCCACTGCCCCGTGCTTGGAGGCTGAGTACGCGGCACCGGCCAGCTTGCTGGCGCGCAGACCGGCAATGGACGAAACGGTGATGATGAGGCCGTCGTTCTTTTGCCGCATTCCCGGCAGCACCGCCCGCGCCATGTTGTACACCCCAGTGAGATTGATGGCAATGGTCTGATCCCAGTCCTCGGGGGCCACGTCGCCGACCGCGCGCGGATTGGTGTTGATGCCGGCGTTGTTGACTAGCACATCGACGGCACCCCACTCGGTCTCGACAGCAGACGCTAGGGCTTCGACGGCATCGCGGTCGGATACGTCGCAGGAGTGGAGCAGGATCCGGTCGGCGTCGAGACCGGCTGCTGCGTCGGCGAGCGGCTCAGGACGTCGTCCGACAAACGCCACTCGTGCTCCTGCGTCGGCAAAACCGCGCGCTATGCCCGCGCCGATCCCCGTGCCCGCGCCGGTGACTACCACAACTTTATCGACGAATTGTCCCATCATTATGCTTCCTTTTTGAGTGCTTGCAAGCGCTGAGCTTCTTCTCGCTGCTTGTAAAACGAGTCGAGGGGAAAGCAACCCGAGATCATGCCGTTGCGCGGCGCGGTCGTGCAATCGGAGAACGTGCGGCAGATGACGCGGCGTTGCAGTTGGCCGGTTTGCAGCACGTCGCAGGGCAGGTCGGGATAAGACAGAACCATCCGCCCCAAGCCGATAAAATCCACCATGCCCGCCCGCACGAGGGCCTGCCCCACATGCGGCAGATACTCCTGCAAATAGGAATAACCCGACCCGACGAACAGGCTGTGCGGGAAGTGCGCCTTGAGCCGGGCGACCATCGCCACTTGCCGCGCCACCCCGCACAGCGGGTCTTCCGGCGGCAGGTACCCATCGGGCCGCTGGATGTGCGGATTGTAATAAGGGCTGCCGCAAGACAAGTTAATCAGGTCCACGCCCAAGCTCTCCAACAAGGCTATAAACTGCTCGGCCTCGCCTAAGTCCATTTGCCGCGGATCGTCCTGATTGACGCCAAAGCCGTACTCGTAGGGCAGGCAGTTTTGATAAGGCTCGGGCACCCCGTTCCTTCCCTCGTCTGGGTCGGGGCGGAAGGGAACCAAGTCGAAGGCACTCAGCCGCACGCCAATGCCGAGGCCGGGTGCTCGCTTGCGGATCCCCTCGATGATGGAGCAAAGGAGCCGCCAAAGGGGCCGGGCCGCGTAAACGCGCTGAGGAATTCGTGCCCTAGGTAGCCGTGGCAATGCTTGATATCTACGAAATGGTAGCCCAGCTCATGGGCTATTTGCGCGCCGGTGACGTAGCGGTCGATCAACTCCTCGATATAGGCGTCTGTCAGGAGCGGATAGTCCGCGTCGAGGCCGAATTTGCGGTCCAAGATCGGGTGGTGATAGAGAATGGCTGGCGCGGATTGGTCTTTACGCCAAGGCCGGCAAAACCGCCCCGAATGCGTCAGTTGCAGGCCGAGGAGCAGGTCGTCGGTGGTGCCGAACTGCTCGCGGTGTGCCGACAGGAGGATGTCGCGCAGCTCGGCCATGCCAGCGCGGTTTTCCTCGCGCGCCATGAGCTGGTTTGGGTTGGCGCGGCCCTCGGGCACCACGGCAAACGCCTCGCCGCCCCATATCAGCTTGGCCCCGCTGCGCCCGAAGTTCTGCCAGCGTCGGCGCGTCAAATCGCTCGGCTGACCGTCCTCAGTCCCATCCCATCCTTCCATCGGCTGAATGGCAAAGCGATTGCCGATGCGGTTGCCGTTGCTATGGGCTGGTTGGGCTAGCGGGGAAGTGGGAGCGGTTTCGATCTGGTCGTCGCAGGGCAATTCTGCGCCCAAATGGGCTAGGTGGGCGCGGAAGTCCGCGGCCTGCTTAAAGCTGGAAATGCGCGGATAGCGCGTCTTGGCCATCAAGGGGCCTCCCGTCGGCGTTGCAGATGCAGCATCAGCCCCAAACCGAAGGCAATCATGGCGATGCTGAGGAGCTGAGCTTGGCTCAGGCCCCACAGCGCCGGCGGATTGATCCGAATGAACTCCACCAAGAATCGCGCTAGCCCGGCGAGGATGAGATAGAAGCTGAACGACAGTCCTGGAATCGCGAAGCGGGTCCGCATCTTCCACAAGAAGGCCGCGATCCCCAAGTGGGAGAGGGTTTCGTACACGGGAGCGGGATGGACCTTTTCAAGGGTTGGCACCACCCCGTCGGGATAGGCCATGCCCCAAGGAAGATCCGTCGGCACCCCGTAGTCGCCATCGCCGGCGAGTTGGCAGCCGATCCGTCCGATCCCGTAGCCCACGGCAAGGGCAATACCCATTGAGTCGGCGACATGTCCCAGCGGCGCACTGTGGCGGCGAATTTGCCAAAGCGCGCCGGCAGTGGCGACGATAAATCCCCCGTACCAAGTCAAGCCGTAGCCGGAAAACAGCAGATCGAACACTTCGCCCCAAGTCTCAGGCGACGTTTCAAATAGCACAAAGTAGAGTTTGGCCCCGACTATCCCGCCGACCATGCAGGTGGTGACAATCGTCGATCCCAGTTCTTTGTGCAGTCCTTGGCGCTTGAACTCGCGGTTGAGCACGTGCAGGGCCGCTAGGAAACCGAGGGCGACCATGAGGCCAAACGTGCCGATGCTAATGGGGCCGATCTCGAATAGGTAGGGGTACATAATCAGATATTTTTGCGGCCCAGGGCCTCGATTTGCCGCTTGAGCGCCGCGGCGATTTCGTAGTAGATCTCGTAGGGACTCAACGCCTCGGCGGATTTCTTAAAAGAGGTGGTTTCTAGAGGAGAGCCAAAGAGCAGGCGCAAGGGGTGGCGCGATGGTGTGCGCGTCCCCTCGGGCAAGGCTTCGCGGGTCCCGGCAATGTGCAGGGGCACTACGGGCGTGTCCAACTCGTAGGCCAAAAGCCCCACGCCCGCCTTAAACGGCTGTAGCTGGCCGTTGACTGAGCGCGTGCCTTCGGGAAAGACCAGCAGCGGGCGGCGCACTCCCACTGATTGCCGCGCTCGCACCAAGCCGGCGGCAAAGTTGCCTTGGCCGTCGAAGGGGACGGCATTGACAAAGGTGGACAAAAACCAGCGCAACTCGGAGTCGGCGAGGTAATGCTCGCTGGTGGGGAGCACACGGCCGCGTACACGCAGGCACCGTCGAGGTGGCTGGTGTGATTGGCGGCAATCAGGTAGGGCCGATCTTGCGGCAAGTGCTCTAGGCCGCCGGCCCGGAAATCGAAAAAGCGGCGGAACAAAGAACCGCCAGTCTCCCACAGAATTTCTTGCAGCATATTTTTGCCGGCCTCGCTCTCTGGCTCGGCACTCGGCTCGGCGTGCAAGATGCTCGACCAGTACGCCGGCGACTGGTCCACTTCCCAGTCCACCCCATCTTGCAAGTGAGCCTCTAGCCGTGCCAAGACGCTGTGGAGCGTGTCCTGTGGCTGCAAAAGTCCATCGACTTGGGTCCCCAACCGCTGGCCTAGCCACGCGGCGAACTCCACGGCCATCAGCGAATCCAACAAGGTGTCGAGCGGCGCATCTATGTGAGCTTCTACCTCCTCGGTGCTCAGTCCCGCAAGCAGGCCGATTTGGCGCTGGATCGCCCGCTCCCATTCCGGCAGGGCCGTACCCGGGCAGTCTTCGCGCTCGATGGCGGACAACAGGGCTTGGCGGTCCACGGTGCCGTTGTCTAGCCTCGGCAGCGGTCGGGTCCAAAAGTGCAAGTGCTGGATCCGGTGTTGGCTGGGCAAGGTGCGCGAAATCTCGTATGAGCGAGCTTGGATGGCCTCGCGCAAGTCGTCGGCCTCCTCGGCCTCGCGGGTAAGCACGGCTATGCCGTGTACTTCTTCGCCCCCGGTGTGCGCCGAAGGCACGCCGACTACACTTAACTCGGCTACGTGCGGCAAGTCGTGGTAGAGCGATTCGACTTCGCGTGGATAGACGTTGTGGCCAGCTCCGTTGACGATCAGGTCTTTGCTCCGCCCCTCGACGAAGAGATAGCCGTCGTCGAGACGACCGAGGTCTCCCGTGTATAACCATCCGTCGCGCAACACCGCTTGAGTCAGCTCCTCTTGGGAGAAGTATCCTTCCATGACGTTGGCACCTCGCACCAAGACCTCGCCGACGCCGCGTTCGTCCGGCTCGGCGATCTGCACTTGCTGTCCGGGTAGTACCTGCCCCACTGACTGGGCTTTGCCCTGACCGGGCGTGTTGACCGCCACGACGGAAGCCGCTTCGCTCAGGCCGTAGCCTTGGCAAATCGCCACGCCGAGACGTTCATAAGCGTTGATGAGGTCGTCGGATAGGGCTGCGCCAACGCTGACGACTCGCCGCAAAGCGGCCAGCCCAGTTGTGGCTTCGGCTCCGAGGCGTTCGACGCGATCGGCCAAGACGCGCAACAGGCGCGGCGCGGTCAACAGCACGGTCGTGCCCGTGTCGCGCAGGGTGCGGAGTATCTCGCGGCTGTTGACGGCTTCTAGATACGTGATGGTGGCCCCGCCGAGCAGCGGCAGCAGCAAGCCGCCGGTGAATTCGAGGGCTTGGTGCTGCGGCAAGGTCGAGAGCATGCGGTCGGATTCGTAGATGCGCAGCATCTCGCCTTGGGCGAGGACATTGGAGATGAGGTTGCGATGGCTCAACACTACGCCGCGCGGCTCGACGACCGAGGTGAAGATGATCGACGCCGTGGCGTCTGGATTGACCCTCGGTCGCTTCCAACGGCCTTTTTTAGCAAGTGCGTCTGGTTCGGGAGTGAGCCCGAATGGCAGGCCATCGCGATCTATATTGAAAAAGGCCATTTCCTTGTGGGCGGCCACGCCCTCGGGCGAGAGTTGGGAAAAGCGCTTTTCCGTAGCAATCAGCGCCCGCGCTTGGACAAAGTCGCACAGCCTCCAAATGTCTTCCTCGCGCGTCTGTGGATCTATGGGCACGACCGCTAGCCCAAGCAGGCTGGCCGCCATATAGGCGACGACCCACTCCGGCCCGTTGTCCCCGCACAGCAGAACCCGCGCACCAGCCGACACGCCCTGTGCTTGCCAACCGCGCGCCACGCACTCGGCGCGAGTGAGCAACTCGTCGTAGCTGATCCGCGTCCAGCCGGACCGGCGCTCTATTTGCAAGGCCGTCTTGGCGGCGTAGCGGCCGCCGGCCCAGCGCAACAGGTCCGGGATCGTGCGGATGCTTTCCTCGATGCGCCAACGCTGTTCTTCGCCCCCCACTTCGCTCGGTACCGCGCTCAACGGCTCTTGGTCGTCGTCGTCCCCACCCAACTCGTGGCGCCGTTTGATAGTATTGATACCAGTCAATCCGCCGCACGTCCATGTTGAAGATCCGCTGCTCTTCTGGGGGCAGCGACTCGTAAAGGGCCAACATGCGCTTGGTTTCATAGCGACAATCGAGGGTTGTGTACGGGCTGAACAGGTCGATGAAGTACTGGACGCGCTTGAGGCGCGTCTTGAGCGCGGCTAAGCGGCGCTTCTTCTGGGCCGGTGCCCAGCGCTCGGGCAGGCACTCGTAGAGCTTTTGCTTTAGTTCCAGCGGATAGAGGTACTTCCAGTTAAAGACGCGCTGGAATTGCTCCACCGTCGGGAAGGTCCAATCCACCAGCTCGGGCCGCGAGCCGTCCTTGTTGAGGAGGGGGTGTTCCTCAAAGTAGCCTTTGACGTATTGGAACATCCGGGTATTGGGCAGTGGGTTTTCGCCGCTGGTGGCCGCGTGGAAGACCTCTACTGTGGAGGCCGTAGCCTGCGTGGTCGCGGCCAGCACGGTATTGACGACAATGTCCACGGGCACCAAGTCCATGGGCGCACCCATGGCGGCCGGGAAGTCCGGAACAATCCCCCGCCCGTAGGCCACTATCAGTGGATCGGTTACTTTGAGCCCGTGGATCCAGCCTGGATGCGGGTCTTGGAGCGCGCCTTCGGTGACGCTGGGCCGCACAATGGCTAGCGGCACTTGGCCGCGATTCTTGACGAGCAACTGTTCGCCCATGGCCTTGGTAAAGGTGTACACGTCATTCCAGCCGTGCTGCCGCGCGCGCCGCATTCCCTCATCGACCAGCTCGCGCTCAATCCAGCGACGACAGCGGTCGTCAATCAGCTTTTGCAAGCGGCTGTCCGAGAGTGTACGGCGGTGGCTTTGCTCGACGATTTCGCGGCGAAACGCTTGCTGCTGCTCGTCGCTTTGCGCTTGGTCGCGGATTGCCTGGCAGCGAGCTTGTGCTTGGTCGATTTCTTTTTCGGGAACGAAAGGTTGTGGCGGCGCGCTGCCGTCGATTAGGTGCTGAATCGTGCGGTCAACCGGCAGCGTTTGCTCGGAGACGGCACCGGTGAGGCGGCCGTTGACGTACGCGGTTGATACGTGTACTAAGACGGGATTTTTGCGGCCTTCGCGGGCCAGCCGCAAAAGCTCCTGAGGCGCTAAGGTGTTGAATTGGATCGCCGAGTCGAGCGGTTCGTCGAAGGTGACGCTGGCCGCGTTGCCGATGATGAGGTCCACTTCCTCCAGCAACTCGTCGCGGGATGCTTCGTCTAGCCCGAGGCCTGGCTGCCGCATGTCGCAGGCGAGGGCTCGCACCTTCTGTCGCGCCGTGGCAAAGGCGGCTGGCTCCTCTTGGCGAAAGCGGTCGAATACGACCAGCTTGAAAAGCTCGTCCAGCCGCTCCTCTACCGGCAGCATGGCCCCGCCAGGACCCCGCCCAGGACGCAACACGAGATACAAGCGCCGCACGCCGGGCAAATAGCGCAGGATCTTGGCTGTCAGCCCCTGCCCGTAAAACCCGGTGCCGCCGGTCAGCAACACGGTGCGGTCCTGGTAGAATTCTCTGATCATAGCGGAAACGGACAAAAGCCCTATCCCGTGCGGCGAGTGGTCCGTCAGGACAGGGCGGGCGTAAAGCGCTGTAATATAGAAGGCAGGACGCCCTGCCACAAGGAGGCTCACTGCTTCGGACGCTTAGAATCGCGGCCCTTGCCGCCGCGCCGACTCCGGTCTAACCCTTGCTTGGTGATATAGGGGTGCTCGACCTGTTTTTCCAGTTCGCGGCGCTGGTCGGCCCAATCGATGTTTCGTTTTCGCTTGGCCATGCTTTGGTATTATCTTTCTGCTAGAATGTAATCTACGCGAAGGGCCGCTGACGGGACAGCCCAAGCTATGGCCAAACACTGGGTCTTGATAGCCAATCCAACCGCGGGCAACGGGCGTGCGCGCAGCATCGCTGAGCAAGCTGCTTTGGCTATACAAGCTGCCGGGCAAGCGGTCGAATTGCGCTACACGCGGGTCCAAGGCCACGGAGCCGAGTTGGCGCAGCAGGCTGTGGCCGAAGGTGCTGAGCGGCTGGTAGTCTGCGGCGGCGACGGCACCATCAGTGAGACGCTCGCGCCCCTCGCGGGTTCGCACGCGGCCTTGGGGCTGCTGCCCTGCGGCACGTGCAACGACTTGGCCCGCGCCCTCGATGTGCCGCTCCGCGTGGAAGCGGCCATCGACAATCTGCTGCGCGGTGAGGTGCGCGCCATAGACTTGGGCCGGGCCGGCGACCGCTTCTTCGCCACAATCGCCGCCTTTGGTTTTGACGCCGAAGTCAACCGTCGCATGGAAAGCGCCCAAGGGCCTATATCCGGGCGGATTCGCTATATTTGGGAAGCATTGCGGCACGTCCTTAGTTACCAGCCAATCCGGGTTCGCCTCCGCGGCGACTTCGGAGAGATTGAGCAAGAGGTGCTGCTAGTATCTACCGCCAATGCGCGGAACTATGGAGGCGATTTGCGCGTTGCCCCAGATGCCGACCTCGGCGATGGTCTCTTCGACGTGGTCGTCGTCGATGCGGTGCCGCGGCCGGCGATTCTGCCGCTGATGATTCGCCTCTTTTGGCGAACACACGTCCGCCATCCAGCCGTGCGCATCGAGCGGACGGCCCACCTAGCGCTGCACACCGACGCACCGCACCGCGTATATGCGGACGGCGACTATCTAGACCAAACGCCGCTCGTGTTGGAAATTAGCCCGGCCGCTCTGCGGGTAGTGGTGCCGAGTTCTTGCTCACAAGGGGTGCGTTGCTGATATTGCCCTAAGGGGCGGTATTTCAATCGCGACTCATTCCACACGTCTTATGGCTACCAGAGCACAGCAAATACGCCTCGGCATCTTTTTCCTAGTTTCGCTTTCCGTCCTCGCGCTGTTCTTCGTCGTCGTCGCCGGCAGCCATCTGCTGCGCCAGCGCGACACCTATTACATCGAGTCTAACTCGCCCGTCAGCGGCCTCAACAAAGGCGCGGATGTCAAGTACTTGGGCTTTAGCATTGGCCGCGTCGAGGACATCGCGATCGCGCAGGGTAATCTCACCACTGTAGTAATCGAGATTTCGGTCGAGCGGCGGCTGGCCGAAAACGCCATCCGCACCGACACGCAGGCGCGAATATCCTCGCTGGGGCTCACCGGCCTGAAGTCCATTGAGCTTTTCGGCGGCAGCGACGACGCTGCGGTTCTTCCCCCAAGGTCCACCATTGTCGCGGGTGAGACCTTTTTTAGCAGTATGCAGGATCGCGCCGAGGTGCTCAGTGCCAAGGTTGAACAAACCATCGACAACCTAAACGCGCTGCTCAGCAGCGACAATCAGCGCACCTTCACTGAACTGCTGAACAACGCGGCCAATCTGCTGGCTGCGGCCAATGCGCTGGTCGAGGACAACCGCGCCGCATTCGACGAGACCGCGGCCAATATGGTGGCCGCCAGTCGCTCGCTCGCTCAAGCCAGCGC
Source organism: Candidatus Latescibacterota bacterium (assembly GCA_021295675.1). The sequence continues at coordinate 28,797 of JAGWBY010000044.1, read as the reverse complement.
GACGGTGGCGACGACGACCGATTCCCTGCACGTCTTGCTCGTGGGTGCAAAGTTGCAACAGACGGTTGACGACCTGCAGGTGACGATGCACAAGTTGCGCCAGCAAATGGACGGCCCGGTTCCCCTGCTCGTCGCGCGGATGGACACCGTGATAAGCCACATCGACCGGACCTTTGTGGGTATTGACCAGACCGTAGGGGCCAGCCGGCAGAATCTCCTGCGCGCCATGCAGGAATTGGAGGAAACTTTGCAGAATATCCGCGAAACCACCGAACTAATCCGCGAGAATCCCGCGGTACTGATCCGAGGTCGCAGTGGTGAGGCCCAATAGCCGAGTGCGCCGCTGCGGCCAAGCCCTCGTCTTGGCGGCAGTTCTATCCGGCTGCGCCCAGTTGCTAGGCGGCGACGCTAAGCTGCCGCAACGGCGCTATTTCAAGCTGCATATCGAACCCTTGCGCGGTAGCGTGGAAAATTCCGAGCGCCCGTATCCTTTCCGCTTGCAAGTCAAAGGCTTTGAGGTGCCGCGAGCGTATGACCGCACCAACATCATCCGCCGCCGCGACCAGTACGAACTGCGGCGCGACAACCTCCACTACTGGATGGAGCGCCCCAGCGACATGATTACCGATGCAGTCGAGCAGTACTTGCGCCAAGCCGACCTGTTTACCTATGTCGGCGGGGATCGCGATTTTTTTGAGCATCGCCCGGATTACGTACTCAGCGGTTCGATGAAAGCCATTGAGCGCTTCGACAGCGGTGACCTGTGGGCAGCCCATCTCGTTATGACGATGGAACTGGTAAGGCAGGAGGACGGCAAGGTGATATGGCAGGACGATTTCGACGAGGAGAAACAAGTGTTTTCCCCGGCCATGATCCACACGGTGGCTGCGTTGAGCGGAATTTTGGGCCAGCGGATGCAAAAGGCGATCGGGGAGATCGACTTCAAGTTCAGCAACAAGCAGCGGCCCGCGCCCGTCGCGTCCAACGGAGAAACCGCACCAGCGGCCCGAGATACGGTGCTGCAAACAGAAGCCGAGTACTACGAACTCATACCGGGAAAGCTGGCTCCATAGGACTTGGTATGTACAAGCTGCTCTACATCCTAATCGCCCTGCCGTTGTTCGTCGGTCCAGCCTTGGGCGATAGCTACACTTGGATTGCTCCACCCGGGCGCGGCCAACTCGAACAGGACCCAACGCTGATTCCCAAGGGCAAGGGCTTTCTGTTCGTGCCGACGATGACCGGCTCTCTCAACGAGCCGAGCTTTCTCGTCTTACAGGACAACAAACCCATCCGCGAAGCCTCCCCCGGCACTGGCGTGTTGCTCTCGCCCGGCAGCTACAAATTGCTGGTCGGCTCGGGCACGGACCTCCAGATGATGATCCGCACCGTGCCAGTCCAAGAGGGCATGACGACGCTAGTAAAGCCCTTCTGGGCTGGACTAGCCATCAACGTCATGTCCGAAAACCGCGCGCCGATCAACGAATCCTATGAACTGTACCGGGAGTCTTCGCAGGAAAACTACGGCCTCGGTTTCGGTGTTGAGGAGGAGCGAGGCGAGGCGGTCAAAACTTGGCTCCTGCCTCCAGGTGTTTACTCAGTAGTGCGAGTCGGCGACAACGTATCCACCACCCGCAAGTTCAGCGTTCGCTTAGAGCCGGGTGAGTTGGTCCAGCGCAACTTAGTGGTGGACACTAGCGACAATACCTTCATCGGCTTCTACCCGCCGGCTCAATATGGCCTCCTCGCCCAAGTAGCGGACTCGCGCTGGAAGACCTCCTTCCAGCTAAGCGGCTCGCCTCGACTGTCCACCTCGCAGAACACCACTGGCGCGGATCGCTCGGTCCTTTCGCTTTCCGCTGAGATCATCGGCAGCAGCGTCTATAACACGGACCGCCACTACGCCAATTTGCGGCTGGACTTTGAAGAGGGCTTCACCCGCGAAGAGGGCGACGACTTCCGCAAGTCGGTCGATGAGTTTGAGGTCCGCGCTACGTATATCTACCGGCTTTCCAAGCGGATCGGTCCCTATTTGCGCGGGGTATTCAACACCAAGCTATTCGCCACCGAAGACCGTTTCGACCGACCGCGCAACCTCCTGGTCCTCGACGGCGACCAAGTCGAGTCCATGATGGGCATTAGCGAATTTACGCTCTCTCCGCCCTTCAGCCCCCTCGAGTTGCGCGAGGGCATTGGCATCAACTCTCAGGTCATCAGCAGCTTTCCCCTAAACCTCGACATGCGCGTTGGTTTTGGGGCGCGTCAACGCTACGTTACCGATACCTATGACCTAGACGCTTTCCGCACCACCGCACGCAGGTTACACGACACGTCCACCACCGGCTTGGAGGCCGTGCTGCTCCTGCGGTCGCGTTTTTCGCGCTTTCCCAGCTTGGACTCGGAGTTTGACCTCCTTATCCCGAAGACAGACACCGACACTTGGGAATTTACTTGGGAAAACCGCTTGCGCTTGCCGCTTAGTCACTTCGCCAACCTGGTCGTCGTCTTTGACTTCGAGCGCAAGCCGCCGGTCCAGCGGCTGCAATCTAGGCAACAGGTCCTGCTGCGTCTGAACTATTTGCTATGACTTGGATGCAGAGCGACGACTTGGGGATCGCGCTCGGGGGCGCGCTTTCGCTACACACCATCGGCGCGCTCACCCCCCAAGCTCGCGATCTCATCGCCGAGCATCCGCGCTCCGCGCTCCGCGCTGACTTGCGCCAAGTCGAACACCTCGACACCGCGGGGGCCGTCTTCCTGCGCGGCTTGCCCGACCTCGCCCGCTCCTTGGACAAGGAACTCCGCCTCGATGGGTTGCCTGCCCATTTGCAGCCCGTTTTCGACTTTGCCACGCCCGCGCCACCGCCCGCACCGCCCGCACCGCCCCGCGTCGCTCTTGAACGCCTCGGCGCTTGGGTCCGCGCTTGGGGCGTGCGTGCGGCCGACTTTCTCTACCTGATGGCCGACCTGAGCGTTTTCTCGATTAGCTCCTTGTTTCGCCGCGATCAGATTCGTCGCGGTAGCTTTGGCGAGCAAGCGTACGCGATTGGCGCGCAAGCGTTGCAAATCGTCGGGCTGGTTCTCTTTCTCGTCGGCGCAGTGTCAGCCCTCCAGTCCGCAGCCCAGCTCCGCCAGTTCGGGGCCGATATTTTCGTCGCCAATCTGCTGGGCATTGGCCTGACGCGCGAGTTGGGACCGCTGATGACTGCAATCATGGTATCTGGTCGCTCTGGATCGGCCATAGCCGCCGAGATCGCCACCATGAAATTCACCGAGGAATTGGACGCCTTGCAGACTATGGGGATCGATCCGCTGCGCTTTGTGGTGGTGCCCAAGCTGTGGGCCATGATCGTCTGCATGCCGCTTTTGACGATCATGGCCAATTTCGTTGGCATCCTCGGCGGCACCTTCATCGGCTTGGTGTCGCTGGACATTCCGGCTACGGTGTTTCTCAATCAAGTCTTCTCGTCGCTCTTCCTCAAGGATTTGCTCACCGGGCTGGTCAAAAGCGCGTCCTTTGCGTGGCTTATCACGATCATCTCGGTTTACCACGGCCTCAATTTCAGCGGCGGGGCCGAGGGCGTCGGCCGGGCGACGACCTCGGCGGTCGTGTCGTCGCTGTTTGGCATCATCGTCCTCGACGCCTTCTGGGGCATTGTCTTTTATCTCAAATGGTAACTCGCGTTATCGACATCCAAAATCTCTGCGTGTCCTATGGTGAGACGGTCGTCTTGCGCGGGATTGACGCGCACGTAGGAGAGGGGGAAATCGCCGTCGTGCTCGGTGGCAGCGGCTGCGGCAAGAGCACCTTGCTCAAGGCGATTATCGGCTTGGTGCAACCCGCCTCGGGCCGCGTCGAAATTCTCGGCCAAGACGCAACCGCCCTCGACGAGGAGGAATTAGCGGCCCTGCGCAAGCGGCTGGGCGTGATGTTTCAATACGGCGCGCTGCTCAACTCGTTGACGGTGGAGCAAAACGTCGCCCTGCCCTTGGAAATGCACACGGACTTAGAGCGATCCTTGATTGGGGAGATTGCGCGCACCCGCCTCGCCTCGGTGGGCTTGGGGCACGCCTGCGACCACTTCCCCGGCGAGTTGTCGGGCGGGATGCGCAAACGCGCCGCCCTTGCGCGGGCCATGGTCATGGACCCGGAAATTCTCTTTTGCGACGAACCGGGTGCGGGCCTTGATCCGGTCACTGCCGCCGAGATCGACGCGCTGCTCCTCACGCTCAACCGCGAATTGGGCATCACCATCGCCATTGTCACCCACGAGTTACTCAGCATCGAGCGGCTCGACGGCCGTCTCATCATGCTGGACCAAGGCCAAGTGGCATTTACCGGCACGGTCGCCGAGGCCAAGCGTGCGGAGCAGCCGGTCGTCCGCTCTTTCTTTTATCCGTCCGATTCGTCCGCATGAAAACCATCATCATCGCCGCCCTGAGCAAAAACAGGGTCATTGGCCGCGACAACGCCATCCCGTGGCACTATCCGGCCGATATGAAGCACTTCCGCCGCGTCACCCGGGGCCACGCGGTCGTGGCCGGTCGCAAAACCTACGAGACTTTTCAGGTTCGTCCCTTGCCACAGCGCCTCAATTTCGTCCTCACTCGCAATCCAGACTACGCGGTCGCCGAGGGCGTGGTTGTCTGCGCGAGTTTGGCCGAGGTTTTGCAGCGCGCCCGCGCCCACGGCAGCGAAAAACTCTTTGTGCTCGGTGGTGCCCAAGTCTATGAGCAGGCCCTGTCCTTGGCCGACGAAATGATCCTGACGCACCTGCCCATCAAAGTCGAGGGGGACGCGTACTTTCCGGCTTGGGACGAAGGTGAATGGGAGGTGGTGGAAAGACGCAGTGAAGGCGAGTTGGTCTTTGCGACGTATCGCCGCCGCTGAGGAGGTGCATAAAACCCGTCTTTGGGGGTTTGATTACAAGGACGGGCGGTGTACATTCACCTTTTTAAGTTACCTCATCAAAGGAGGAAACCATCATGAAACGCAGCTTTTGTTTTTGGCTCATTATGGATTGCAGGGAGCTATTCCCAGAATGCCTTTAATGAGGCTTTCGAGGAGCGCTTTGCCCCTTTTTCTTATGTTATGAACGAATTGAAAAAAGCCCAGATAGAGTGGGAGTTTTTCCTGCGAGATCCCTCGGTGCGGTCTCAACCAAGAGCGTAACAAGGACCAAAAACCTTCCATCGTATTGACATGCACTTCACCAAAACCATCTTGATCGTCATCCCGTGCGAATTCACCCTGGCCATGATGAACCACGGCATGGGTATAGCCCCAAGCTTCTAGCCGTCCGTAGATGTTGTACTCATCGGTATAAATGAGCGTGTCCGGGATAACCGCCTTTTTAATCAGCGGCTCAATAGTTTTTTGCTGGACATTCTCCAGCATCTGAATGCACACCTCTCCCCCGCGTTGAATCATGCCTAAGATCGGCGGTTTTTCGCCGGCTAAGGTGCCCCGTCCTCGACGGCCTTTGAGTCGATTGCGTCGTCCTGTTCGTCCTTTTTTTTCACCGCCGTAGGATGCCCCTTATGACCGGCCACAATATAGACTTCATCGCACTCGACTACCCCATCAAGACAAGCGGACTCCTGCTGGGCGACGAGGCCTTGCCGCAGGTGCGTGGTCATGTGCTGCGCATCATCTTTATTCAATCCCAGTTCTTGGGCAATTTGCCGGTTGGACAGATTTAAGCCCATGAAATACAGACACAAAATCCAAACCCGTAACGGTTGGTGGTGACCCGCTAACACGGTGCCGGTCAAATCATCAAAGTCCCGAGCACAGCCGTGGCATCGGTAGCGTTGGCGATGGGGCTGCGTGTCATCAAAGCCCCGCTTGATAAGCCGAGCCGAACCACAGTGCGGACAGAAAATACCATCAGACCAGCGCAAGGCGCGAACCGTTTCAAAGCATTTGGCATCATCGATGAGATTTTGGATATTGACCATGGTGAAAATCCTGATTGGAAGGCAAGGAAAAAGGGCGCACAGCACCAAGATAAGCCGGTGGGATTACCCCTTCAAGACAACTCCCCGGAATCCATAATGAGCCTTGTTTTTTATATGCCCTAATAATCCTGTGGGCCTTGCCTGTCTCTGGTCAGGAAGGCCTGCTGGGTACTTGGGAAGGTACTGCAGACAGAATTGAGTTGGCTGGCGTCACAGAAGGCGGCACCCTCAGCATCGAAACGATAGAGGGCGAAACCACTCTTCGGGCCACCTTTGCAGAAGACAACTCCTGCCAACTTGACACTGAGATGCGTTTCGTCGGCGTCGATGTCTTCGCGGTATTGCTCTTCGCGCTAGAGGGATCCCCCCATTTGGGGGACGTCGTCAACGCAGCGGATTCGACTATCGACATAGATGCCTTGCGTCAGCTAGCTGTTGATGCACTTGTAAGTCCGCATGGAGGGTATTCGATGACTTTTGCTTGGATGGGCTCCTATAGCACCGAGGGCAACAGCGTGCGGTTAGATATTGACGAAGCTGCTTTGTATTTGGGCGATATGAAGGCTGGCGAGTTCTTTATCAATTTCTTTGCGGAGGCACTTGGCTCAGACGAACTTCCCGACGATTTAGTGGAAGCGATTAATTCCCATTTCGGCGGTACGCCTGAACGAGGATGGACTATCGCCGCTGAGTTCTCAAGCGACAGAGGCAATCTCGTCTTCCCGCATCCAAACAGCACTGCTGACACTTTTGAGCTTACCCGCGTTTCCGGTCCCACAGCCGTGGCCCCCATTAGTTGGGGAGACCTAAAAGACAGATGGTAGTATAACGCATGTTTAAACAATTAACGATGGCACCGGCCGATCCCATCATGGGGTTGAGCGCGGCGTTCAAGAGCAACGAGAATCCAAACAAAATCAACCTCAGCGTCGGCGTCTATCAGGATGCGAGTGGCCAGACGCCGGTTTTGGCGGCAGTGCAAACGGCGCAAGAGCGCGTGTTGGCCGCGGAAAAGACCAAGAGCTATTTGAGCATTGAGGGCAGCGCGGAATACGGCGCTGCCGTGCGGGAGCTAATTTTAGGCGTCGGGCACGAGGCGGCCCAACGCGCCGTTACCGTGCAAAGCCCCGGCGGCACCGGAGCCTTGCGCCTAGCCGGCGATTTCCTCGCCCAGACCCTAGGCGACCGACCCGTGTGGATAAGCGAACCGACCTGGGCCAATCACCCCAAGATTTTTGCCTCGGCCGGCCTACAGGTCGAAACCTATCCCTATTTCGACGCCCGTGCCAACCGCATCGACGCGGACGCCTTGCTCGCCGCGCTTGGGCAAATCCCCTCCGGCCACGTGGTGCTGCTACACGGCTGTTGCCACAACCCCACCGGCTGCGACCCCACCCCGGACACTTGGCGGCAGGTCGCTGAAGTCGTCGCCGAGCGCGGCCTGTTGCCCTTAGTCGATTTTGCCTATCAGGGGTTCGGCGATGGGTTGGACGAGGACGCGACCGGCCTGCGGGCAATCTGCGACACCGGCTGCGAATTATTGATAGCCAGTTCCTTTTCCAAAAACTTCGGCCTGTACAACGAGCGCGTCGGTGCCCTGACTTTGATCGCCGCGGACGCCGATGCCGCGGAAAGGGCCTTGAGCCACCTCAAAATCGCCGCGCGCACCAGTTACTCCAATCCCCCGGCCCACGGCGCGG
>JAGWBY010000044.1:0-21067 GCA_021295675.1 Candidatus Latescibacterota bacterium | reverse complement strand
GGCTCGTCGCGCGGCTCAGCGAGCAGGGCGTGGAGCGCGACTTTTCGTTTATCGAGCGGCAGCGGGGGATGTTCTCTTTTTCGGGCTTGAACGCCGAGCAGGTCGAGGTGCTGCGGGAGCAGTACGCGATCTACATCGTCGCGGGAGGGCGCATCAACGTCGCTGGCCTGACCGAGGACAACCTCGATTACTTTTGCGCTTCGGTGGCTGCGGTCTTGTAGCTACTGCACGGAAAAACTCAGGGCGCGTACCAGCACCGGAGTGCCGGTGAGGATCTCCGCTTGGCTCGACAGGGTGTTGCCGTCGTCGTACACCATGGTTTCTGGCTGGCCGAGAGAAATGTCTTCGTCGCCGCGCAAAACTTCGAGAGGTTCGGGGCGCTGGAGAAATTCGACTAGGGCCGTATCGAGTTGGTCTAGCCCGGCGAAGCGGTTGATCTGTCCATCGCGGACAAGCGTGGCGAATTGTTCGTAGAACGGCCCGGCGTTTTCGGCCAATAGCTGCGGCCCGGCGAGGAAGTACAGGGTATAGACTTGATCGAGCTCGTTGAAGGCGATCCAATCGTTCTCGCCGGGGGCGTATTGGACGATGTCCGAATAGACGAATTGTTCGTCAAACAAGGTTTCGCGCGCACCGGTAGAGCTGCACAGAAAGGCGTGGACTTCGGCGTCGCGGCTTAGCTTAAAGCGCAGTTGTAGCTGGTCGCCTTGCTGCAATTGCACACCCTCCGCCAACTCGACAGCTTGGGCGACGCCTCCTTCTTCGCGCTTGGCAATCAGGTGTAGTTCCACTTCAATTGGACCATAGCTCTCTCCGGTTCCGAGTTGGCGCGAGGCGACCTCGTGGCGCACGTCCTGTTCCGAGATGCGGGTGGTGCGAGTTGCCACGAGCTCGCCGCTTTTCCGCTCGACTAAAAACATCCGCACGTACATCCACGGGGCGTCTGCTTCAAGCCGCCCGCCCAATGCGAGCGCAGCGCTTCCCCCTTGCTTTAGGCCGACTAATTCCTCGCCGCGCCAACGCTTGCCGGTCGTATCGACCAGCCCCACCGCGACCTCGGTCCTCATCAGCGCAGATAGCACGTAATCGTCGAGCACCTTGGTCTCCTCGGTCTGCACGCCAGCGGGGTCGCGCAAGCCCAGCCAGTCAACCTCTCCTTCCCGGACCTCGATGATTTCCACGAGGTCTTGGGCCGCACGCGCTAGTTGACGCCTTTGGTCCGGGCCGCCGATAAAGGGCACGCAGCCGCCAAGCGAGAGTGCGAGTGCAATCACTAGCCCAGCCATGTCACTGCTCCAGCCGCCGCAAAACGGGCAACAGCATATCCTCAGCCACGCGCTCCCAACTCATCTGCTGGGCCGCGGCATAGCCTTCGGCAAGCAGCCTTTTGCGACCAGGCTCGCCTGCGGATAGCTGGTTGGCTAAGGCACTGGCCACCACCTGACTTTGCACTGCTTCGGCTTGTGTGCGTTCGCGCACTCCAATCGGCTGGCCGGCGCGGTCGGCCTCGGCCAGTTGGGTATAAGCTCCCTCGATAAAGCCGTCCAATCCCGATTCACCGGCCGCTTGGCGCACAAAGCCGCGGCAGCCGCACACATCGCTGACCACGCTGATGGTGCCAGCGCTCAGGCACTCGACTTGGGAGATGCCGAAAGGCTCGTAAATCGACTGCCCGAACTCCACGTCGCTGCCTCGGCGCAAATCGGCGAATTCCGCGTTGGCCGGCAGGAACGCGCAGCTTTGCTGATCCCAGCCGAATTGGTTGACGAAAAGCGCTTTGACGGCGCGGGTGCGCGCATTAAAGGCGCGGACTAAAAGGTCGAATTTTAGCTCGCCGCTGCTGAGGTCGCTCCCCCCTTCGCGGTGAACTAGCGGCCAACCGTACGCGGCCATGCGCTGGACATCCTCGGAATCGCGGCGTCCAGTCTCGGTCGCCAATGCGATAAAAAGCGCCCGTTGCCCTCGCTCCCACAGGTGGTGATCGAGGTGTTCGAGCACCAGCAAATCGCGCCACAAGCCCTTGCTCTCGACTAGGCGGGCGACGTGCGTGAAGATCAGATCTGGGGTCCAACCTAAGAGCGTGGCTCCACTGGCCTGCACTTTTTTCCGCGCTGCCTCGCGCTCGGCCGCGGACAGTTCGATGGCTGGCACCCCGTTATACACGAGGTCAATGGGACGAGCGGCGAATTCCGGCCCGAGAAAGCGCAACTCCTCCTCCACCCAATCGCCGACGGCGAGGACTGCGTCGAGACGATGGGCTTGGCTGACGAGGGCGTGTTTGAAATAGCCGTCTTGCGGGCCGAATAATTCGTCGATGTATTGGTCGTTTGCGCGCGCTTGGCGCAGCGCATTGTAAAAGGCAATGTCGCGTCCGGGCCGCTCCTCCACCAAGGGCCGCACGGAGGCCACTTCGTGCGCGTAGAACAGGGTTTTACACGCCGCATCGCTCAGCAGGGCTTTGAAGGCAGTACCTAGCCCCATGAATTCATGCGCCAATAGCAAGAAGGGCGCGTCTCCGACTAGGGAGCACACGGCTGCGAAACCCGGCTCGGCCAAGCGCAGGTATTGCTCGTATTCCCAGTGCTGTTCGTAGCGGTGCGATTCGAGGCCAAACTGGAGGAATAGGTCGCGCTTAAATTCGTTCAGCCCTTGAGGCGGGTGGCTCACATCTACCAGCAGCACCTCTGGCGAGGCTCGGCGTCCGTCTTGGGTCAGCAAGCGTCGGCCATAGACCAAGCGCACGCCAAACTCCCGCTCGACCGCACTGAGTTGGTCGGCGACGGCGGCGGCGCGGATGCTGCGGCTGGCGTCGTAGAGGATCTCGCCATCCGGGCCGAGCGGTTGGGCACTGTCTGAATCAGTCAGGGGGCCGAGCAGGATGGTGCGCTGGCAGTGGGCTTGGTAGCTGCGGGCGGTGATCAGGCCGCGCAGGACCGTGCCGATGCCACCGGCTTGCTGCACGGCTTCGTGCGTGACGTGGACGAGCGTGGCCATATTAAAAAACATAGATTGCCGGGCATTTTCTGTCTAATGTCAGCAGTGTGACCAGACTTTGCGTACATTTGCCACGCAGCTTAATACACGACAGTAATCCAATGGATGTTTTCGACTCCGCTTTGCTCCGCTCAGCATGACAGGTGATGACGCCCCATGCTGTCATGCTGAGCGAAGCGAAGCATCTCATACCGCACTACTGTCGTGTACTTAGGCCACGCAGTGCAAATCAGCAACTTTTTTAGGAAACAAAATGGCCACAAACTACTCCGCTCCATTGCCCTCCGCCGCGTATGACCAGCTCATCGACCTAGCCTTGCGGGAAGACCTCGGCGTCGTAGATGTAGAAGCCGATTTGACCGCTGCTTGGACCGTGGCGAGCGATGCCGAGGCTCGCGTCCACATCATCGCTCGCCAAGCCGGTGTTGTCGCTGGCATCGAAATCGCCCGTGCGGTTTTCGCCCGTCTCGACCAAGACGTTTCTGTGTGTGCTGAGGTCGCCGACGGGGACGAGGTTGCAGAAGGCCAGACTCTCGTCCGCTTGCAGGGCCGCGCTCGCTCGCTTTTAGCTGGCGAGCGCACGGCGCTCAATTTCCTGCAACAGCTTTCGGGCGTGGCCACTCTGACTCACCGCTATGTGGAGGCTCTAAACGGCACGGCTACTCGCATCACTGACACTCGCAAAACCACCCCAGGCTGGCGGCACTTGCAGAAGTGGGCCGTGCGCTTGGGCGGCGGCGTCAATCATCGCATGGGTCTGTACGACGCCGTGCTGATCAAGGAAAACCACGCCGCGGCCGCAGGCGGTGTCCGCGCTGCCATCCGCACGGCTCGGGGCCAAACGGCACCGATTTACGTGGAAGCCGAAAATCTCGCGGAGGTAGAGGAGGCCCTAGCGGGTGGCCCAGACCGCATCCTGCTCGACAACATGGATGCGCCGACCCTGCGCCGGGCCGTAGCGCTCATCCGCGCCGCCAATCCTGCCATTGAGATTGAGGCCACTGGCGGTTATACCTTGGCGACCGTGCGCGAGGCCGCTGCTGCCGGAGTGGACCTCGTCTCAATCGGTGCCCTGACGCATTCGGCACCGGCGTTGGACCTGAGCATGCTTTTTGAGGAATAGAAGCGACCGGATTAATGGTTAGTGGCGATTTGTTATAGCAATCCTACATCACTTATAAGATGATCCGCAGATAGACGCAGATAGACGCAGAATAGGATGACAGCGTGAACCACTTCTAATCGTCCCGCCATTTGCAATAGGGATTGCGCACGAGGTTGGCGTTGTAATAGCGTGGATCGTCCGATACTTCGACGCCGGCCCAGGGCGGCTTCTCCACGGCCTCGTCTTGGCTGTTCAGTTCGACTTCGGCGAGCACTAACCCTTCGTTTTCGCCAGAAAATACGTCGATGGTCCAGACCTTGCCCGCCCAAGGCAAGGTATAGCGCGTCTTTTCGATGAGGGGCTGCTGGCACAGGGTCGCTAGGATGCTCTCGGCGTCTTGGCGTGGGATTTCGTATTCGTACTCGCGGCGCGCGATGCCGCTAGTCGCTCCCTTGAGCGTGAGCACCGCCCGCTCGCCTTCAATGCGCACGCGCACCACGCCGCCGTCTTGGATGGGAATGTAGCCCTGCCGAAAGGCGACGCCCGCTAGCTGGTCGAGGCAAGAGCGGTCGGCTACGAGGTACTTGCGCTCGATTTCCCAAGACATCGGTTAGGCGGAAGCGGTGCGGTCGAGAGCGTCGATCATCCGATCCTTGTCTTCCGTCCCACAAACTACCGATATGGTCATGGCGTTTGCTCCTCTATGTGCTTGACCAACCCACGGGCCAAATCGCCGCGCAAAACGCCAATCACGTGGGCGTCCTCGCGACCAAAGCCCTGAGTCAGCACTTCCATTGCCTGTACTTGAAAGACGCGCGTACCCCCGCGCTCTAAACGAGCCAGTTCGCGCAACGTCCGCTCTGCTAGGCCGCTGCTGGCAAATACAAGAGCCAGCCCCTTGGCGCGACGCACAGCCGACAGGCCGACGACCGTGGCCCCCGAGCGGCAACCGATCCCCAAGAGCGCAGACAGTTGCGCAGTTGGGTTGAGGCGGGGCAGGTCTTGCTCAGACAAAGGCTGGCTTGATGGGCACCGACCCGCGCGCCGCCGAAATGTTGGCTGCTTCGAGCACTCCGATTACCCGACCCGCGGATTCGGGGGTAATGACGAGGTCGGCGCGGCCCTGCAAATGCGCGAAAATGTTTTCGTAGTACGCGTCCCAATTGGACTCGGCGAAGGGTACCTCAGTGCTCATTTGGCGGCCGTTGATCATTGCCTTGACGAGGTACTTGCCGCCAACGTCTTCGATTGCGCCCTTCGTGCCCAGCACCCGCCAGCGCGGCCGCGGACTCATCGATAGGTTGGACATGGTCAGGGTGACGGTGCAGCCGCTGTGGAAGCGCAGCGTGTATTCGGAGTGATCCTCGTTGTCGTATTTTTTCCACGCGGAATTTTTGACTTGATAGCCGCTGACCGAGGTAATTTTTTTCGGGACGATATTCAAAATCCAATCCGTAAAATGCGCGCCCCAGTCGTAGATGGCTCCGCCGGAGATTTTGCGATTGGAGCGCCACCAAGTCCCCTGCTCGCCGTAGCCGTAAAATCCGGCCTCAATGCGGAAGACGGAACCGATGATTTGCTCTTTGAGAATTAGGTCGCGCAGCACCACAAAGTCGCCGTCCCAGCGCCGGTTGTGAAACGTCGAGATCAGGACCTTGTTCTTTTTAGCTGCCGCCTGCATGCGCTTGACTTCGGCGCTGGTGATGGCGAGGGGCTTTTCGCATACTACGTGGAGCCCGGCATTGAGGCATTGCACCGCTAGCTTGGCGTGCGTGTTGTGCGGGGTGATGATCGTCACCAAGTCCAAGTTCGCGTTCCGCAGCATGCTACCGACGCGGCCGTAGGTTTTGATGCCGGGGAAGTCCTCGTCGGCTACTTGACGTCGCTCGGCATCTAGCTCGCAAACAGCGGCCACTTCTACGCCCTCGTTTTTGGCCATGGAGGTCAAGTGCAACTGACCCATATTGAACGCGCCGCCGTAGCCTATGACACCGACGCGGAAGTGCTCTTGTTTTTTTGCTGCCACCGTGTGCTCCTCTGTTAAGGGTTTAAGAAGCCGTCTGGAAATCCCGGGTGCAGCCGCGCGACGGCCACCAGGGGTTTTCAGACGGCTTCTAAGGCCGCGAATCTGCAAAATGCCGCTGGGCGCGTCAATGCGGCGAGTTTGTCCGTGCCCTAACCCGAATCCGTAGCCGCTAGCTAGATGCGGATGCCCTACGCCACCAGAGCGCACAAAAAAGCCCCAATACCGAAGTACCGGGGATATGGCGGAATACCGCTCGACGACCACTGGCCGAGGTCCGCGCTCTTTATCTCAAGCAGTTCCCGATGCAGCAGCAAGTTGATGATTCACAACCTGCCAAAACGCGACAATCGCTTTTTTCTCTCCGTCAAAAAAATCCTCAAAAAAACCAACTTTATTTAACGGCAATGGATAGGCATAACGCTCGCCGTCTTCGCCAATCTCTGTGATCCAATCGTCAGGTTCTGTGGAATCGACCACCTCAAACAACGAATCATCATAGAGAAAGGGCCTGCCCGCGTCGTTCAATATTCTAAAGTCATCGGCTTCTATCCCAATTACTACATAATGTTGATTGGGTGTGAGATCGGGATATGCGATATTATGTGTTCTAAATTGGACAATCATGGCGGATTAACTCGTTTTTGCTTCAGCTCAATGCGACCGATATCGGGATGTTCATACCAGTGAATTTCGTATTGATGTCCGGCAATTTCAAAACGGGGACTGCTCTTCTTGACCCATCGGGATGCGCGACCACCATAAGTATGAACTAAACGTCGAACATCGCGGATGCGGTTGCCTTTGGCGATCACTCGAGATTGTGCAATCTGTTTTGACGTCAGTTCAAGAATCTCACAGACCCTTTCTTTTCGCACGAGCGAGTACTACATAGCCGAATTTTTAGATATTGTCAAGAAGGTTCCGACAGGATTAGGCGATTACCGTCTAGGTGTTGAACGGATTGGGCGCGTTCGGCTGCAATTGCGGGCTATCGGGCAATTTGCTCAACGCCTCGGCTGTCGTTGCGAGCCGCCCACCGATAGCTGCGCCGTGCCCTGTTGTGCCTCAATGTGGCTGGTTTGTCCGAGTCCTAGTCTTTTGGTATGTTGAACGGAATAAAATTGTCCTCTACGCAGTTAAAACCCTTCATAGACAGATGGAAACAAGACTAACGAGAAAAGACTTCGCCTTCATCGGCGGCTGCGTGCTCGTTGCCGCTGTTAGTTTGGTCGTTGGAGTCCACTATTTTTACCGGGCCTTTCCCGAAGCTTCCATTGACTTCCGCGTCACCCGCGACGAGGCCAAGGAGCAGGCGGCCAATTTTATCGCTGCCCGCGGCTTTGATCTGGCCGACTACCGCCACAGCGCCATTTTTCTCTACGACAACCAGACCAAGACTTTCCTCGAGCGCGAGCTGGGTCTCGAGGGGGCCACGCAGGTCATCGGCGATCCTGTGCAGTTGTGGCGCTGGAGCAACCGCTGGGTGCGGGAGTTGGAAAAGGAGGAGTTCCAAGCCACGGTTACGACTTCTGGCGAGCTCGTCAGTTTTAGTCATCTCATCGAGGAGGAAGCGCCCGGCGCGAGCCTCGCAGAAGCCGAAGCCCGCCGTTTGGCCGAGGCCTTTCTCACCGCTGAGCTCGGCCGCGACCTCGCCGCGCTCGAATTCGTAGAAGTCCAGACTCAGGAGCGGCCCAACCGCATCGACTACACCTTTAGCTGGAAGCTGCGCGACTTCGCCGTCGGCGATGCCTACTACCGCTTCTACGTGCGCCTGCAAGGCGATCAAATCGGCGGCTTTGGCGAGTATCTCAAAATCCCCGAGGCTTGGGAGCGCGATTTCGCCGAGCTGCGATCGCGCAACGAGACTACGGGCTTGGTGGCCGGGACCTTACTGCTCCTAACCATATTGGCGATGCTGGTCTCGTTCTTTAGCGGCGTTCGCGCCCGAGATATCCGCTGGAAGACCGCGGCGATTTTCGGGGCCATCGCCACGGTTTTGACGCTCTTGGCCGAACTCAACAACTTGCCGCTGACCTCGTTTAACTACGACACGACCGATACATACGGGTCTTTTCTGACGGGGCAATTGCTCAACAGCCTGTTTGCCGCCGCCGCCCAAGGCATCCTCATCTTCTTTCTCACCGCGGCGGCCGAGCCTTTGTACCGACGCTACTACGCGAACCAAATCCAGATCGGGGGCCAGTTTACGCCAGCAGGCCTGCGCACCAAGCGCTTTCTCCTCGGCACCATTCTCGGCTTGGCCATGACCCCCGCCTTCTTGGCCTACCAAGTCCTCTTTTACATCACGGCCGAACAGTTGGTCGGCGCTTGGGGCCCGGCGGACATTCCCTACAGCGAGATGGTCAACACGTACATCCCGTGGATCATGGTGCTGTTGATCGGCTTTATGCCCGCAGTCTCCGAGGAGTTCATCTCCCGGGCGTTTTCGATTCCCTTCCTGCACAAATACCTCAAATTTCGCTGGGTTGCGGTCGTCGTCGCGGGCCTTATATGGGGCTTCGCCCATGCTAACTATCCGCAGCAGCCCTTTTACATTCGCGGCATTGAGGTGGGCATCGCCGGTATTGTAGTTGGTTATATTTTTCTCCGCTTTGGGATCCTTGCCCCTCTCGTGTGGCACTATACGATTGACGCCCTGTACACGTCCCTAATCCTTTTCCGCTCATCCAACAGCTACTTCGTCGTTTCAGCGGCCTTGTCCGCGGGCCTGATGCTCCTGCCCTTAGTGGTGGCCCTCGTCCTCTACTTGCGGCAGCGCCGCTTCGCTGACCCAACGCCCTTGCTCAACAAAAGCGCTGCACCCCCCGCCTCGGAAGAGGTCGCGGACGAGCCTATAGCGCAACACCCCGCCGCCCCGGCCCCCACGTTTGCCTATATCCCGCTCTCTAAGCGGCGCATGGGTTTGGCTGCCGCGGTGGTCGTGGCCTCGCTGGGCTTCTTTGCTCTCGACTACGAAAAGCCGCTCGACTTTGTCGATGTTCAGTTGACGCGGCTGGAGGCCGAGGCCAAGGCCGTCGAGCATCTAAAAGCGACCGGCGCAGATGCCTCGACATACGAGGTGGTCACCTACTATCAAAACCAACCGGACGCGATGGCGATCCGGTACATCTTAGAGCGCGACTCGGTGGCCGTCGTCAATCGCCTATACCGAGAAGATCTTTTGCCCAGCTTGTGGGTGACGCGATTTTTCCGCTACGGAGAAAAGGACGAATACAGAGTCGCCGTCCATCCAGAAGACGGCTCCCTCTACAGCATAAACCACCTGCTGGCCGAAGAGGCCGAAGGTGCCGACCTCGAAGAGGCACAAGCTCAGGCAATAGCTGTCGAGCACCTGCGCACCTACGGTTTTGCCGTCGATCGTCTCGAACTCAAGGAATCCTCGTCGGAAAAGCTGCCCAACCGCCGCGATCACCGCTTCGTCTTTGAGGCTGTCGAGGGCGACCCGCGCAACATCGATGAGCTGCGCTATCGGGTGCGAGTCAACGTTGCTGGCGACGAGCCGGTTTCTATCTATCGCTTTCTCAAAGTGCCCGAGGATTGGCAGCGTACGCGCCAAGAGAGCACCACGCTCAAAACCGCGCTTTCCGGTCTGCTTATCGTCTTGATCGCCGCGGTGGTGATCCACGGTTTGTGGCTGCTCGTGCGCCGCGTGCGGAACGAGGGTATAGCTTGGGCACCGCTGGTCAAAATCGCCGCGATTGGTGCGGCCTTCTTCTCACTCGACTTTCTCAATGGCCTGTCGGTTGTCGAACGCGCCTATGACACCCGCTTCACGCTGTCGATCTTTACCATCACCCAGATACTCAGCATTGTTTTGGGCAGCTTGGGGGTTGGCTTGATGATTCTCGCGGCCCTCGGTTTGGCCACCAGCCTCTATCCAGACTGGCCGGCGCGCTTGCGAGCCGCGCGGCGCGTGCCCGAATTCCGCGACGCGGTCGTCGGGGTCGCGCTGATCCTCATCGCCAGAGAGGCGTGGCAGCACTTGCGCGGCTATGTAGAGAGCCGATTTATTGCCTCCGACCCGAGTCTCGGCTTTGGGCTACCCTCTGGATTGGATCAGTATTTGCCCTTTTGGAATTTTCTGTCCGATGGCGTAATGGGGGCCATCTTTGCCCCGATTATTGCGGGCTTGGTGCTCTACTATAGCCGCTTCGTGGTAAAGAAGAGGCTCTACGGGGTATTGGCGGGCTTGGGGGTAGGCTTGATTATGTCCGGCAGCAACGCCGCCCACTTCGACGAGTTCCTCTTTGAGTTGTTGACATTTGTCACCAGCGTTGGCTTCGTCGTCGCTGCAATCGTCTTGATCTTGCGGAACAACCTCCTTGCCTACGTGTTACTGGGGTTTGCCTCGGTGCTCTCCGCGGTCAAGAGCCTCGGCGCGCTGTCCGCTCCAGCTTATCAGTTACAAGCCGGTATTCTGTTGCTGCTGGCTCTTGTGGTGGTCTTCTGTCTGTGGTGGCGCTTGGGCGCGGAGCGCGAGGCGTCCTAAAGCGGGATGATGGAGCTTATTTCTGACGCCGCCCTGTTGTGGGCATCGTTCGAGCGCCTAGTGGCGGGGATCCCGCGCTTCCTCATTTTCGCCACGGCGGCGTATGTCATCCTCTATTTTACAACGCTGGCCTTGGTCGTTGGGGTGCATCGGCACTGGTGGCGCGTCGCTTGGTTTCGCCGCCTGTTCTACTGGCAGTTTCCCTTGGCTCTATTAGGCGCGGTGTTCCGCGTCCTGAGCCGCTACTACGATGTGCCTTGGCTGTGGGCTATCGGCACGAGCTTGTTCTCGGCCCTCACTCTTTATCTCGGGGCCTTCTTCATCGCCATACTGCTGCTGACGCCGGTTGTCTTGGGCGTTTTGCTCTACGACCGCTTGCGGCAAGGGGGGGCAGAGGAACCTAACTCGTTTGAGCGGCGGCGCTTTCTCAGCCGTGGCCTCGCTGTGGTGCCCGCTCTTGGGGCGGTGAGTGTCAGCCACGGCATCTACACCTCCTACACTCGCACGCGGATGCCTGTGGTGCCGCTCCGCTATGCCGACCTACCCGCCGATCTAGAGGGCTTGAAGATCCTCCATCTCAGCGACATGCACATTGGGCCGTACATCCAACTCGCCGACCTCGAAGCCCTGCTCGCGCGCGCGGCTCAAGCGGCACCGGATCTGATCGCGATTACCGGCGATGTATGCGACCACAACCCGGATTACTTGGCGACTCTGCGTCTGATCGAAAGTGTGCCGACTCGGCTTGGGTCCTACGCCAGCTTGGGCAATCACGAGTACATGCGCGGCATCCGCCGCATCCGCCGACACTTCGACCAGACTGCGATTCCCTTGCTCGTGAACGAAGGGCTGGCGGTGCCGGTGGGCGCGGCGACGCTCTACCTCGGCGGAGTTGACGATCCGCGCTTCCTGCGCAACCCGGCGTCCTACGCGCAACTCCGCCACTCAGTGGAACAGGCCGTAAGCGCGTCGCCGAGCGATGCCTTCACTGTGTTGCTGAGCCATCGCTCGCAAGCCCTCGACTACGCTGCGCCGCTCGGCGGTACCGACTTGATTCTGGCCGGCCACACGCATGGTTTTCAGCTAGGCATGGCCGGGCGCAGTTTTTTTGAGCCGTTCTTTCCCGAACGCTATATCTGGGGACACTACGAAAAGGGCACCACTCAGCTCTACACTACGGCCGGGGTTGGGCACTGGCTGCCCTTCCGCTTTGGCTGCCCGCCCGAGGCCCCGATTATCACCCTGCACCGAGCGTAGGGGCAATCCTTGTGGTTGCCCTCGTTCCGAACAGCACGAGGAATGTTAAAAATGACTCTTAGCGAAAGGAAACTACCATGCGCATACTCGTAACCGGTGCGGCCGGTAGCGTCGGCTCTAACGTGGCCCGCGGCCTCAAGGAGCGCCACGAGGTACGCGGCCACGACCGCGTGCCTATGCCCGATCTCACGGATACTGTCGTTTCTGACCTCACCGACTTTGATTCTGTGCTAGAGGCTACGCGCGGTGTGGATGCCGTCGCGCACATTGGGGGTCTGCCCGGTGGCAACGAGTGGGAGCCCATGCTACAGAGCAACTTCATCGGCACGTACAACGTCTTTGAGGCCGCCCGTCAAAACGGCGTCAAGCGCATCGCCTATGCCAGCCGCGCCGGGGTCTTAACGCTCTATCCGCGCAGCATCCGCCGCACGGTCGAGATGACTACCACCCCAGTGGGCATCTACACGGTTAGCAAGGTCTTCGCCGAGGCCCTGGCCCACTCTTGCGTGCGCATCGGCAACTTCAACCTCAAGCGCGACCAACCCGAACATCCGCATCACCTCAGCCACGGCGATTGCGTGCGAGTTTTTGAGCAGGCGCTGATTCATCCGGGCGTGAAGTTTGAAATCGTCTTTGGAGTGTCGGGCAGCAACTGGCCACTCTACGACATCGAACACGGTAAAAGGGCGATTGGGTACGAGCCGCAGGATTATAAGACTCATGGACCCAAGTTGCTTGCAGTACTGCATGACCGATGCACAGCGCGACCATTTTGAGCAGCAGGGATACTTGGTTGTCGAGGATGCGCTCGACGATGACATGCTGGGCCGACTGCTGGAAGCTGGTGACCGCGTCGATGCCCAAGAAAGGGCGACGCGTGGGTTGGCACCCAATGCCTTGCTGTCGAAATTCAGGACTATTGTCGAGGACGATGTTTTTCTCGAACTGCTCGATTGGCCCAAGACGTTCCCGCTGATTTGGGACATTCTCGGCTGGAACGTCCAGCATTACATCTCGCATTTGATCTACTACCCACCCGAATCCAAGAGCAGCGTCAATCTAAAGCCCGGAGGATGGCACCAAGACGGCGGCCGGCCAGTTCCCGAAATGGAGCGTCCCCAACCGAGGTTGTCGTTAAAGGTCGGATTTTGGCTGACGGACATCAGCGAGCCGGAGCGAGGCGGGATCCGAATTGTCCCCGAAAGCCACAAGGGGGACCGTCCGCCCGATTTTGCCGATGCCATGCAGGTTCAGGTGAAGGCGGGCACGGCCGTGCTGTTCGACCGCCGGATGTGGCACGCGCGCGGAATCAATACCTCGGAGACGACTCGGAAAGTACTGTTTTTGGGATATAGCTATCGCTGGCTGCGCGGCCTCGACTACAACCTGATGCCCGCTGAAATCCTCGCCAAGTGCAGTCCAATACGCCGACAATTGCTCGGCGATGGGGTGGATGTTAAAGGGTGGTGGCAACCGACAGACGAAGACGTGCCCCTCAAGGGCTGGCTGACCGAGCACAAGGGGGAGGAATACGTCGAGCGGATCGGGCAAAAGCAGTGGGAACGGGAAAAGTGGGAAGTGTAACCGTTGAATTGAAGCGCACACGGCTCAATTTTGGGCGAGTATTTGCCAACTTGCTCGACGAGGTCAAACCCCTGTTCAGACACTGGGTTGGAACCGGCTAGCGCGACCTCCCCATCCGTTCAATCCCACCACACTTCACCGGGAATTAGATGGGCGCGCAGCAGCTCTTCGTTTAACTCCACCCCGATCCCCGGCCGGTCGGGCACGGTAATGTACCCGCGATCGACCACAGGCCCGCCCCAATCCAGCGCAATATCGTCCCACCAAGGACAGTCGAGACCGTGGTGTTCCAGTGCTAGGAAATTCGGCGCGTTGGCACACACGTGCGCCGACGCTACAGTGCCCACGGGCGTGCAGATGTTGTGCGGGGCAAAGGCCAGCGAATGCAACTCGCACAATTCGGCCACTTTCTTGCCTTCCTGCACCCCGCCAAAACGAGGGATGTCGGGCGTGATAATATCCGCGGCCCGGTCTTCGATCATGGGCCGGAGCCCATGGCTCATCCAGTGATTTTCACCACAGGCAATGGGCACGGAGGTGTGGTCGGTCACGTACTTTAGGGCGTCGAGATTTTCCGGTGGGGTTGGATCTTCGAGCCACAGAATGTCGATGTCCTCCAGCCTCCGGGCCACCCTGAGCGCGTCCGCCGGCTGGTAACACCAGTGCATATCCAGACACAGCTCGACATCGGCGGGCAGGGCCTCGTAGGCTGCGTGGCTGACGGCGCTCATGTACTCGACCTCGGCCCTAGACAGGGCGCGGTTGTGGGGATCCTTGCGGTACTCCCCCGGAGCGCTGTTGTCGATATCGACCTTGACGACGGTGTACCCGGCTTCTACCCGCTGGCGCACTCCGTCGGCATAGGCCTCGGGCGAGCGGTCGCCGGGCCGGGCCGTGTCGGCGTAGATGCGCACCCGGTCTCGGTACTTGCCGCCGAGTAGCTGCCACAAGGGCAGTCCCGTGATCTTGCCGTGTAGGTCCCACAGCGCTAGTTCGACCCCCGACAAGGCCAGCACAATACTGCCCCCCGTGGACCCAGCGCCGATTAGTCCGCGGTATATCTTTTGCGCCAGCCGGACTGGGTGGCGGGGATCCTCGCCGACGAGCAGTCCTTCAATGCGCGCGAGCACGTCCCGCACGCCAATGGGCAACTGCGCTTCACCAATGCCGCAGATTCCCTCATCAGTTTCCACTTTGACCAGCGTCCACGTCCAGGGAATGCCCTGTATCATGACGGATTTAATTCCTGTGATTTTCACGTAGGATGCGCTCCTATAAGAAGGTTATTTGCCCTGACGGCTTCTAAGTGCGCAGCGCCCGCTCGAGGTCGAGGCGATCGGCCTCCAAGGCAGTGCGGAAAACTTGGACCGTATCCCGAACTCCCTGGACCAGCGATCGGTACTGAAGGGGTCCGAGGGCCTGATTCAGGGCGCTGTCATCGGCGCTTGAGGGATGTGGCAGCGGCGTTGGGTCGAATCCAATTTTGCCCGCCGACTCGGGGATAACCTCCTCGATTGCAGCGACGATTTGGGCCATGGAGACCGTGCTGCCTCCTAGATTGTACACTGGGGCACCTTCCAGCTTGGTCCTAGCCGCGGCGATAAAGGCGGCGGCGACATCATCGGCGTGGTGATAGACGAGGGTGCCGCCATAGGTGATCTCGTACTCGCGACCGAGCGCGGCGGCGAGCATGGCCTTGGTCGGAGTGGAGGTCCAGCCTTGGTCGCGACCCGGTCCGTACACTACGCACGGGCGCAGACCAATGCAGTGCACCGACTGCTCCCGCCAATAGACCTGAGCTGTGCCTTCGTTGCACTGCTTGAACACCCCGTAGAGAGTCGGCGGCAGCAATGGAGCGTCGTGGGCGATCGGCCCCGGAGGGTACGCTTCCGGATCGCCGTACACTCCAAACGAGCTTGCAAAGACCAAGTTCTGGATCTGGTCGCGATGACGCGCGGCCGTTTCGAAGACGACGGTGCTCCCCACGACGTTTACCTTGGCCCCGCGTACTGGATCGGCCCGAACTAGGGGCACCTGCATGGCTGCTAGATGCAGGATATGAGTAATACCGCATTCGACCACGACTCGCTCAAACTCGTCCAGATTCGCGATGTCTCCCTCGAGCAGTCGCACCTGATCCAGTTCTTCGTCCGTCATGATCATCCTCAACCGATAGGGATCGCCGCCCAGATCGTAGGTCCACACCGGCGTCCCCTCGCGGACTAGCCGACGAACCGCCCATGCACCCACGCAGCCGAGCGCACCTGTTACTAAATACCGCTCATTCATATATCGCCTTTATGGTAAAAATAACCCCGATTTTTCATTGCCCTGCCGATAACATATTGCGTTTCACCTAGCGGGCAATGGTCGCGTTGCCCGTCTGCAACACTCGCTGTAGCGGGGTCACGTCGTTGTTGTCTGGCTCAGCCGGTCGAGGACGTTGCGGGTGATCTGGGCGACGGTCGCATCTCCTTTTAGCCCGTGCGACCAGTCGGTTGTCCCGGCCGTGAACACCGTGCCGCCGCGAGTGTAGAGGCCCATGACCGCCGCGCCCTCCCGGCCCTTTTCCCAGCGCTCGTACCACACGCTGTCGTCTGGATGCCACCGCGCCGGGGCGGTGCACAAGATGGTGAAGTCCGCTGGAGTGCCGTAGGTCCCTTTGGGTACCGGCAGCCCGTTTTCCAACGCGAACTCGCAGCCGTCGCACTCGTAGCCGACGATGGTGTGTTCGCCGCCGAAGGTGTCGTCGCGTTGCAAGTCCGTTCCCGCAAGAACCCAGTGTTCCGGGCGATGGACTGTAAATGCCCCGGACCCATCCATGTATTGCCCGTGGCTTAGGTGATAGCCCCCGTAGAGGAAGCCGACGCCGGTCAGCTCGTTTTCCGGCCTCCCCACGAGGTGGTGGCTCCACAAGGTCGAAAGGTTCGCGTAGTCGCCGGCGGCGTAGGCCGGGTCCATGTTGAACTGTTGCTTCCAGCACACCAGCGCCCGGCCCTCGTCCTCGCTGCGCACCCGCCAGCACACGGACGTTGCCTCCGGCGGCGATGTAGGCTTCGAGGTGGTCGCGCATGGGAGCCGACCAGTATTCATCGTGCCCCACGCTGAGTACGAGCCGGTAGTTGTCTAACAGTTCGGGATGCCATTCGAGGTCGGAATTGGCGCAGTAGTCGAGTGCGTATCCAGCGCCCTCTGCCCACTCGACAAAATCGCGCTCCCAGCGGTCGAATAGCCCGGCCAGCGGACGGTCGAAGGAGACGCGATGCCCCTGCAAGCCGCCGCGGCCGTGATAGCTGTACAAGCTGTAGCCGCCCCAGTTGTTGTAGGCACTGTAGGTATTGGTGGCTAGCTGAAGGAGGATGCGAGCGTCCGTAGGGGCAGCCGGGCGGACGATGAAAAAGCCCCGGCTTTCGGCCGTGCGCCGCCCCCGCCGCACGAACTTGCCGCCTTGGTCTTCGACGCGCAGCGCAAACTCGTAATACCCACTGCGCCAGTCGGCTGACACTTTCAAGGAGTGGGAAACCGGCCAGCCGCAGCCATTGGACGAAGCGTCTTCGGGGACTGGATAGGCCGCTCCGGGCAGTTGATTCTGATGCCAGACGACTTCGCGCTCGGCACCGATTCGCGTCACTTCCAGCGCATATTCGTCCGCGCTGGTCGCCACGTGAAAGCGCACCTGTTCGCCGGCCCGGTAGCTGAGTTGGTCGGTGTAACCTTCGACGAACATTATCTATGACCTCCGATTTGCGTTGGGAGTGCCGCTAGGTTGGTGGTTGGGCAACTACAAGAGTTGCCCCTACAGGCTGCGAAGGCGAATCTTATCCCTTGTACTCCACTTTTACCACGCGCTCGTCTAACTCGCGTTGCAACTTCTCCACTTTTACCACCACGTACTCTACCGCTTGCTCTACCGGCGTTTCCTGCCGCTCTTTTTCGCGCCGCAGCTTGATCTCGACAATCCCCTGCTGCAAACCGCGATCCCCCACTGTCACTCGCACCGGTATTCCAATCAGATCGGCGTCGTTGAACTTGACTCCTGGATTTTCTCGGCTCCGCGAGGTCGGCGTAGAGTTGCTCGCCCGCGTCTTGCGCTGCGCCTGCGCCCTTGGCGAGGAGGACGATGTGTACCTCGTAGGGCGCGACGGCAATGGGCCACACCAAGCCGTCTTCGTCGTGGTACTCCTCGGCGATACAGGCCAACAGCCGCCCCACGCCGATCCCGTAAGACCCCATGACGACTGGCTGCGCCTTGCCTTCGGCGTCGAGGAAATCCCCACCCAGTGCCTCGGTGAATTTGGTGCCTAGCTGGAAGATGTTGCCCACTTCCACTCCGCGCGATTCGCGCAGCGCTGCCCCGCAGTTGGGGCAGCCGTCGCCTTGCCGGGCGGTGGCGATATCGGCGACCACGTTGGCCGTGTAGTCGCGGCCGTGGTTTACATTGGCGAGGTGATAGCCCGGCTCGTTGGCACCGGCTACTAGATTGGGCGAAGACGCCACAGAGTCATCGACGACGACTAGTGCTCCCTCGACGCCGATGGGCGATCCATAGCCCGGTTCTGCGCCGACGGCGCGTATTTCCTCGTCCCGCGCCGGCCACATTTCGAGCGCGCCGACCGCATTGGCCAGCTTGGTCTCGTTGACTTCCATGTCGCCGCGTATGACTGCCAGTACAAACGCATCCTCCTTGTCTCGACCGTCGCCGACCGTGGCCATCAGGAAGAGCGCCTTGGCCGTCTTATTCGCGGGGATGTCGAGTAGCGCAGTCAGTTCCTCGATGGTCGTGGTATTGGGCGTGGCGATTTTCTCGGGCGCGGCGGGCGCTTCTTAGGTGGCGATTTGGCGGTTGGCCGAGTACCCGCAGCCGTCGCACAAGAGCAGGGTGTCTTCGCCGATCGGCGTCAGGTACATGTATTCGTGGGCTAGCTCGCCGCCCATCATCCCGGTGTCCGAGCGCACCGCGAGCACGTCGAGGCCGCAGCGATGGAAGATGTTGAAATACTGCTGGTAATGGGCGCGGTATTGCTTTTCGAGGCCGTCCCAGTCGGCGTCGAGGCTGTAGGAATCCTTCATGGTGAACTCGCGCACCCGGATGAGGCCCGAGCGAGGGCGGGGATCGTCGCGCCACTTGGTCTGGATGTGATAGACTAGCTGGGGCAGTTGCTTGTAGGATTTTATCTCGCGGCTGACTAGGTCGGCCACTACTTCCTCATGGGTCATGGCCAGCACCATGTCGCGCTCGTTTTTGTCTTGGAAGCGCCCCATCTCCGTGCCGACCGCGTACCAACGCCCCGTCCGCTGCCAGAGTTCAGCCGGATGCACCACCGGCATGGTGATCTCTTGGCCGCCGATGGCGTCTATCTCGTGGCGGATAATGTCCTCGATCTTGCGCATGGACCGCTGCGCTAGGGGCAAATAGCTGAAGATGCCGCTGGCCAGCGGACGGATAAAGCCGGCCCGCAGCAAGAGTTGGTGGCTGGCTACTTCCACGTCGGCAGTGACTTCGCGCAAGGTCTGGCTGAAAAGCCGACTCATTCGCATGTTGGGTTTCCCTTTCTTCTTGATTTTGTTCCTAAATAAGGTAAGGCAGCATACAGATAATAAAAACCCACTAATCCCCTACGGAATGCTCTAGGCTACAATTTGAATTTTTGCCGAATTGTGGACTTGACGAGCATAGTCATATTGACTATGCTGTATTCAAGATGAAATACATGAATCTCAATACCTTGGGCAAGCTCGCTAGAGAGGTCCGGGAAAAGGCCGGACTAAATCAAGCAGAAGCTGCTAAAAAGATTGGCTCAACCCAATCGAACGTAAGTGCCGCTGAACAGGGCAATGGTACTCGATATATAAGTGTTGCCATTGGTATTATAGAAAAAATCGGCAACCAACCTCTGGAGGGACCGTTTTATGCAGTTCGTGAAGAGTCAGCAGAATATAATGCCCGAAAAGACAGTAGCTGACTTTTTTGCCGGAATTGGCTTAGTAGAATTAGGGTTGGAAAAAGCTGGTTGGTCAACTATTTACTCCGTTGACTACAGCGATGAAAAACGCCAGCTCTACGAAGGACATTTTGGTCAAGGGAGCTACCATCTGCGCGACATTAGCACAGTTGACGGAGAGGAGATACCTCCTGTCACCCTTGCCCATGCTTCATTTCCTTGCACTGATGTATCCGTTGCGGGTAGCAGAGAAGGTTTAGCTGGAAAAGAGACGTCTTCATTTTGGGAATTTGTAAGAATTCTGAAAGAAATGAAAACAAAGCACCCTCCCCCTTTTATCCTGCTTGAGAACGTGGAGGGTATGCTTACATCCAAGGGAGGGCACGATCTTGAAGTAGCCCTTTCTGCTTTGTGCGAACTAGGCTATGCACTCGATATACTGCTTATCAACGCCTCTCACTTTGTGCCCCAAAGCAGGGCTAGGCTCTTTATTATTGGTAACCTTCTGGCTGGCCACCAAGATATTTTAGAGCAAGAAATCATTCTCCAGCAGAAAAATACGGCTCGCCTTCCAAGAATTACTAATTTCATCCGTTCACATTCAGACTTAACGTGGCATCTTTATCCTTTGCCTCAACTGCCTAGACGTTCCTCTGATCTCGCTGATATTGTAGATCTCAATGAAAAATGGTGGCCTGAAGATCGGTCGTCCTATTTGTACAATCAGATGTTTGAACGGCATCAAAAGAAGGTACACGAAATGATGGACAAACCATTTTGGTCTTACGGAACTGTATTTAGGCGAATGCGAATGCGCAATGGCAAGAAGCAGTCCACTGCTGAACTGAGGACAGATGGTATTGCGGGATGTCTCCGCACACCCAAGGGAGGTAGTGCGCGACAAATTTTGCTTAGGGCAGGAAGGGGCCGATTTGATGCTCGCCTGCTAAGTGGTAGAGAAAATGCACGTTTGATGGGAGCTGATGATTATGTTCTTGGATCGCACCTTGAGTCTAATCAAATGCTATTTGGATTCGGTGATGCTGTCTGCGTACCTGTGATTGAATGGATAACAAAAGAAATCTTCAATCCGGCCTTTGACGAAGCATTCAGCACTGTTACTATGCCCACATTCAGCTTTCTATCAATACACCATCTTCGATCTGTACGATAATCTGTCCTAATTCTTGTATTAACCCAAAAGCAATGCTCTTGCGGTAACGCTGCCGAGGAGCTTCTCCTGAATAGTTTTCAAGCAGACCTGCACGCCAGCTTTCGAATTCGGTAGCCAGATCCTTGCCTTTTACAAGGCGCACAGTCACATGCTTATAGTCCTTCGAGTATGATATGAAGATATGATCGACTTTCATATCTTCATCCAGTTTTGAAATGCCTCCATGAAGATGATACTGGTACTCAAAACTGCTCCCTTCAGTTGCAGATTTGACTTCATAGTTTTCCAAGTCAGCACCGTAACCAGGTGTGCCTTTTGAGCCTGTTAGGATGGAGCCAAATAACTCCCAATCAATAGATGGGACGCTACCAGCAACAGATAATTGATGCTCCTCAAGTAGTTCAAACCGCTCAGTACGGTTGATATGCTTGGAGTAGTACTGGTAGGCGTCATTGATGTTTAGCTGTTGCATGAT
>JAGWBY010000194.1 GCA_021295675.1 Candidatus Latescibacterota bacterium | reverse complement strand
AGTCGTAGCGCGGAGCCAAGCGGATCTCGCGGCGATAGGGCCGGTACAGGTCCTCGCCGTAGTTGGTGTACTCGCTCAGGGGTGGGCGGCGCAAAAAGTGGCGCGGCGGTGCAGCGTCGGGCAGATCGGCCGCCAGCGGACGCCCTAAAAACGTCAAGGTGAGCAGAAGAATCCATCGTCGGTTGCTCATTAGTACACCACCCCGACCAACCCCGTCCACACATCGGCGCGGACGGCGTCAATTTCAACGCGCAGCAGATGATGCCCGGGTGCAACCAGCCACTCGGTGTCGGTATTGCCGTCGGTGACGCTGCGGCGACCGCTCAAGGTGTGCGGCCCAGAGGAAGCCGACGCATCCAAGGCGAGGTTGGCCCCGCGAAAGGAGGCCAGCGACACCCGCCCCAAGCTGTCGATCTCCGTGCCGGCAAAAAGGCCGGCCGCGAAACTGTCGGCTCCCTCTTGTACCCACTCGCCCGCCAGCGCCGGGGCGCAGCAGCATACGACCATGATGAGCAAATGGCGCATCGCTTTAATAATCTATCCACTCCTCCAAATCAAAGTCCCGCCGCCGCGATTCAATGTGTTAAATACCCGAGCCGTCCTAAAACATGACCGCCTTCACTCTAAAGCCAGTCAACCACCGCCGACCGGCGAGTTATAGCCGGGGACATCTAGCCAACTACTTTCGTGGCGACTCTTCAGCACACGCGACCGGCAAACTCCACCACGCGTGCGAAGGCGCGGTCGAAGTCAAAGGCTTCGAAATCCGCCGGACGCAGCACGGG
The DNA here is from genome assembly GCA_021295675.1 of Candidatus Latescibacterota bacterium. The sequence continues at coordinate 2,614 of JAGWBY010000194.1, read as the reverse complement.
TCGGAGTTCCGCCTCCAATTGTCTCACTAACTGCTCGCGACGCGTGTCACTCACGTCAATCCCCTCGTTGCCAGGCATCGCCAGCTTCTGTCGGACGAGCGCAACGAAGTCGGCAGCCTCCGGTTGGAGGTATCCCATCTGAACTGCGTAATCGAAGTCGTAGAAATCCCGCACAGCCGGCTCGCGACGCGTAAGGGCCGCTCGCGCTTTCTCGGCGTAGGCTTCCGGCTCCGCAATCGCACATACCGCGAAGGCTGGTACCATAGCTTCAGCACCGATGGGGTCCAAGAGCAGCGTCTGAGCCTTCAGTGCCACGGCATCCAAGAGGAGCGGCTCACGGAAGCCGACCTCCAGCTTGATCTTCTCGATTTCCTCAACGATCTGCGACTCGTAGCTCAGTGCAGAGACGTACTGAGTGGACACGTTGAAGCCGCGCAGCGCTTCCTCGAGCCGAAACGCCCCCACGGTAGCCGGTATTGCACCTATTGTCTGCTTCATCGGGGACGCGGCCTCTCGCCGTTGACCTCGTGTTGCGTCCAGCGGCACAGCAACGGAGAAGTCCAAGTCCTCGCTCAATCGCGAGAGGCCCCAATAGACCTTGCTGAGACACGTGCCGCCCTTGAACACCAAATCAGCACTTCCACTACACAAGTGACGTAGCAGCATGGAGGCGAAGTAGTCTTTCTCGATCAGTCTCGCGGCGAACCCCGTCGTGGCCGAGGTGAAGTTGATCGCCTCTGCGAACAGATCGGCGTCTTCGTGAACATCGAAATCGGCACCGTTCTCATTAGGCATTGTCGAGAATCCCCCATGTGCGGACCGTCTTCCCCCGTTGTGGCCGCGTCGGGTCCCATGGAATCAGCGCGGACGAGGGGTTGATTGCGTCTTTGAGCTTGCGGACTACAGGCGGCCGAACCCCTTCCCTTTCGAGAAGATATCCGAGTCGTCGCATCGTTCCTTGGTTCCCATACTCTATGGCGAGCTGCACGAGCTTGCCGGCACTCCGTGAATTTTTCTCGATCTCCTCCCGGATCCAACCGTATGCACGGGGGAGCCCGTTGAAGCGCGACCAATCGTACACAGCGTCAATCAGCGTCCGCAGCCTTGACGAATACATCAGAAACAGACCGTCTCGCGTTTCCACCGAGGACTTTGATCAGCGAAAGGATGACGCTGCCAATCCGGCGTGTCCCTGAGAAACGGTTGTTGTACGCGTACGTCACAATCGGGATCTGATCGTCGAATCCATACCGATTGAAAGCATTTGGCCCACAGATCTGATACCGCCCGCCTGCGTCTTCCGTGAGCGTCTTGAGGGCAAGGGCCTCGCTGGGACTCCACTTTCCGCCGAGCGGCAGCCTCTCAGGAACGAGATAGAGCCCTTTCTTCACGCGAGCGATCAGACCGGCGCGGGTGAGCCGGCTCAGGAGTTCGTTCGCTTGCTTCTCCGTAATCCGCAGCGCAGAACCGATATCACCTGCCCGGACAGTCGTCCGCTTCCGCAGTTGGACCCACGCGAAGAACTGAGTCTCCAGCTTGCCGAGGTTCCGTTTCATGATGTGTATCCTCTTTCGCTATTTTTGTCTTATAAACAAGAATCGAGAAACAGAATACATTATTTTCCTCCCGTGTCAACCTCAATCTGGCAAATGGACTTGCCCTGTTTTAGTGGACATTGGCCACCAGCGCCTGCACCCGCGCCCCGCGCGGCGGTGCAGCGTCGGGCAGATCGGCCGCCAGCGGACGCCCGGACAACACCAAGGCGATCAGCAGGATCCAGCGTCGGTTGCTCATTAGTACACCACCCCTACTAGACCCGTCCACACATCGGCGCGGTCGGCGTCAATTTCGATGCGCAGCAGATAATGCCCGGGCGCGACCAGCCGCCCGCGGTCGTCGCGGCCGTCCCACGCCAAGCGCTTGCGCCCGGCCGCAGCCGCCTGCCCCTCCCACAGCACCCGCATCCTCCGTCCCGCCAAGTCGTACAGAGCCACCGTCAACGCCTGTGGGTGCTGCACCTTGGCCAAGTCGATCTGGATTTGGGTCGCACCCGAGGCCGCGTTGAAGGGATTGGGCCGCACCGACACGCCGGTGCGCGGTAGGGCGCGGGAGACCACCCCTTCTCCTACCAAAGTCCAAGCATCTTCCGTCTCCGGCTGCACGTACTGCCAATCCGCGCTAGCGCCCAAGGCCACCGCCGCCCGCACCGCCAGCGTCGGCCGCAACAGCACCGACGCAAATTCCACTTCGAGCCGCCCCGACCGACTCACGCCGTGCTCGGCCCCCAACGCCAACTCAAGGCCCTCATCGTCCCACGCCGCCTCATACCCATCTTCCGGCAGCGCCACCCCATCAAATCGCACTTGCTGCACCGCGCCCGGCAGGCCGATATGCACGCGATCAAAGCCGAGATCCTCCGGACCAATCTCCACGTCGAGGGTATAGGTAAACGCGGTCTCCTCGCCCAACACCGGCCCCTGTGGCGCAATGGCCCCGGCCACCGCCCGGGCAAAAAGCTGTTCCCCAAAGGCGACCGCCACCTGCATGAGCCTCGGTGCCCGCAGTGGATCGCGCGTTTCCATGACGGCCCGATACTGCACAAACCGCGCCGGCT
>JAGWBY010000043.1:19666-31372 GCA_021295675.1 Candidatus Latescibacterota bacterium | reverse complement strand
GGTTTATTATGCGGAGCATATATGAGGACTTGGCCGGTCTAATGCGTCTGTTGGGGCCGGCTGCCCTGAGTCTCGCTCTCGTCGGTTCGCTCGTCGTTGGGCAGGCGGCGTGGTCCGAGGAGACTGAGACGGAGGACGAGGCTTATACCGAGGATGTCTATCTGATGGAAGAAGCCATCGTCGTGGGGTCGCGCCACGCGCCGCGCTCGGAGAAGGAGTCGGCTGCGCCCGTAGATGTGCTGAATGCCGACGAACTGCGCACGCAAGCTGCGGTCGATATGGACGACATGCTGCGCACCTTGACCCCGTCGTACAATATTCAGCGGCACGGTATTGACGACGAAGCGACCTTGGTGCGCCCGGCCACGCTGCGGGGCCTGCCGCCGGACAACCTGCTGGTGCTGGTCAACGGCAAGCGCCGCCATCGCTCCGGCGTAATCGCGCTGCTGGGCAGTTCGCTCAATACGGGATCGCAAGGGCCGGATTTGAGCGTGATTCCAGCTATTGCTTTGGCGCAGATGGAACTGCTACGCGATGGCGCGGCAGCCCAGTACGGGTCCGATGCCATCGCCGGGGTGCTGAATCTGCGATTGCGCGAATCCTCCGAAGGGGTGCTGGTGGAGACGCGGGGAGGCCAGTACTTCGAGGGCGATGGCCGCTTGTCCCAAGTCGCCGCCAACGTCGGTCTGTCGCTTACTGAGGACGGCTTTTTCAACGTCAGCGTCGAGTACCGCCAAAGCGATCCAACCATCCGCAGCGGCCAACGCGCCAATGCGGCGACGTTGCGAGAGAGAGGCTATCCCGTCAAAGAGCCGGCGCAGATATGGGGCAGTCCCGACCTCGACGGCGTGTGGAATACTTTTTTTAACTCCGGAGTTGATCTCGGTAATGGGGCCGAAGCCTATAGCTTTGGCGGCTGGGCCAAGCGCCGCGCCGAAGGGGGCTTTTTCTTCCGCGCTCCGGGTACTTCCTCGGCGCGCAGCAGCGTATTTCGCATCGGTACGGAACGGGCGGTAGCCGATCTCGACCCGGACGACGACATTGATCCCGCGAACTTGGAAGTGCCCTCTCTGGACGCTAGCTTTGACGAGACCCAGGCTTTCGTCGATGAGCATCAGGGCGATCTCTTTTTGTTCAACGAGCGCTTCCCCGGTGGTTTTACGCCGCGCTTTGGAGCTGATATTCGCGATGTGAGCTTGGTGGCTGGCTTGCGCGGTGCCCGCTCTGGTGGCCTTAAGTGGGACGCCAGCGTCAGCGCCGCCCGCAGCGATATTGAATTCTTCATCTTCAATACCATCAACGCCTCGCTGGGGCCGGATACGCCGACGTCGTTCCGCCCGCGCGACTACATCCAGACCGAAGTTGCGGCCAACCTCGACTTCTCGTACGCGATGGAGGTGGGCGGTTTGGCGTCGCCGCTCGGCATTGCTTGGGGCGCGGAATGGCGCCAGGAGACTTTCGAGTCCGTGGCTGGCGATGAAGCCTCCTACGTGGTGGGGCCCTTTGCGGCCCAGGGCTTCAGCAGCGGTTCCAATGGCTATCAGGGGCTGCACCCGGACAACGCCGGCAAGTGGGATCGCCCCAACTATGCCTTGTACTTGGATTTGCAAGCGGACGTAGTGCCGCAGCTTCAGCTAGGTACGGCCGTGCGCTACGAGGATTTCTACGCCGACTTTGGCAATACCCTCAACGGCAAGCTCTCGGCCCTGCTGCGGGCTAGCGACCGGGTCAACCTGCGCTCGACAATCAGCACTGGGTTCCGCGCCCCGTCGCCCGGTCAGGCCAATCTTCGCGCCGTAACCACCGGCTTTTCCGGCACCGGTGGTCTGACCGAGCAGGGGCAGGTGCCGCCCACCCATCCCATTGCCGCGGCCTTGGGCGGCGAGGAACTGACTGAGGAGAAGTCCGTGGGATTTTCCGTCGGCACCACCATGGAACTCGCCGACGGTTTTAATATGACCCTCGACTACTTCGACATTACCATCGCGGATCGCATCGCCCTGACCGGGAATATCAAGATCACCGACCAAATCGCCCAGATCATCCGGGACGATGAATCCCTCCAGGGCGTCAGCGTCCTCCAGGAAGTCAAGTTTTTCTCCAACGACTTCGACACCCGCACCGAGGGAATTGACTTGGTGCTGTCGTGGGCGCGGACGTGGGACACCCAATCCCTGTCGCATATCGATGTCGCTTATAACTGGACTCGGAACATCCTCGAGGATTTTTCGCAGGTGCGGACCGTCAGCGAATTCCTCGGCAAGCCCTTGGACGAACCGATCAGCTTCAAACTGATGACGCCCCGGCGCGAGGTGGAACTGGCGGACATGAACCCCAAGCACCGCTTGGTGATCACCGGTAGCCACCAAATGGGCGCTTGGAACGGTATGCTGCGGCCCAGCTACTTTAGCGCTTGGAAAGCCTGCCGCTTCCAGGACAACAGTTGCGGCGATCTCGATTCTTTTGACGGGGGCGTCATTGTCGATGCCGAAGTCGGCTACACCTTTGCCGAGCGCTATCAGTTGAGCGTGGGAGCGCAGAATATTTTCGACTCAGTGCCTGAAGCTGCGCCCGAAGAGACCTCTGGCCAAGGCAATCTGCGTCCGGAGAGTACGCCTTGGGATTACAACGGTGCCTTCTGGTACACGCGCTTGTTTGCGGAATTTTGATTGTAAACCGTTTAAAGAGAGTCTGACCAAGCAGACGGTGGAAGATGCGGCCGGGTGGTACAAGCTCGACCGCATCTTCCATGATAAGCTCTTTGCCTACTTAGTTGTCGGTTCTCCCGACGACCGAAGTTGCGCGGCTTGCCGGCATTGCCGCGCGAGCACGGAGCGGGCGCGCCAGCACCGACTGGTTTGCCGACGCTCAGTACGGCTTGAGTTTTCACTGGACCGCCATGTCGCAGCCCCGCTTTGATGCCGTGCGGGTTTAACGCCCGAGTTCCAGAAGGCCGTTGCGGGGGCTGTCAGGTGAGCGGAATGCCGACCGATTCGGCGATGCCGCGCAGATAGCCGACAGCGTACAGGCGGCCGAGCAGCGTGTATCCGTTGGCGGTGCCCGACTCCCCCTCCAGCTTCGGCACGTGGTCGGGCCTGATCACGCCGCTGAATCCGATCTCTCTGTATGCCTTCATTGTCTCGACCATGTCGGTGCGCCCGTCATCCTGAAACGTCTCGTGAAATGAGACGCCGTCCTCGGCAAGCTCGACGTCGCGGAAGTGAGCGAACGCGATGTGATGGCCGAAACGCCTGATCGCCGCCGGCACGTCCACTCCCATTGCCGAGAAGCAGCCCTGGCAGAAGGTCATGCAGTTGCACTCACTCGAAGAAATGGCGAACAGCCTGTCGAAGGCAGCGGGACTGCGCATGATGCGTGCGTATCCCCCCAGCGGCGACAGCGGTGGATCGTCCGGATGCAGGGCCAGCCGCACCCCCGCCGCTTCGGCGGCCGGCAGGCAGGCCCTCAGGAAATACTCGAGGTCGTCCCACATCTGTTCGTCCTCTGTGGTGGCCTCTCCCGTGCCGCCTTGCGCCTCGAAACTCGGCAGATCGAAGGCGCTCGTGAAAGCGCCGCCGCGGATCCGTCTTGAGAAGCTCGTGCGCACGACGCTCAGTTCGGTCGGCATCCAGTCGTAACAGAGCGTCCCGATTCCAGCCTTCCCCATGTTCCCGAGTGCCCTCTTGAAATGCTCGAGCTGCCGCTCGCGCCCTGGTTTCGAGACGATGATCTGGTCCATCGGGAACGCCGTTTCGAGGATGCTAAGTCCCATCCCGAACGACTCGATCCTTCTCTTCACGGCGATCAGCTCGTCCGCTTCGGGAAAACGCCGCGTCGTCTCCTGGTCATCGTCGTTGATGTCGCAATAAACGACCTCGCTGACGCCGATCTGCTTGGCCAGACACAGGTTCCGATCGCTGAACGGGTGGAGGACGATCCCGAGTTTCATATCGCTTACCAGAGCACGAAGAAAGTGAGCACACAACCATCAGGCATACTTAGTAGGCCACGGCCACGATGCGTCGTGTGCTGCGGTCACCGGCGTCGCCGGCGATGTGCAACTCGGCTATGTAGAGGCCGGGTGGTACGCGCTGGCCGTCTTGGTCGCGGCCATCCCAGTGCCATTCGATGTGCCCGGCTTGGCCGTCCCGTTCTTGGGCAAAAAGCGGCCGGCCAGACAAATCGTAGAGCCGCAGGCGCAAGGGGCGAGCGGTGAGCACGTTGATGAGGTCGAAAGAAACGAGGAGTTGGTCGTTGATTCCGTCGCCGTTGGGCGTAATGAGCGCGGGGCTGAACGAGAGGCCGGCAAAGAGCTGGTCGGCTACAGGCAGGCGCACGACGTTGGAACTGCTCTCGACTTGGGGGGCAGCGTCGCCTGGGTCCACGAGTTGCCGTTGTGCCTTTTGGCTGTCTTCGAGAAAGGCGTCGAAGCGGGTCGCCTGTAGGTAAATGGGGGCGGTAAAGCGCAGTTCGACGAGTTGGCGGCTGCGGATGCGGTGCGGGAAGGTGGCGCGAAAGCCCTGCGCTAGGGTATCGGCGACCACCTCGACAGGCTCGTCATCGACCAAGGCGGCGTCAAAGCGGGGGACGGTGGTGGCTTCGATGACGATTTGGTCGAAGCCGTCGCGGGTCGTCGCGGGTCGCAGGAAGTAGGAAAACTGGGTCTCTTGGCCGGGTGTGACCTGGAGGGGGAACACCTCGCCGACGACCTTGGAGGCCAGTGGGTCGCTGAAGTTGACGGCCAGCCAGTTGAAGTGAGGAGCTTGCGTCGGGCTGTCGGACGCCAAGCGCACGTCCAGTTCCATAAAGCGGCGCGGAGAAGGCGACTGGAAGGCTGCACCCGACGCGCTATAGATATTGCTCCAAGGGCTCCAGTCCGCCCCGGCAATGCGCGTGGTGTCGATCTTGCCCTTAAAACTGGGGATCAGTTTGTCGTAGCGCCTCTGGGTTACTTCTCTGCCATTTTTATCGTAGAAAGTGTATTGCTCTACGACCTCGTTGCCCGTGCGCGAGCGGATTTCGATGTGGGTGCCCAAGGGGGTCTGGGCCTGCCACTCAAGCGAGTTGAGGTTTTTACCGCTTTCTAGGTCGATGAGCGGCGAGCGAAGACGGGCTGTGAGGGGATAGCCATCGCCGTACACTTGGATTTCTTCGGCCGAGCCATTGGCGTAGCAACCCCAGCGCGAGGAGGCATCGGGCGCGGTTGCGGCACAGGTGGCGTCCCAGATGAGCCAGGCGATGCGGACGAAGCGGGCTGGCAGGGTGGGGAACTGGTGGTCGGCTAGCCCTGCACGGTGGTTTTCGCTATCGGGGTATCCGGCAAAGTGCCGCGTCCAGATGCGGGTGCCGTCGGGGGCGATGGAACCGTCCGAGGTGAGGACTTCGTAGTTTTTGTAACTGAAGGAGCGCGCGCCGCTGGCTCCGGCCCGGGTGCGCAGCAGGTGTTCGCCAAAGCCGCCGCGGATGGCTATGCCGGTAATCAGGCGCACGAAATCTACTGGATAGACGGCTCCTAAGTCGATGGTGATGTGGCTCCAGGTGTTGTAGGTGTTGCGGGGCTCGCGCCCGTTGCGCCAGCGGTTGAAGATCGAGCCATCGACTAAGTTGAGCGCGTTGCCCAAGGTGACCTCTTCGGCGCGGACAAAGGCGTCAATGACTATGTCGATAGCTCCGCCGCGCTCGATGAGGTTGAGAGTGAGATTGTCGCCGATGCTCTCGACCTCGACGGCGACGAGCCGGGCGTCGGGGACGTGCTTGAGGTTGCGGATTTGCAGGAAGCGGATCGGCGTTAGGTAGAGCGCGGCGCCCGGAGCAAATGTGACGCGGTGGCGCGCGTTTTCCTTGAAACGTTCCTTAATGCGGTAGAGCAGGGAGCCTGCGATTGGATTGGCGACTTGGTCGAGTTGCGGCTCGCCGGAGGAGAGCAAGAGGTCGAACAGCTCAAAGGGGGGTGCGTCGTCGTCGAATACCAAGGTAATGCCGCGCGCCGAGACACTGCGGCCGAGGTCGATTTCCACAAACCAGTCGTCCGGGTCGTCGTCTGGGCTAGGTGCCCAGCCGGTCGCTAGGTTGCCGTCGAGGAGTGCAACGGCGTCCCTCGGATTGGAGCCAGCCCAGCGGATGCCGCCGCCTAGCTGGAGGGCATCGCGCACGGCGTCGGTATTTTTTGTAACGCGCACTGGCTGAATCGAGCCATTGGGTGCGACCTCGACTGCGCCGAGCGGCAGTTGCCAATCGCTCCACTGGCGCGCCGAACTGAAGCGCAGTTGGTCGGCGTCAGCAGCGGCGACGAAGCAGAGGAACAATAGGACGGCGGACATGGGTTTAGACGCTCAGCGCAACAGGAGCAATTTGCGCACTTGGACCTGCTCACCGGCGCGCAGGCGATAAATGTAAGCACCAGTGGCCAAGCGCAAACCAGCGTCGTTGCGCCCGTCCCAATGGGCCGTGTAGTGCCCGGCTGCGTACCAGCCGCGTATGAGACGGGCGACCTTTTGACCAGCGAGGTTGTAGATGGCCAATTCGATGTCGGCTGCCTGCGGCAGTGCGAAGCGGAAGGTGGTGCTGCTGTTGAAGGGGTTGGGGACGTTTTGGGCGAGGACGAAGGCCGCGGGTTGGTCCGTATCGGATACTTCTGAGATGGCCGTCGGCACGCGCGGCGCGGCCGGAATGCGCGTCACTAGGCGCACATCGTCTAGGTGAAAGGTGCCCGTCATGTTGCCCTCAAAGCGCAGGGCGTCAATCCAGTCCACTTGGTCGCGGAGGCCGGGGCCGTAGTAGTTGGGCTGATAGAAAGTCGTGAAGGGGATTTCTAAGACCTGCCATTCGCGGCGAGAAAAATCGAGATGGAACTGCTCGGGATCGCGCGCCAAATCCACGCCGAGACCGTCGATGAAGAGGACGAAGATGGGAAAGGTGGGTGGCTCGATGTCGCCGGGATGGAAGGCGAAGCGCACGCCAGCAAAACCGAGGGGATCGACGGGAGCGGTCGGACGGAATTCAATAGTCCACGGGGTGTAGAAGTTTTTGGGCTCCGCTGCGACAGCGACGGCGCGGGTGCCGTAGAAGATGGGGCCATCGCCCGTGACCTGCATTTGGGCACCGCTGTTGCCGACCAATTGCCAGTCGGCAGCTACGCTCTCGTCGAAGACGGACAAGTCAGGCGGCAGGAGGGCGATCGAGTGGATAAAGTCGATGCCCTTGAAGATGCCATCGACCTCCTGTTCGAGGCGCACGACCACTTTGTACAAGCCCTTGGGCAGGTCGGCGGTTTCTAGGCGGGTGTCGAGTTGGTAGGTCTGGTCGTCGAGGGCGACCAGCGGCAGCGCGTCCGGGCCGCCCAAAGAGCTTAGGTCTGCGGTTAGGCGCGGCGATCCGCCGTCGGGGACGAGCCGTTCGACGCGTACGGTGGCATGGACTTGGAGCGCGTCGCCGACAGACAGGGTGTCGGGCATCTGGGGTTTCCACGAGCCGCCGATGGGGCTGTAGGTGATTTTGATGACGAGGTGGTTGCGATTGTCGCTGGTGACGTATAGACTGCCCTCGGCGTCGCTGGCAAGCCCGACGGGGAAGCCCCAGACATCGCCTTGGGTCTGCCCAGCCTGGAAGCCGGTGATGAAGCTGCCCATGCGGGCGTCGCTGCCGTCGGGTTGGCTAAAGAGGGCTGCCACTAGGTAGCCGGGGTGCGACGAGAGTTTGGCTTTGCCGGCGCGGAAGGCGACGAAGGCGGTGTTGTGGTAGCGGGAGGGGAACTGGTCGCCGGTGTAAAAGTGGAGGCCCATCGGCGCGTAGTGAGCTGGCACCAAGGCCACCGGACGTTTTTGGGTGGCGGCGAGGAGGCTGTCTTGGCGGGTGATGGGCAGTACTTTTTCGTAGCCAGCAATGGTAAAGTCGCTCCAGACTTGGTGGCTGTGGACCAAAGGATAGCCCATAAAGTCTTGGTCGCCGACGATGTCAATCCACTCCGGCGGACGCGTGCGGCCTTCGAGGTCGTGGCCGTTGTGATTGGCCCACAGTGCATTGGTCTGCGGGTGGAAGTCCATGCCGATGGTGTGGCGGATGCCAGTGGCAAAGATGCGGCGATCGCTGCCGTCGGGATTGAATTGCAAGATGGTGCCGCGCTCGGGGTGGTGAGGCACGGAGTTGTTGGTGTTGGCGACGACCTGAAAGCCTTCGTCCATGCGGCACAGGTCGCAGGGCGAGCCGACCGACAGATACATTTTGTCGTTGCGGCGATCGACGACGAGGGTGCGGGTATCGTGCCAACCCTCCCAAGGAACGTCGGGCAGGATGACTTCTTCTTGCTCGTACACTAGGTCGCCGTTGGTGTCGCGCACGCGGATGACTTGGTGTTCCTCGGCGACGTAGAGTGCGCCCTTGTAGAACAGGAGGCTATGGGCTTCTTTGAGTCCGCGCAGGGAGATGATGCGCTCGTCGGCGACGCCATCGCGATTGCGGTCGGGCAGGGCGACGATCTGGTCGGCACCCATGTTGGCTACGTGCAACACGCCGTTGGGATCAAAGGCCATAAAGCGGGGTTTGCGCAGGCCCTCGTGGGCGAAGACGCGGGCCGAGAAGCCGGGGGGAAGATTGAGCACCAAGTCTTGGGGCACGGCCCCGCGGAAGGGCTGGGGCACAATGAGCGGAGTCGGCTGCAAGCCCAGATCGACTTCGGGGACTAGGGTTCCGGCGGGATAACCTGCGTCTTGGGCGAGGGCAGCAGCGGCGACACTGAGGGCGAATGGTATGACGATGTGCATGGGGGATCTTTGGGGAGATAGGTATCCGTTCCTAAATTAGCATTTTTTGTACTAGGTGTGTCAATAATTCCAATTATAACATAAATCGTCAGTGGCGAGTGTCCCCATTGGGAGCGGACGGGTACTTTCCACTTTCTACTCAGTCGGAGGAATTGATACTGATGTCCTTTATACCACTCATTGGTTGTAGCATAGGACGCCTTGTGCTGGGAATTGTGCTGCTGGTTGGGGTGCTCTATGTCTTGGCTGGGATTGCGCTCTACATCTTCCAGAGCAGGCTGGTTTACGTGCCCGGGGCCGCGATCAAGACCACGCCGGCTGCGGTTGGAATGCGCTACGAAGAAGTCGCGCTAGTCGCCCGCGACGGGGTGCGGCTGGCCGGGTGGTACTTGCCGCTAGCCGATGCGCGAGGCACGGTGCTTTTTTGCCACGGCAATGCGGGCAACATATCGGACCTGCTTGGAGTGGCCAAGGACGCGCACCGGTTGGGTTTGGGAATTCTGCTGTTTGACTATCGCGGCTATGGCCAGAGCGAGGGCACGCCCTCTGAGGAAGGTACGCACCGCGATGCTGAGGCGGCTTGGAATTACCTGGTGCAGGAGGCCGGGCTAGCCCCGGATCAGATCGCGATTATCGGTCGGTCGCTGGGCGGGCCAATCGCCGCGCGGCTGGCGCGGGACAAGACGCCGGCCGCCCTGTTCTTGGAGGAGACCTTTACTTCCATACCCGAGCTGGGCCAAGAGCTGTATCCGATCTTTCCGGTCGGCTTGCTCGCCCGTTACGAGTATCCCACGCTGGAGTACCTAAAGCAGGTCCAATGCCCGGTGCTAGTGAGCCACAGCCGCGGCGACAGGTTCATTGTCTTCGCGCACGGCCAGCGGCTGTACGAGGCCGCCAGCCAGCCCAAGGCGTTTACCGAGCTGCGGGGCGGCCACAGCTCGGCCTTTAGCGAGGATGCGGCTACGTATGAAGCTGGGGTGGAAGCGTTTTTGACGAGGGTTTTGGGATGGTGATGGAAGGGATTTTCATTTATGACGTTACGTAGGGCGACCGGCCGGTCGCCTCTACCACAAACCAACCTGTGGAGGTAGAGATGAGCGAAAACAAGAAGGGTGAGGTCGTCCGATTGGCGATGGTGGGTTGCGGCGGCATGGCCGGGGCGCACTTGCGGGGATACGAAGAGCTGTTGGAAAAAGGCGAGACGCGATTTCGCATTGTCGCGGCTGTAGATGAGGTGCCAGCGCGCGCCGAAGAGTTTGCTGCGCGCATCAACGGGTTCGCTGGCTGGGAGGTCAATGCTTATGCGAGCGTGGCCGAGCTACTTGCCGGGGAAGACGCGCTCGATGGGGCCGATATATGCAGCCCGCACGGTTTGCACCATGTGCTGGCCTGTGAACTGCTGGAAGGTGGGGTTAATGTGTTGGTAGAAAAGCCGATTGGCGTCACGGTGCGGGCCTCGAAGAAGATCGCGCAGACGGCGCAGCGCTGTGGGCGGGTCGCCGCCACGGCCGAGCAGTGTCGTCGAGCCTTGGGCCAGCGCACGATCCACTGGGCCTTTAACGACGGCCTGTTGGGCGCGCCGAAGATGTGGTGGGCCGTGCAGGCGGGGTGGAACGATCCGGCTCAAGTGCCCAATTGGCACTGGCGCATTGATCGCAAGTTGGGCGGCTGCGGCATGGTCATGGACAGCGGGGCGCACTGGGTTGACACCATGCGCTATTGGTTTGGCGAGATCGAGAGCGTGTACGCCCGAGTTGAGCAGATCTACCCGCGCCCCCATCGCCAAGGCGAGGAAATTGTCGATAGCGCGTCCGAGGACTTTTGGACCAGCATATTCAACTTCAAAAGCGGCTTAATCGGCACGTGGTCTTGGACGATCAGCGCGCCGGGCAAGGGTTTTACCCAACTGACGCTGAGCGGCGAGAAGGGGTCGATCATCGACACGGACATCTTCCATCCGGCCGCCTTTCAAGCCAATGGTGAGTGCCAGCTCGCCAACGGGACCACGCACAGCATGTCTGAGTTGCAAGAGATGTATTTGGCAACCCTGAGCGCGGAGGAAAAGGAAGCGCTTTTCCCGTATGGAATTACTGGCGGGGTGACGCTGGAGTTGTGGGATTTTATCGATGCGTTGAGCGAGGGGCGGCCGGTGGAAATCGACGTGGAGGAGGGTTTGCGCAGCAAGGCCGTCAGCGAGGCTATCTACGAATCCGGCCATTCTGGGCAGGTGGTGCAGGTCGCCGATGTGCTGGCGGGTAAGATTGACGCGTACCAGCGCGACGTCGATCAGGCGTGGGGGTTATAGAATTAGGAATTAGGAATTGAGAATTAGGAATGGGGGAGTGGGAGCGGGTTAGGGAGGTTTAGTTGCCGAGTAAGCGGAGCCAGAGCCGCTTTAGGGCTAGGTCGGTGCGCTGGGCGTCGAAGGGGTTGTTGATGCGCTGGAGGTCGGCGATGCGCTCGGGATGGGACAGGCGGAACGTGAAGAAGTAGGTGCCGGTGGAGTCGAGATAGAAGTCGGAGCGGCCAAAGCGCAGGTCGTAGAAGTAAAGTGCGTCGTCGCGGTGCTCCACTCGATAGTATCCGCGGGAAAACCAGAACAGGCGCTGGATTGGCGGGTCGTCGCGTCGGGAGGAGATGAGGTGGGTGTTGCGCTCGATGCGGCGGAAGCGGATCGCCGAGTCGTCGTCGAGCAGGGAGTACAGCCCGGCCCACAGGTGGTCGTCCTCACTGGCTAGGCCTGACCACAGCACGGCGTTGAACGGAGTTGGCACGACGTGCAGGCGTTCGTAGGCAATGCCTTGCTCGGTGAGGGCGTGGGCAAAGGTGCTGCGCACGTGTAGGCAGATTGCGGCGGTAATGAGTAGATACGCCGTGCTCGCGCACAGGCCCAGCGCGTTGAGCCGCCGCCGCCAGTGCAGTCGCCGTTGAAATAGGGCGGCGATGA
>JAGWBY010000043.1:0-19386 GCA_021295675.1 Candidatus Latescibacterota bacterium | reverse complement strand
CGCCCAACACGTCGAGGTCTGGGAGGATGCCGACGGCTGCGCCCCACAGGGGGGCCTTGTTGCCAACCTTTTTGCCTAAGACCTTTTCGCCGACGGCTGCGCCGAGCGCGATTTGCGTAACGCTATCCATAGGAGCCTGAGATTTGCAGAGAACAACGTACGAAGAAAACGCCGCGAGTGCATTGTGGCGGCCCGTGGGGCCGGACGAGTGCGCCGACCCCCTTCTCGCCTTGGCGCGGGCGGAGATACCGGCGATTCTGCTGCCCCAAGTCTGCACGCCGGCCGACTGTCAGCGGTTGATGGAACGCTTTGGCGAACGCGGGTTGCTGCGCGCTTCGAGTGACGAGCGCTCGCGCATCGACATTGGTACCAGTCTCGGCAACTTGGGTGGCGACCAAGAGGCATTCTTGGCTGATGCGGAGGAGACGCACGCGCTTTTTGCCACTCTTTTTGAGGGTTTGATTGATCCGGTGCAACTGCTCTATCGGCACTTGCAGGCGTTGGCTCCCAACAAGGCGGTCAAGACGGCGCGCGAGCGCGATGGGCGCTTGTACGGCCCGGCCATCTTTCGCATCCAGTCCGCACATCGACCACGTGGTCCTGCGCGAAAAGCGGTTCAACTACGAGGTGGCGCGCTTTACCCACCAATTTGCCGGTGTGCTGTGCGTGCAGAACGCGGATTCTGCGGGTCCTGGGGTGCAGGCTGTGTTGCATCGTTGCCTGTGGACTGAGGAGATACAGCCGCATATCGCCGAAGGCCGTTTTTACGAGTATGCGGCTGCGCACGGCGTGGAGCACTGCGAGGTCGCGCTCGAGCCGGGCGATTTGTATTTCTTCAATACGCGCTGCATCCACGAGGTCCCGGCGGTGCAGGGGGACGATCCGCGGGTGGTGCTCGCCGTCTTCATTGGCTATGCCGACGACGACGACGAAATCTACGTGTGGTCTTAACTCGTGTTGCCGTTTACGCACATCGTCCGCGCCTTGCCGCCGACCGTTCCCTTTGTGCCGCCCGAGGCGCTGGAGAGGGAGCAGGGACAGCCGCTCATCCTGCGGGTTGGGGCTAACGAGAGCAATTTCGGGATCTCGCCCAAGGCGCGGCAGGCTATGGTGGAGGCGGTGGATCAAGTGCATTGGTACAACGATCCAGAGGGGTACGAGTTGCGCTCGGCGCTGGCGGTGCGGCACGAGGTGGCGCGGGAAGAGGTCGCCTTGGGCGCGGGGATTGATGAACTGTTGGGACTGCTAGTGCGCCTTTTTGCCGAGCCGGGCGATGCGGTGGTGACGTCGCTGGGGGCCTATCCGACGTTCAACTACCATGTCGAGGGGCACGGAGCGGTGTTGCACAAGGTGCCCTATCGCGCGGATCGGGAGGATTTGCCGGCCCTGTTGGACAAGGCGCGGCAAGTGCGCCCCAAGCTGATCTACGTGGCCAATCCCGACAATCCCATGGGCACCTATCAGCGGGCCGACGAATTGCGGGATTTTATCGCGGAGTTACCGCCTGAATGTGTGTGTTTGCTCGACGAGGCGTATATCGACTTTGCGCCGGAGGATGTTCTGTTGCCTATAGAAGTGGAACGGGCACAGGTGGTGCGGCTGCGGACGTTTTCCAAGGCGCACGGCATGGCCGGAGCTAGGGTCGGCTATGTGCTGGCGCACCTCGATGTGGTGGCCGCGCTCGACAAGGTGCGCAATCACTTTGGCGTCAATCGCATTGCCCAGGCTGGGGCGCTTGCTTCGCTGGGCGACGACGAGTTTGTGCGCTCGGTGGTGCGGCAAGTGGAGGAGGGCCGACGGGAGTATGAGGCGCTGGCGGCGGAATTGGGGCTGAAAACGGTGCCTTCGGCGACTAATTTCGTGGCGCTCGATGTGGGCAGTGGCGAGCGTGCGCGGCGTCTGATGCAGGTGCTTTTGCAGCATGGGGTTTTTGTGCGGATGCCGGGCGTGGCTCCGCTCGACCGCTGCATCCGCCTGACCGTGGGACCAGCAGCCGAGCGGCAAGCTTTTGCGGAGGTGCTGCGCGAGGTGTTGCCGCAATTAGATGAGGACGGATAAAGATGACTGCTACAGACTCAGCACTTCTCCACCGCGACCCGCAATACACCTACCCAGTTCTCGTCAAGGGCGAGGGGATTTACCTGTACGACGAAGCTGGCAATCGCTATATCGACGGCACGGCCGGGGCTGGCAACGTCACCTTGGGCCACGGTCGTCATGAAGTCGTTGAGGCGATGGCCGCTCAGGGACGGGAGCTGGCCTATTGCTTTTCGACGTTCTTTACTAATCAGCCGGCCCTTGAGTACGCCCGGCGCTTGGCCGAAGTGGCTCCCGGAGATTTGAACCACGCGTACTTTGTCTCGGGCGGCTCCGAAGGTGTGGAGACGGCCATTAAACTGGCACGCTTGTACCATGTGCAGCGGGGGCAGGCGCAAAAGCACCAGATCATTGGTCGCTGGCGCGGTTATCACGGCGCTACCTTGGGTGCCTTGGCTGCTACTGGGATGCCGGGATTGCGGGCACCTTTTGAGCCGTATCTACCGGCTTTTCCGCACATTGCTTCGTGCTATCCCTACCGCTGCGCTTTTGCCGATTGCGGAGATCGCTGCAATTTGACCTGCGCCCGTCAGTTAGAAGAGACCATCCGCGAGGTAGGAGCCGACAACATCGCCGCCTTTATCGCCGAGCCGGTGGTCATGGCCGGAATCGCCGCTGGGGTACCGCCGCCCGATTACTACCCTCTCATCCGTCAGATATGCGACGAGCACGACGTCCTCTTTATCGCCGACGAGATCATTACCGGCTTTGGCCGCACCGGCAAGCTCTTTGCCATTGAGCACTGGGATGTAGTGCCCGATATGATCGTTTTTGGCAAAGGGGCCAGTAGTGGGTACGCGCCCTTGGGAGGGGTGTTACTGAGCGAACAGATGCGGCGGGATCTCACGCGCAGTGGCCAAGCGCTGCCGCACGTTTTTACCTATGTCAATAACCCAGTGTCTATGCGCGCTGGGTTGACTGTCCTGGAACTGTTGGAAGAAGAAGGTATCGTGGAACACGCCGCTCAAGTCGGGGCTTATTTGCAGGAAAAGGCCCAAGGTTTGATGCGCCATGCTTGCGTCGGCCAAGTGCGCGGCAAGAGTCTAATGCTGGGCATTGAACTCGTTCAGGATCGCCGCAGCCGCAAGCCTTTTCCCGCCGAGTGGGGTGTGTCGCGGCGCGTGCCTCAACTGACCTTGGAACGGGGTTTGGCTATTTCGGGTGCCAGCGGAGGAGCCGACTGGGTCGAGGGCGACGATTTGCGCTTTTACCCGCCGTTGATCGTTACTCAAGAACAGCTCGATGAATCCCTCGCTATAATCGACGAGTGTTTGGGCCTGTTGGAAGGGGAAATGCGGCAAAAGGGCTGGGTGCCAGCCTAGCCTGTTCCGCAACTGAAACCGCGCAACGATACTATTCAATGGGCCAGATTGCGCCCATCTGCCATACGTCCAGCGATCGCACCGTCGCCTTGCCGCCGCGGGCAAATAGCTGGACGCCGAGACTATCCGGTCGGGCGGGATAGATGCGCTTGGCCAAATAGTGGCGGTCGTTAGCGAAGACCTCTACCACGCTCCGATCCACGAATACGCGCAATTCTAGCGGCTCGCCGTAGGGGAGGTCAAACGCACACCGTTGCGATTCGCGATTGCTCACCTCTGGACTGATGCTGGACCGACTTACGTCCAAAATCAACTCCCTGAGCGATCCAATCTCTTGCGGCGCGCGGTTGGCTGACCATGGATTGAGATTGAAGCGAATGAGGGTTTGCTCTGCGCCGTCTGGAGAACAGCAAACCTTCAGGCCGAATTCCTCAGCGCTTTCCCATTCAAATACTGCTCGAATTTCCAGTCGATTCCCTTTGATTTCACCAAGCAGACGCTCTTCGTCCGCAGTCAATTGGATGTCGGAAAAGTGCGCGTGCTCACCGCGCAATGCCTCCAATTCTGGAACGGGTTCCACGAGCAAATCGCCGTCAGCGGACAACGACAGCACCATCGGCAGGGCAAATATTCCCGCCCAGCCCGAGGCGCGTTGGACGTAACTATAGCGCCCTTCGTGGAGGCGGCCGAATAGAATGCGGCGGCCTTGGTTGTCTAGCAGCGTCAAGCCCTCGTTATACACACCGGGACGCCCTGTTTCGCCGAGAGCTAATCGCTTGTGACGTTCCGGGGTGAATCTGTGGTTGGCGTACGTGCCGATGTAGAATTGCGCCCCGCGCGGGTGACTGGTGAAGGACAGTACATGTTTGTCCCCCAAACGGAAAAAGTCAGGACAGCCGCAGTCCTCGCCCCACTCGGTGAAACGGCCGCCCTCGTAGAAGGGATGCAAATACTCCCAATGGGCGAGGTCTGTGGAGGTAAATAGATACGCTGCGTCCGGAGGGGCTGCACCGCTGTTGCCGGTCAGTGCGTAGTAAGTATCTCCTTCGACCCAAGCGCACGGGGCACCAGCGATCCGATATTCATCGCCCGCCTGTGGATTGGGTATAATCGGGTTCGCTGGGTGCTTTTCCCAATGGATGAGCATATCATCGTTGCTGGTGGCGAGACAGATGCCATCCGGCAAGCCATGATAGATGAATGTGGGAATCCCCTCTTTGTTGAGAAACGCAGCACCGCTGAAGCACTGGTCCCGGTCTGCCCCTTCCGGGCCGGGAGGCAGCGCAATCGGATGATCCGTCCAGTGAACCAAATCCGCACTGGAGGCGTGGCCCCAGTGGATTGTGCCGTGGAAAGCGCCATTGGGATTGTACTGATAAAAGATGTGGTATCGGCCCTTCCAGAAAATGGTTCCGTTCGGGTCGTTCATCCAGTTGATTGGGGATAGAAAATGGTATGCTGGACGGTATGGATCCGACGCCAGTTGCAGACGGCGTGGATCCATGTCACGTTGCGTCGGTTCGGTCATTTATTTGTCTCCCATGTAGTTGTCCCAATCTCTTACTGGCCCTCGGGACAGCAGTTCCGCGAGCGTAAGGCAGGCTAGGTCGCGTCCGTCCTCCAGGGCCTTGTCGATAGCGCGTTGGCCGCCTTTGATTTTCTTTTGCCCATGCACGATAGCCGAACGGACTCCATAGAAGGACTTTACTCGGTTGGATATCCAGCCGCGTTGGTCGGTGCCTTGGCCGAGCAGTCGTTCCGCCCGGGTCGACAATTGGTGGGTCAATTTCTGTTTGATCGGACCGTACATGATCTCCAAGGCGATGGAGACATCGAGGATGCGGTCCTCTGCACTAAAGGGGCCGCCGACTCGGGCGAAAGAGGCGGCGAGGCGGCGGATCGCAAGGTCGATGACATCGCGCCTGCCGCGATAGGTGCACCAGCGGTTGGCCAAGGACGCGAAAGCAGCCGCGTCCTGCCGACTGAATGGGTGTTCTTTGGGCGCTGCGTCGGACAGGTAAGCGGAGGAGTTGCGAAAACTGCAAGCGAAGTTGGGATCAATCTCCTCGATCCACTTGGCGACGCGGACAAAGCTCGTGTGGGAGACCAGCGGACTCCGCGTGGCAATCGCTAGCAGATCAACTAGGACTTTGTTGTCGTCTGGCAATCGGTCTGTAAGGTCTATCTCGTAGTCGCCGGGGAAGCGGTACTTCACTTTCGGGGCGCAAGCGCAGCGGGACTTATTGGAAAAATCGCCATCGTCAGGAGGAGGTGCGACGCCTGGCCCCCACCTTAGACTGCGCACGAGCGCGGCCGTGTTCAGGGGACGTGGATTCCGGCCTGCGCCGTCAAGCCACTTTGCGGGTTCGTCGGGCAGGCCGTACGTTGCCTTGGCGTCCTCGTAGGGTGCCAGATAGGCGTCGCGGCCAAGATCGAAGCGCCGGTCGAGTTTTAAGCCGTGCAAGAGCGTGATCTCGTAGGCCGGGAGATTTGCCTCTGCTCCAGCCGTCAGATAGCGGTGCAGCAGTTGCGCTGCCCGCTCGCCGCTATCCTTCATCGCGCGTTTGGCTAGGTGGGATACGAGAGATTTCAGCTCGACGTGGAACCAGTCGCGCTTGGCCATAATGAAGCCGATCCCTTCGCGCTTGCCTGAACCGATCAGACCTAGTCGCAGCAAGGGATGCTCCCGTAGGATCGCCCTTGCTTCTACAGGATCGGACTTGAGCCAGAGGGGGGATTCTGCGAAGAGCTGCGCGGCGGCGAGATCGTGCTTGGCGCGGGCGGCGAGATCTCGGTATTGCCGGTGGATACTCGGCCAGTATTCATCTAGCGGGCCGTAGTGTGGGGTCTCTGGTGAAAAGGGGAAAGCGGGTCGCGCTTGTGCAGCAACGTCTTCAAGCGCTGCTGCTAGCCGGCCGATCCAAGCTGCTGCGTTAAAGGCTGTGCCATTGGCATGTCGGGTAAAAACGTGCCCCTTGGAGTTGCCTCGAGTTGCAGTGGTGATTCCATAATTATCGGGCATGATGCGTCCTTACTAAATAGTGGGGTCCGATGCTACTCCGGCAGGTGGGAAGCCTACCCGCTTCTTAAGAGAAAAAGAAGGGAAAAAGACCGGGTCAAGAGCACGAGCGCGGGGATGCGTTTTGGCCTATAACGCGACAACTCTAATACCATATCACATACAGAATATTGGCCTTGTTGTGACTTGGGGAGAATAGTATAATATCTAAGAAAACGTGAACCGCGGTACATGCACTGGAGTCAGTAGATGTGTCGAAAGGCAACAGACCGTGGTCCTTTGGCAGGTCGAAACAGAGCGCAAAATGAGGGCATCCTAGGATCGGGGCCACGGCAGCTCTGGATCGGCGCTGTCGCCGTCGTTTTGCTGGGCATGAGCTACGGGTGTTTCTCGAGTAGCACCGGTGCCGGTTTTGAGGACGGGAGCGTTTTTCTGATTTTTGACCCGAGTGCGGAGGGACTGGGGGGACTGGGAGGCATTGTGATAAGCACTCAGGTGGAAGGCAATCCGCCCGAGAGACTGGTGTACGAGGGGGTGCCGGCCCCCAGTACCCGGCACGACCTGCTGGGTAGAGTGCTTCCGGGCGGCACGGAAATCAGCATAAGACTGAGCGTGTATCCGACGCTGGACGAAACCATAATCGCGCGGGTGGACGGAAACGTGGTTGTGCGGGTGCGCAATGATACCCCCGAAGGAGCGGTCGATAGATACATTATGGAGCGAGTCCTGTAGACAACAGGGACCATGTACAAGCGCCATTTCATGTATGCATGTATGATAGAAAGGGGGTGAAAGCCGAGAAAAATGAAAATGAGTGGCAGTGGATGAGGTTGGAGCTATACGCAGCACTCAACGACAGAGGAGGCCATCATGAGACTCAGTATCGCCATGCTCATCCTGACGGGATGGGTCACCCATAGTGCGGCGCACACTCCCGCTGGATTTGAGGCCTTTGCGGCGGGGATTCCGTCGGACAAGCTCGCGCAGATCCAGTTCGACGGCGACATCTCGGACTGGGCCTGGATGCCCGATACCTTTACCTGGACCATGAGTAGTCCATGGCCGGGCGTAGTATCGGACGGCGTTTCCAGCGGCAGTACCCCGCGAGACGACTTCGATGTGCTGTTCTTCGTGGCCTGGAGTCCCGAGACCAATATGCTCTACCACGTAGGTCGCATCATAGACGACCTACAGTTTTCGCGGGCAGAGGACTACTCGGTGTCCTTCGCCGAAGACAACTACATGTGGCTCTTGGACGCCAACCACAGTGCCGACCCCGACTATGCCCAGGAAGGTAACGATTCCCGGGGTGCTCAGCAGTTTGGCTGGACCCCGGACGAGAAAATCGTCGTGTTCTGGCAGATCGAGGGGTTCGGCGTCGACCCAGGCCCGCTGAAGTGGGTGACGGATGAGCCGCAGATGTTCCAGGCGGGGGAAACCATAGACAACGACTGGACCTTTGAGATCGCCCAGATCACCTACGACGAGTTGTCCTTCGACGGCCCGGAAGCCTCCGCAGTGCACACCTTGACTGCCGGCGAGGTGATTGGTCTCGGCATGACCATTGAGGACCAGGACACCGAGGATCCCAAAGACGAGGTGGCCTGGCGGCTCGGAGACCTAGCCACCCAGGGAGAAAATGCCAGCGATTTGCTCCTAGTGTCCGTAGCCGACACCGAGGCCGAGATCCCCACCGCGGTCGAAGCGCGGACTTGGGGACTAATCAAGGCGGCTTTCAGCTCTGAGTAAGTAAGCCGCACAACCAATAAACGGCAGGTGGGACACTGGGGTTTTACGTCGCCATTCCCACCTGCCGTTTTCTGTTTTGGACCGCGAGTACGGTGGATGGAACTCAAAAAACTTCTCTACTGTGGACTCGTCCCCGCTCTGCTGGCGGGCTGCTCGTACCAGCTTTCCTTCGGCTCTCTGCAACCGGTGGATTCGGAGCACCAGAGTGCGAATGTCAATGTCCTCGACAACGGAACGGTGATCTTCACGGAGGGCAGGCTGGAGGTGGGGGTCCGGGTGTTCACCGATCGGGAATTGAACAGGCAGTTTGAGCAGTACTCTAGGGGCGGCAACAAGTCCTCCAATCCGTACACCCTGGGGGACTTCAAACCACCGGACCGGGAGGAAACCCCCGGCCTTTTCACCGTACTGCTGCTGAGCGTAAAGAACTACGAATTTCCAAAAGTCATCGTGGACCCGCTGAATATCGGAGTCAGATCGGCAAGTGGCCGTATGTACGAGCCGTTTTCGCTGGCGCTGCTCGAGCAGTATTACTATCCACTCGCTCAGGGCTATGCGGGGAATGCCTTCCACAATCTGTTCCAGCAGCGGGTGGATATCCTGCGGCAGACCCTGTACAAGAAGGAGCCGGTATTCAGCGGGCAGGAGGAGAGCGGCTTTGTAGTATTCCCCCGGCTGCACGAAGAGGTCCAGCAGATAACCGTCTTCGTAAATGATATCGTCGTCCGCTTCGATTATGCGGGTCGGCCGATCCGCACCCTGAATGCTGTGTACAGATTTGGGCGCGAGGTGGAGAAAGTTAAAGAATGGTCGCTCATTGGAGGCAATTCATAAAATCGGGGACCATCCTGATTGGCGTTGGCTTACTAGTGGTCCGGCCCGCCGTCGCCGTCGTAGATACCCTCGTAGTCGGCGGGGCCGGGCGGGCCTGGTTCGAAGACGGAGAGCTAAGGGGCCTAGACGACGCGACGACTCCGGGGTGGATTCAGCTGGAAAGGACGAAACAGGAGCAGAACATCCTGAACCGGCTGTTTGATGACAATCGTTTATTTGCCGGAAGAGATCCCACCAGTGCGGACTTCCAACCGGGCGATGCCCGAATCTGGACACCCAACGGTAGTTTTGGTGAGAATTTTGATCTGCTGAGGGTCGCCGATGGAAAACGCGATTCAACCTCCTTCAACGCCTTCAACCGGGAGCGCAACAACAACGGGGTCATAATTTTCATCGACCTCGGAAGCGCGTTTCCAGTCAACGAGTTCAAGTTCTATCCCCTGAGCTTTGGTGCCCACCGCGATTTGTATATGAAGGGTTTCGAGCTGTCCGTAAACGATGGATCGCCGGAAACCCTGAACGAGGAGGCACTGCCGATCTACAGTCTGGTGCGCGCTGTACCGCGCAACGTCAATCAAGAGACCACCGTGCAATTCGCAGCTCAGCATGTGCGCTTTCTGAAACTGAGGAGTTCGTCTGCCCAACCCTTTGAAATCGACCAGATTGAGGTCAGGGGCAGCGGGTTCGTGAAGGATCTGGGTGCCGTGGCGAATCTCGGCGACATAATTTGGGGAAGCAATCTGGAACCGGGATCGGCGTTGAGCATACAGAGCCGGGTCGGCGAAGACAGGACGACCCGGGTGTACAATCGCATCAATGAGTTTGGGGTGGAGGTGCCGATCCAGGCCGCCACCGACGCCCAGGCCCAGGATGAATGGGAAAAGCTGCCCACTGATGCGCGGGGAAGCGTGCGCGAAGATCTGGAAAACTGGACCACGTGGTCGCTCCCGTACGCCCATAGCGGCGGGCGGATTGCGACCCTCGGGCCGCGTAGATTCCTCCAAGTGCGGGCGTCCATGACAACCCTATCACCCGACCATGGGGCAGCTATGGATTCCCTGGGGATCCAGTTTCAGTATCCCCTCCTCGCGCAGCAACTGATGGGCCGTATTGCGCCGCGCCAAGATGTGGAACTCGGTGCCGAAACAGAGTTCCGCTACACCATCAGTCCCACATTTGCGGATGGGGATGTGGGATTCGACATGGTGCAAATTGTCACCTCGGCACCTGCCGAGGTGACAACAGTGCGGGTGGGACAGACCGAGGTGCCGGCGGGGGAATTGAAAATAGAGCAAGAAGACGGAGTTATCAGTATTCAGCTCCCCGATCCCGATTCAAGGGTGTCGGAGGAGAGCGATTCGGTAGAGGTGATCTTCACCAGTTCGCTCTTGGAATTCGGCCACACCTTCTCCAGCGAGGTATTTGCCTCGGAGGAGCAAGCCGCGTTCGGCCAAAAGGTGCAGGAGGCGAGGAGTGGTGAGTTGCTAGTAGAGGCCAAGAAGAGTTCCCTCGGCACCATTCTCGGCAATGTTGGAATCGACTCCAACCTGTTCACACCCAACGGAGATGGAGCCAATGATAGCGCAGATATTTCCTTTGCGATCTTTCAAGCCTTTGAGGCGATCCCAGTGCGGCTCGCGATCTACGACCTCAGCGGCAGAGAAGTGCGCGAACTGCTAAACCAAGCCATGCCCAGGGGAAGTCACCGGGTGGAATGGGATGGGCGGAGCAACACCGGCCACCTAGTGCCCCCGGGCATGTACCTCTGCTCGGACACCTTTGTGGAGGTAGTGTCGGTTGCGCTTGTGTACTGAGAGGTGGTGGCAAAATGGTCGGCAACGCGAATCAACCTCTGTATCTATTCATGCTCTGCCTCTACGCCTGGGTGGGAGGCGTCCTCTGGGCGGGATATGCCGGAGCTGCGGAGCTGCGTTGGGACACAGCCGCGGAGTGGAAGACTTGGGACATCCCCGCCGGCGTTTCCAGGGTGACCTCCGACGGCTGGATCGAGGTGGGCGGAATCCGCAAAGAGATCAACGCGGCGCTGAACGCAACCCAGTTCTCGTACGAGCGCGGCGGCCGTCCGCAGGAGGGTGGTGTTCGCGAGGTGGGGAGCAACCCGAGAGACGCCGACAACCTCATCGATGGACAACTCTCCACCTACTGGGCACCCGACCCAGACGACGGTGTGGAGAAGTGGTGGCTGGAATTGGACTTGGGGCGAGCCGTCACGGCCACAGCGCT
The DNA here is from genome assembly GCA_021295675.1 of Candidatus Latescibacterota bacterium. Next base: position 8,121 of record JAGWBY010000043.1, on the reverse strand, counting down.
GAGGTTGATTTTTCCCCCAGACCGGGTTCCTTTCCCGCAGTTCAAGATCTTTGTCTCCGATGGACGCAAGCGCTTTGAGTTCAGTCCGCTCGAGAATCTCTTCTTTGAGTTGATATACGAGACGAAAAAGGACCAGCGAGAGAACCTGTTTCAGATAGACCTAGCAGAGCGCGACCGGGCGGGCGATCTACTAATGGGGAAGGTCGTCCAGTACATCCGCATCGCCTTCCTCAAAAAGGTGGGAAACGCGGCGCTGGCCGAGATAGAGGTCGATGCGATCGGCGATAATATCGCCCTCGCCACCAAGGAACGGGGTGGTTTCACCATATCGGGCGAGAAGGCGCAGCCGGGGAGTCATCTATTTGACGGCCTGTTCTGGACGAGTTGGGAGACACCGCTCAGGGGCGATCCATGGGCCGAGCCCGGTCCCTTGGGTGTGGGTGGTTGGGTTGGTTCGTTCCTGCAGTGGGATCTCGGCAGCCAGTTCTGGGTCGATTCGATCAGAGTTCTGGGACGTACCAAGGAGGCCGTGAGGACGGATATGGACGGCTTCCGCCTCTACGTCTCGGACGGCACCACCACGACCCGCTCCGCAGATTCGGTGTGGCGCCTGAATGGTCGGGATCTGCAATGGGAGCAGGTCGCCGATGTGAACAACAACGCCAACAATCCGCGCTTGCTCAAATTCGACATTGGCTTTGAGCGTCGGCGGGTGCGCTACCTCTTCCTCCATCACTTCTACGGCTTTACCTCGGAGGACCAGCACTTTGTGCGCGGCGGTAATGGAGGTCTGATTTTCGAGATGCAGATCTTTGGCGAGGGCAGGAGTCCGGGCGTGACTTTGACCTCACCGATCATCGATCTGGGCACGCAGGAAAGCATATCCTCCCTAACTTGGGGCGGGACCGAGCCCGAAGGAACCTCTTTCCGCCTGCGGACTCGATCGGGAAGCAGCGTAGAGAAAACGTTGCACTATTTCAAAAAGACCGGCGAGGAAGTATCGCAGGCCGTCTATGAGCAAACCCCAAAGTTTCGCCGGGGCGATATAGTGGAAGAAATCGCTCCGGGATCCGACTGGAGCGGCTGGAGCGAACCCTACGGGTACTCCGGGGGCGAGTTCCTGTCGCCGAGTCCTCGCCGCTTCGTTCAGATCGAAGCCCAGTTGAGTTCCACCGATCCGGCCGTGAGTCCGGCACTCGATTTCATCGAACTAAACACGGTGGCCGCCTTGGCGCAGAAGATCGAAGGACAGATTGAGCCCAGAGCCGTCGTGCCCGGAAAGCGAGATACCTTTTTCGTCACCTTGAAGCAGGCGACAGGAGGGGCCGCGCGCGGACTCGATGGCGTGTTGATACGGGGGGTCTGGCAACCAGAATTCGTCGAGGTCAACCGGGACCGCGGAGAAATTGAGGCCTTACAATTCAGTGGAGGTGGAGACTCCCTGTGGGTGCGCTTCGACCGGGTCGTGCGCAGGGAATCCGTGCGTGTGGTATTGTCGGGCAAGGTGTTCGCGAACGGCTCCCGAATCCAGGTCTGGGCCGAGAACAGCACCCTGGGTAGTGGGGTGCGGCAACGAGTGCTGGAGGACGAAGCTTTGAAAGATGCCCTCGCAATCCGCCTGGAGGGAGTGGCCGAGGGCAATGATCTCATAAGGGATGTGGCGTTCTCGCGCCGGATATTGACCCCCAATGGCGATGGCGTGGACGACGAGCTCGAGTTGAGCTTCACCATTGTAAAGGTAATGATTCCCCGCCAGATTAGGGTCAGAGTGTACCGGCTTTCGGGCGCTGTGGTGCGAGAGGTATTCAGCGAGGGAGGCCTAGCCGGTGAGTACCGAGGGGTAGTGTGGGATGGGAGAGACGACAGCGGCAGGCTGGTCAGTCCGGGCTTGTATGTGTGCGAGGTCCATGTACAGGGAGATGAAGGGAACGACAGGGTGGTACGCACCATCGGGGTCGCGTACTGAGCATTGCGACGGCAGAAGTTTGGCTGGCCCAAATGAGAAAGGTGTGGATTCATGGTACTCGCCTTTAGAAGCCCTCTTAGGACAAGCATTCTCCCCGCGCTGGCATTGGCGCTGCTGTCAACCCCGGGTTGGGCTCAACCCCGAAGCCCGAAAGGCAGCTTTGAATTGATCGGCCCTACCGTAGAATTCGGGGCCATGCAGCCCTACCATAGGAAGTGGTACAGGCCGCAGGAGTTGTTCTACGAATTCGGCTGGAGGCAATGGGAGTACAGCAACTACGCCAAAGAACAGTACATGAGGTATGTAGACATCAATCTGGAAGGGTTTCAATTCTACGATACCTATGGCAATTACATAACCCGGGGATGGAAGATCTACGACTGGGAACAGGAGCACGCCGGCGAATTCGGCAGCCGAGTCTTCAAGAATCCGAGGTTCAATGCGTGGTTCAACAGTCTGGTGGTCGCGGCGACCTCGAAAGGGCAGTACCATACTGCCATTACGATCGGTGACGAGATTCGCACTACGCTCACACCCCTGACGTTTTCCAAGCCCACCTTCAACGGGGTCCAGTGGGACTTCCTTGCCGATAAATACGAACTCACCCTGCTGCTTTCCCGAACCAGTGATCCAGGTCTCATACGATTCGATGACTTCGCCCCCCCCGAAACCGCCTCGGATTTCGGCAATCTGCTCGGTCTGCGTGGGACGAGTCAGATCGGCGACTTTCTCAAGCTCGGTGCCACCTATGTATCGGGCTTCACGGCAAACTCGGTGGCGGACCTGTCGAACAACTCTCTTGCGGGCATTCTGAGTCAAGCCCAGAACAGCACCCGGGTGAGTGAAATCACCGTCAGGATAGCGGACGACTCGCCGGAGGACAGCATCGGCGGCGGCGTGCTGATTTCAGAGCAGATCATCATCGATGGCCGCAGGGCGGACATTGCGCCGCTCATCCGCGGCGGGACTAGGCGGTCCGGAAGGCTGGAGGCCAGCGGTGGAGAGCAGATCCTGCTCATATACGACTTGAGTCAATTCACTTACTTCGACGACGAAGATCAGGTCGTGGACATCATCTCGTTCAGAAAGGTCGAATTCGAGCTGGTGCTGGCCAACGACTACAGGGTCGCGGTCAGTTCCAATGTGCAGTTGAATCGAAGAGGGGATCCGATCTTTCTCCAGGTGGCACGGGCCAAGGGGAATGTGCGCGATGGCACCAATATGCGGGTCGTGACCTTTGAATACGGACTTCCGACGGGCAACGAAGTGTTCGGCGCAACCCTGGACTTGGTGAATCTGGGGGGCTTCAGATTGCAGGGAGAAACCGCCTTCAACCGGCGACACAGGAGATTTCCGAATCCCGACCCCGAGATCGGGCCCACAGAGCACGAGCTGGCAACGGACAAATCTGAAGCCTTCTTCCTGATCGCCGAGTACAATACCTTTCCCTGGTCGGCCTACGGTGAGGTCTACAGCCTCGGTGATCGCTATTCGACCAGCGCCTTTTTGGTAAATGACCGGGGGGAGCTGTTCTTCGATGACGCCAGTACAGCAGTCTTCGAGTTCGTCGACGACAACGACGACCAGGACAGGTTCCCCGACTGGCGCCGAAGGTCCGTGAATCAGAGAGCGGGCAATGACCGGGATTTGGGTCGTGGCATTTTCCCGGGCCTCGACGAGAACAACGATTTCGTCTCGGATTTCAATCAGAATCGGAATTTCCAGCCGGATTACGTGGAGCCTTTTTTGCGACACGGGGTAGACCCGCCGGATTTTCTCTTTGGCATGGATATGAACAACAATACCGTAGTCGACCGCTTTGAAGACGACGAATTGCCCGATTATCCCTATAAGGTGGATCGCCAGGGCTTCAATGTAAATTGGTCCATCGAGATTCTGCCTTCGGGCAGGTTGTGGCTGGGACGCGCCGATATCAACACCATCTCGTCCGCCAGAAATGCCGTCAGTTCTTATGCCATGTTTATCTACCAAAAAGACCTGCCCCAATGGGGCGAGGTACGCGTATTTGACATGGCCCGGTGGGTCGAAGACGATATCCGGGACGACCTGCTGCAGTGGGTCCAGGAGCCGAATGCCCAAGAATCACTGGTTCCATTTGATGACCCATTGGCAGCGAGGGATACCTTTGTCAATACCCTGTACCTGGAAAACGACTACAATGTGATTCCGGGATTCCGTCTGCAGAATCGGCTCAAGTACGAGGTCTACAACCAGAGGAGAGAATTCGCAGATCTGCAGGACCGTTCGACCTTTCTCGGAGTGGTCAGCCGGGCGAATTACACCCTACCTATCGGCGACGGTCTGGCCGTCGAGCCTAGGATCAAGAGCATGTATTTGTACGATACCGGATTCAAAAAAGGCGCGCGAGAACGGCATGAGCTACAGGAAATTGTATCCATGCTCGCAAGGGTGCCCGCGCTGGATAATAGCCGCATTGAAGCCGGCATGGAGTATCTGATATTTCAGGACTTTGGCAAAGAGGATGATGATCTGAGCGCCTTCAATTACGTAGTGCAATTCACCTCTGTATCCGACTATCAAGGCTACCGCTTGACCTCCGAGGTGGGCATGCGGCAGGGCGTGGAGTTCAAAGACGGCAGGCGCAAGGCCAATGCACTGGCGTTCGTGCGCATCTTTGCCGGTTTGGAGTAAATGGTCTTGTACAGGTTCATGTTGCGCAGCCGCAATATGCCTCAGGAGAACGTGGCGGCGAGGGTTTTCGAGGAGCCGATTACTGCGGAGCAGGTGCGGAACTACATGCACAACCTGCCGGAGGAGCTGAGGGGCTCCGGAGCAGACGGGGATCGGCCGCGCGAATACCTCCAGCCTCTGATCGACAGGAAGTTACTGGTGCACGAGGCCCGCGCCAGAAACCTAGAGGACGATCTGGACTACCTGAGGTGGCACCGGCAGACCGTGCATAATCCGGCGATTCGAAAGGTGGTGGAGGCCAGTGCGGGGCCAGCGCTGGAAATTGGCGACGCGGAGTTGCATCGCTACTGCGAGAGTACTCAGTGCGACAGGGCCGTGCAGTTGGGCGTGCTCCTCTTCGCCGCGCGAAGCGAGGCGCAAAGCTACCGGGAGGAGTTGTACAAAGGCGAATTCAAGTGGGAGGATTGCACCGGCGGAAATGAGCTAGGCGCAGGCAAACTGGAGGGTGGAGAGTGCCACTACAATAGGGACTACATCGTCAAATACAGGATGCACCCTGAGGTGAGGTGGTTGGCCGGCGCACTGGACAAATTCGAGGTCTCCGATGTATTTGAGCTGGGTGGCAAGTACGGGGTGTACCAGGCAGTCGATACTAGACGAGCAGACTTTTCCGCGGTGCGGGATGATGTGTACGCGGAACTCTATGCCAAAAGGATGAGGGAGGTCTTCCACACCCTGGCGGACAGTTTGCGCGAAAAATTCGATGTAGAGCCTATTACAGAGGGCTGGAATGCTCTGTGCTACGACGCTGCCGGCAGTTGTAGAGAAGGCGCGCAGGGCGATGCGGGGGTGTTGAGGATAGGAAAAGATACCCTGACCGTGAGACAGGCCTGTGTTGAGCTAGGGGTGGCCAAGGGCAATCTCGGAGGGGCCGCGGACAGTGCTAGAGTCGCACAATTGCTGGAGAGCCATGTCGTCCCCCAGCTATTGATCCTGCAGGAGGCCGAGACCAAGGGGATGGTGAGTGCGATCGCAGCCGAGTTGCGGGGGCGCAGTGAAGAGAAACTGGTCGAAATCATGCTGGCCAAAGAGCTGTCGCGAGCGCGTACTACGCGTACTATAGATGACGAGGAGGCGCGGCAATTCTACGAAACGCACCCGGAGTGGTTCCGGACGGCGGAGGAAATCACAGTACAGGAAATCCTCGTCGCCGAGGCGGAACTGGCACTGGAGTTGAAAGCGCGGATCCATGCCGGAGAGAAAATGAGCGAACTAGCGGACCAGTACACAAAGCGCCAGACAAGCCAGGGAAAGGGTGGCGTGTTCCACTTCCACAGTATCGAAAGCATCAGATTTGGTGAACTGGCTCGCCGCGCTAGGGAGGCCCCGATTGGGGAACTGGTGGGACCGATACAGGTCGAGGAAGGCTATTCTGTGTTCAAGGTTCTCTCTAGGCAGAGAAAGCAACTGGCCTGGGACAAAAAGCAAAAGCTCCGTGCCAAGCTGATGCTGGAGAGCGCGCAGAAGGACAGTATACGGGTGGCATTCGTCCACGCGCTCAGGGAGAAGTACAGCGCCAATGTCCAGGTATTCGACCAAGTGTTGAAGGCAATGAGCTGGCTGGAAAAAACTGAAAATTAGGAGTGGAGAATGAACCGGGAGTGGAACCTGCGAAATGCAACACCGGACCTGCTGGCCCTGCTCTGGCTGTGCGTCGGCCTGTCCGTCGCACCCCAGGTCTGTGAAGGCCGCGACCCCCACCTGGCCTTTGGCACTAGGGGAGCCGTGGTAGCCAATGATCCACTCGCCGTGAATGCTGGCATGAGGGTGCTCCAGGAGGGCGGCAATGCCTTTGATGCAGCGGTGGCGGTGGGCGCGGCCATAAACGTGGTAGAGCCGGACAACAGCCATTTGGGCGGCCATGCCCTCATCATGCTCTACCACGCTGCGAGCGGCAAAGTGATGGCCATCAACGGAACCGGTCCGGCCCCCAGAAAGGCCAAGTTGGAGGACTTTGTGCCGGAAGGCGTGCCACAGCGCGGGATGGCGGCGGCCTTGGTGCCGGGAGAAATCGATGCCTATGCATTGATGCTCGAGGAATACGGCACCATGTCGCTGCGCCAAGTGCTGCAGCCGGCCATTGAGTTGGCCGAGCGGATGCCGGTGACGCCCTGGTTTGCCCGGAGAGTGAAGAGCTATGCCGGGTTCGAGTCGGCCTTCCCCAGATCAGTAGCGAGCTTTTTGGCCGGCGCTGGGGGCCAGCCGCCGGGGCCCGGCGCTTCCTTCAGCCAACCCGACTTGGCGAGAACCCTGCGCCACTTAGCCGCAGGGGGGAGAGATAGCTTTTATCGCGGGGAAATCGCCGCGGCGATCCTGGCCCAATCGCAGCGCGGCGATGGCTACTTCACCGAGGAAGATTTCGAGGAGTACCCGGCCCGCCTCATGGAACCGATCGCAACCACGTACCGCGGTTACACTGTGTACGAACAGCCGCTGGTGTCTCAGGGTTTTCTGCTTCTCGAAGCCCTCAACATTGCCGAGGGCTTTGATCTGCCGCAAATGGGGCCGCGTTCGGTCGATGGGATACACGTCTTGGTGGAATCCATGAAGTTGGCCTTTGCCGACCGCTACGCCTTTGCTGGCGACCCGGATTTTGTCGATGTACCCATAGGGCGTCTGTTGTCCAAGGGGTACGCCCAAAAACGACGCGCAGATATATCTATGCGCAGCACCTTGGGCGAAATTCCCGCGGGTCAGCCCAAAAAACGCGGCGGCGATACCACGACCTATGTAGTGGCGGACGGAGAGGGCAATTTAGTCTCGGTGGTGCAGAGTTTGTGGAACGGCTTCGGGGCCGCGGTCATACCCGAAGGTACGGGGATATTCATGAACAACCGGATGACCGATTTCAGCTTGGACCCGCACAGCCCAAATGTGCTGGCCGGTGGCAAGAGGCCCCTGTTTACTCTCAACAGCTTCATCTTGGTCGAGGCCGGCGAGCCTATCTTGGTGGGCGGTACCCCGGGCGATTACGGGCAGGTGCAGTGGAACTTGCAGGTCATCACCAATATAATTGATGGCAACATGACCGCGGCCGCGGCCGCGGCCGAGCCCCGCTGGCGTTATCACGGGCCCAAGCTCAGGTCAAAGGAAGCGCGGCTGGCCATTGAGGAGGGCACGCCTGCAGAGGTCGTGCGCGGCTTAGCGGCCCGGGGACAGCCAGTACAGGTCGGCGGCTGGGCAGGCAATTTCAGCCTGATCCGCATCTACCCCGATAGCGGCGTGCTCGAAGCCATTGGCGACAGCCGGACTGAAGGCCGCAGTGTAGGGGCATGGTGATTCCGACATAAGGGAAGAAAACCGGGTCAAGCGCACGAGCGTGGAGCCGAAACCAGCTCTAAAGAGCAGGCGCAGACTGTCGGTTTGTGCCGAGCACGGGGATGCGTTTTAGTAGCAGTCCAATAGGAGCAGCTAGTGAAGAT
>JAGWBY010000042.1:7423-62768 GCA_021295675.1 Candidatus Latescibacterota bacterium | reverse complement strand
GTAGTCAGTTCGATGAGTAGCCAGTAGAGCTTCTCTAGGGCCTCGTCTTTAACCGGCCCTTGGAGTCCTTGGTTGTAGGCTTTGGTCTTGGCGATCACATCGCGCTCGCGCTCGGGATCGCGTATTGGTTTTCCCGCGGCCTTTTTAATCCGCCCAACCTCTTGCGCACAGTGCATGCGCTCGTTGAGTAGATCGATCATTTGCCTGTCGATACCATCTATGCGTTCGCGCCAGTCACTCAGATCCATAGTTGCTCCCTTACCGATGTCCCATGGCCCGACGGACCGCGTCCATGGTCGCGTCAACGATTGGACGCAGTTTCTCGACACTCTCGGCGAGTACTTCGTCGATATAGGTGTGATCCGCCGTCAGTTCCCGATAGCGGGCCTGGATTGGCTCGATCTCGGCGATGACTACTTCGACCAATTCCTTTTTTAAATCACCGTACCCCTTGCCAGCAAAATGCGCCTCAATCTCGGCGTTCCCCAGACCGGTCAACGCCTGATAAATTGTCAGGAGGTTGAACAGTCCGGGACGGCTCGGGTCGAAAACAATGCCCTGCTGCGAATCCGTCACCGCCCGCATAATCGTCTTGCGCACCTTATCCGGGTCGTCGAGCAGGCCGACGCTGTGGTACTGGCCCTCGGCCGACTTGGACATTTTCGCGGTTGGATCGTCCAGCCCCATGATCCGCGCACCGACTTGCGGAATGACCGGCGGCGATTGAAGCGCTCGGCAATGTCGCGCGTCAGTTCCACGTGCTGTTTTTGGTCGTCGCCGACAGGCACCTCGTGCGCTTGGTAGAGCAGGATATCGGCGGCCATCAACGTCGGATAGACGAACAGCCCCGTGCCGACGCGCTCGCGCCGCGCACCCACCCGATCCTTAAATTGGGTCATCCGCTCCAACCAGCCCATCGGCGTGATGCAGGTCAACAGCCAAGCCAACTCGGTGTGCTCCGGGATGTGCGACTGCACGAAGAGACGGCACTTTTGCGGATCGAGGCCACAGGCGATGTACAAAGCCACGGCCTCGCGCGTGCCACTATGCAAAGCCTCCGGGTCGTACGGCACGGTGATCGCGTGCTGATCAACCACGCAGAAGATATTGTCGCGGTCCGCTAGGTTGACCAGCCAATTGCGGACGGCCCCGATGTAGTTGCCGAGGTGGATGTGACCTGAAGGCTGAATACCCGAAAATACTCGTTTTTTCACTCGCCTAGTAACTCCCTCACTTTAGCCCCGATATCGTCTTCGCGCATCAGGGATTCACCGACCAAGATCGCATTGACGCCCGCAGCCTCAAGCCGCTCAACATCGCCGCGATCCCCAATCCCGCTCTCGCTGACGACGACCGCCCCCTCCGGCATCTGATTCACAAGCGCGAAGGTAGTATCCAAGGCTGTCTCAAAGGTCCGCAGATCGCGGTTGTTGACGCCGATGAGCCGAGCACCGGCCGCTTTGGCGCGCGCCAGTTCTTCTCTATCGTGAACTTCGACTAGCGCGTCTAATTCCAGCTCGGTGGCTAAGCCGAGGTAGTCGTCGAGCTGGCTAGAATCCATCAGCGCCACGATCAGCAAAATGGCGTCGGCACCGATGACACGGGCTTCGTAGAGCTGGTATTCGTCAATGGTGAAGTCCTTGCGCAACACCGGCAAGCCCGCAACCGCTTTAGCCATCTGCACATAATCATCGCACCCCTGAAAATACGCCTCGTCTGTCAATACCGAAAGACAGCGCGCACCGTTGGCAGCATACGCATCGGCGATCCACTCTGGGTCGAAGTCGGCGCGGATGACGCCCTTGGACGGCGAGGCTTTTTTTATTTCGGCGATCAGCGCGGTCCCATCCGCAGCCAACGCACCCATGAAATCGGTGGGTACCGGCGTATCGCGAGCCTGCGACCGCACATCGGCCAAACTCCGCTCGCGCTTGCGGTCGGCGACGAACTCGCGCTTATACGCGGCTATTTCGCTTAGTATATCTGCCATGTTCAGGAATTGCTTACCTCGACCAGCCGATCTAGGGCTTGACGCGCCTTGCCCGAGTCGATGGACTTTCGGGCCACTTCGAGACCAGCGGTTATATCCTCGGCCAGCCCGCCAACGACTATCGCCGCCGCCGCGTTGAGCAACACCACATCGCGCTGCGGCCCTTCCTCGCCGTCGAGTACCCCGCGTAGGATGCGCGCATTGTAGTCCGCGTCGCCGCCTTTGAGCGCCTCGGCTGAGACTGTCTGCAAACCAAAATCTCCCGGGTGGATCTGACGCGTACTGACCTGCCCGTCTCTAAGCTCACTGACCTGCGTCTGCCCCGTCAGCGTGATCTCGTCCAGCCCGTCCGAGCCGTGTACCACCAAGGCCCGCTCTGATCCCAACTCGCGCAGCACTCCGGCGAGCGCCTCGGTCAACGCGCCGTCGAATACGCCGAGCTGGTCAGCGGCCCCAAGATGTTAAAAACCGTGCGGGTAGCTAACTCCCTGCGCGGGCCGATGGCGTGTTTCATCGCCCCATGTAAGGCTATCGCGAAGAGGAAACCAATGCCGACTTTGTCGATGCACTCACCGACCTTTTCCGGCGAGGCTTCGACATTGACCCCTAGCGCGGCCAGCACATCCGCCGAGCCGCACTGACTCGATATGGAGCGATTGCCGTGCTTGGCCACTGATAAACCGGCACCGCAAGCGACAAAAGCTACCGTCGTAGAGATATTGAAGGTCCCCGAAGCATCGCCGCCAGTGCCGCAGGTGTCGATGAGATCGGGACGCACCGTCACTATCGGCGTGGCTTTCTCGCGCATGACTTCGGCGCAGCCGACGATCTCGTCAATAGTCTCGCCTTTAATCCGCAGGGCGACGAGAAACGCGCCAATCTGAGCGTCCGTAGCTTGGCCGCTCATAATCTGGTCCATCACCGCCCGCGTTCTAGCGCGGCCCAAGTCCGTTCCAGCGATCAGGTCTCTTATAGCTTCTTGTATCATGCTTGCGCTCCTCATAAGCAAAGAAAATTAGCCAACAGTTGTTTGCCTTCTATGGTCAAAATCGACTCAGGATGGAACTGCACCCCTTCGAGGGGCCATCGCCAATGCCGAATTCCCATAATCATTCCGTCCTCGCTCGTAGCCGATACTTGCAGGCATTCGGGCAAACTCGCTCGCTCGACTGCCAGCGAGTGATAGCGAGTAGCGACGAAGGGATTTTGCAGACCGGCGAATAGCGTGCGGCCATCGTGTTGCACTGGCGTCGCGCGGCCGTGGACTATCTCGTCGGCCCGCACGACGCGCCCACCGCAAACTTGGGCAATGACTTGATGCCCCAAGCACACGCCTAAAATGGGAATCACACCAGCCAACCGCTCAACGAGCGCACACGAAATTCCAGCTTGATCTGGGTCGCCAGGACCAGGCGAGATAACGACGCGCTCGGGCGCGAGCGCAACCGCCTCGGCGACCGTCGCCCCTAATTCCTCTAAATAATGCACCAAATTGTAGGTAAAGGAGTCGTAGTTATCAAGTATCAGCAGCATGGCTTCATCGCGCTAGTTTCCCTATTACTTGGGCAATCAGCCGCAAGCCTAAATCGTCCTTGAGCGTCAAGATCGACTCCGGGTGAAACTGCACCGCTGCTATCGGCAACTCGCGATGTTCCACGGCCATGATGACTCCGTCGTCGGTCTGAGCCAAAACCCGCAAGCACTCGGGCAGCTTCTCCGGCACGGCGTAGAGCGAGTGATAGCGGCCGGCGACAAATTCCGTGGGGAACCCGTCGAAAATCCCTTCCGGCGTGCAGCGGATCGTCGATTCCTTGCCGTGCATCGGGTAGGAAAGCACCCCTAGCTCGCCGCCGAGCCCCTCGACGATGCCCTGCAATCCGAGACACACGCCAAAAACCGGTAGCTTGCGCCGCACGCACTCGTTGACTAGCTCCGGCACTCCGAACTCCTCGGGCGTACCTGGACCCGGCGAGACGAAGACCAAATCAGGATCAAAGTCGGCGAAGACGCGCTGGGGATCGCGCAGGCCCCGCGCACCGCTGCCGTCGCGCGATCTCGCAGCGCGCACCGTCACCACCTCCGCTCCCGTCTGCCGCACGTAATCGCCGAGCGTATGCACGAAGGAGTCGCGGTTATCGACGAAAAGCACCCGCTTGCCCTGCCCCGAAGTCGCAATTTGAGTGACCTTATCCTCGGCGTCATCCGCGCCGATCACCGCATTGATAAAGGTCTCGGCCTTGGCTCGCGTCTCGCGCTCCTCGGCGTCGGGATCCGAATCGCAGAGTAGAGTCGCCCCGGCCCGCACTTTGGCAATGCCATCCTCCAAGTGTACAGTGCGGATAGTGATCCCAGTGTTGATCTCGCCGCTGAAGAGCAACATGCCGACGCAGCCTCCGTACCAGCGCCGCGCCGAGTTTTCCAGTTCCTCGATCTTCTGCATGGCCGCTGGTTTGGGCGCACCGGTAAGCGTCACTGCCCACATATGCGAAAGCAGGGCGTCGAATCCGTCGCAGTCGTCCTTCAGCTCGCCTACTACTTGGTCCACCGTGTGAAAGACCTTCGAATACCTTTCAATCATCCGCCGCCCGACCACCCGCACCGAGCCTTCCTTGCAAATCCTCGCCTTGTCATTGCGATCGACGTCCGTACACATGTTCAGTTCGGCCTCGTCCTTTTTTGAGTTGAGCAAGTCGCGGATCTGCTCGGCGTCCTCCATCACGGTTTTGCCGCGGCCGATGGTCCCGGCAATCGGACAAGTCTCGACGAATGACCCGTTGACCCGCACGAACATCTCGGGCGAAGCGCCGATCAGATATTCGTCGCCAAGGTTGATGAAAAACTCATAGGGGCTGGGGCTATTGCGACGGATATTCTCAAAGAGAGTGTGCGGGCACTTGGCTCGGCGTCACCTCAAAGAAGTCGCCGCGCTCGGTACCGGCGATGACCTCGCGCACCTTGTCGGCGTATTCCCCAGGGGCGTGGTCGCACGCAATTTCGGACGCTGTGCCGCGCACATAGGGCACGGTGTCCGTGCCGCGCTCCATGCCCTCGGTTGATAACCCGTCGGCGGCAAACTCATAGCAATAACGCCGCGCCTGCTCCTTGCGGTGATCTATTACTACCAATTCGTCTGGCAAAAAGAGATGCAGATCGGGCCGGTCCTCGCGGCGCGGGTGGCGCAGTTGGAGAGGCTCAAACTGGAGTACCAAGTCGTAGCCCAGCGCCCCGTAAAAGCCCAAGTGATTTTCGCCTTCGGCTCGCATCTGCGCCACTAGGGCGCGCAGGACGCTGAAGATCGTCGGCTGCTTGGAGCGCTCCTCTTCGGGGAAGTACTCGGGCATCTGCGCCACTGCGCCTTTGAGCTGGCCATCGGTTAGCTCCAGCTCCATCACATGCTCGTGCTTGGCGAGGCTGCCGCGAAAGATCTCCAGCAACATCTCGCCACGCGCGTTGAGCGCCCGGAAGGCAAAGGCTCGCTGACGCGCTACCAACTCCAACGGCGGATCGACGAAACCAATGTCCCAGCGGCTATAGCGCCCCGGATACTCGTAGCCGCTGGCAAAGACGGCCCCCCGGTGGGTATTGAGCCGTTCGAGCAGAGATGCTAGCGGCCTTTCTATGGGCAATTCCTCGGTCTGGCGCTTGACTTCGACGCCGCCAGCCGTGCGAAAAGTTTCCGTGTGAATGGTCATATCGTTCTCCAAGTACAAAAAAACGCGGACACCCGAGGGCGTCCGCGTTGGATTGAAAATTCATCTCGTCGCAGTCTAGCGGATGGACGCACCTTTCTCCCTACTCGGTGAATACCAAGCGCGCCACCAGCGACGAATGTGAGGCGAAAATTTCATAACGGGCAGAAAGTAAAGGCGAGTCTTTGCACTGTCAAGGACTGGACAACGCTCAGCGAATCAACGCCAATTTGGCCGTTTGGACTGCACGTACGCAGTGCCTTTAGTCGTCGGCATCTAACAAATGTCTAAAGGCTTGGAGGCTCGGAACCTGTATGGCCGCCCGATGTAACTGCTTGAGGCGCTGCACATCTCCGATGCCCCCAATGCGGGTGGCCAATGGATTCGACGCCACCAGCCCAAAGCGGATTTCCAGCACATCGAGCAGAGCTTCGATGGCGCGTTCGCGGCTTCCTTGCTCAATGCCTTGCTCAATGCCTTGCTCAATGCCTTGCTCAATGCCTTGCTCAATGCCTTGCTTGGTGACTTCCTCAACGATTTCCTCACGGATTGTTTCGGCGAGGTACTGGGCAAATGAGGATTCGCGCATGAGGTTCATGAGATGCTCCTTGGAAACAATGGCCGTGATCGTCTGAGGATTATACACCAACCCGCTCAAAATCGCCAGTCCCGCAAGAAAATCGGCCTTGACCGACCCCTCCAGCGGCAGCGCTGTCGCCCGTGCCACGCACTGCTCTAACCACGCCTCCTCGGTCTGACCGGCTGGCGGCTGCATCAACGGCGCAAACGGCAGCAAGCCCACAAACGCACCATCTAGCACAGCTTGACCGGCCAGTTGGCTCAGGCGGATCACCTTGTACTGAACGAGGATTTGGTAGCCGGGATGCTCTTGCAGGTAGTAGCCCGGATCGCGTCGTCCGGCGTTGGGGCGCAGGTAGATGACATGGGCGAACACCGGCAGGCCATGGTGGTTGGTAAGGCGACCGATGTAGTCGGCCATGCGGCGGGGCATGGCCGGGTGGTCGGTGGTTTGAAATTCGTGGTGGACTAAGGCGTTCTCGCCGTTGATGCATACGTGGAGGAGGCTGTCGGTGCGGCGGGTTTCGACGGTGAACTGCTCGCTCTCTATTACTTGGACGGCTTCGATATCGTCGCGCTGGAGGGCGAAGCGGGCGAAGTCGTGGGGATAGGTTTGGATGAAATGTTTGGCGATGGTGTCGAATTCGGCCATGCGCCCTGCCTTGGGTTGCGGGTGGGGTAGTATCCGCAACGGGCAATATTCGTGCCAAGGCGGTGGCTCAGAGGGGCGGCGAGAATAGGAGGAGTTGGAGTGTAGCGGAAAGGGTACAAGGATGGGTAGTGAGCGACAAAAGTTCGGCGGTAGGGCGTCTGGCCGTTCTGGCAAGAGAAGAGTGCCCTCAAGCCAAGCCGCCGCAAGGCGTGTATATCAGGACCGGGGCGTAACGTCGGCTTTTAATATACTTAGCGAATCAACGCCAACTTCGC
This sequence comes from Candidatus Latescibacterota bacterium, assembly GCA_021295675.1. Next base: position 55,583 of record JAGWBY010000042.1, on the reverse strand, counting down.
CGTTTGCACGATCTCGCCCGCGTACAGCACGGCCCAATAAACCCCCGAAGCCGCTTCAACCCCCATATCCGTGCGACCATCCCAACGCACGCGATGCGCGCCGGCAGCCAACCACCCATCGGCTGACACGCGAACCTGCTGCCCCATCAAATTATAGACGGCAAGCCGCACAGGACCGGCCTCAGCTAAGGCAAAGGGGATGGTCACTTCGGCGTTGAACGGCGTGGGAAAGGGATCGCCTAGGCCGGATACTAATCCATCCGACAACTTGGACAAGAGCTGCACCCCGGCGACGGGCTTGGCACTAGGTGGTTCCCCCACCCACACATCCTTCAACTGCCAGCGAGCGAAAGATGAGGTGCGGTTTTGGTTGAAGGTATTGCGGAACTCGATAATGTTTGTGCCAGAACGCAGGTCTGCGCGGTCTAAGATGAGATACCAATGCGTCCAATTCTCGCTCGCTGGAATATAGGCGTAAGATTGTTCGTTAAGAAAAATATCGATTTCGCCGTCGCTTATTTCCTTTACCGAAAAATTACACGCGAGATCGCGACTAGCCCCCCCGAAGCCGAACTTGACGCTTTTGGGATTTTTGGTAACCGCAGGCGGGCTGTAGCCGAAAAGTCCTCTACTCGGCAGTGACTCCACCACGTCGCCTTCATCGCCTTCAACAATAATGCGCTTAGTCCCGGAAGACAGAGACCCGGTAGCGACGATCTTCACGTCTCCACTTTGCGCCCCCGCCGGAACCCTAACCACGATTCGGCTATCGCTCCAAGTCACGTAATCGCCAGACGATGGCCGGACATTGGGCGCAAAGCGGACGTAACTGCCCCCCGGCTGCTCCTGAAATTGGCTCCGATCAACGTCAGACGGTCCCCTATCTTGACTCTGCTCGGCGAAACACTGGCCAAGTAGGGGCTTATTATCTCCAAGAGGATAGCGTTGCTCGTTCCTGCCGAGGTGCGAACTGTGACATTGCCAGAGCGCACATTCGTGGGAACGCGAAACCGGATGCGGGTATTCGACCAACTAGCCAACGAAGAGGAAGGAATCGCAACCGAACCAATCCGCACGGTACTATTTCCCCGCGACGAGCCGAAGTTGCTGCCGGTGACGGTCACGCCCTGATTGTACTGCACTCGGCGAGGAGAAACAGACGTGATGCGAGGAGACGCGCTTTCGATTACAAGCCGCTTCGTCCCCGACGTCCCATTCGAAGTAGTAACCTGCACATTGCCACTTCGCGCCCTAGCCGGAACCTTGACGACAATTCTGCTGTTGGACCAACTCACATAGTCCGCAGCAGAAGGCCGTACATTAGAAGCAAAAAAAACGTATCCAGTGCCGCGCCTAGTACCAAAATTACCGCCCGTTAGCGTCAGACGATCCCCTGTTTGGGCTCGCGTGGGAGAGATTCCTGTCAGATACGGACTCGTTATTTGTAGGCGGATGGAATTACTGGTGCCTTGGGACGTTCTAACGGTCAGGTTGCCGGGGGGTGTATTGAGGGGAATGCGAAACCTGATTTGGGTATTCGACCAACTAGCCAACGCAGAAGAAGGGATCACGACCGAACCAATCCGCACGGTACTGCTCCCTCGCGACGAGCCGAAATTACTCCCACTTACGGTAACAACCGTATGCGTCCTTCCGGTCCGTGGAGAGATGCTGCTGATCCGAGGAGAGGTATTTGCGGAAACTTGCATAATCGGCAACACGAGCTTGCCGTATCCGCTATCGTTGTCCCTACCCCGGGGTCCTATGTCAACTGTTGCATCGACAAGTGCATCCCACAATTGAGTGCGTGAGTACGAGGGATTAGCTGACTTGATTAGGGCCGCCGCACCGGCGACGTGGGGCGCAGCGGCGGAAGTCCCGGTATAACCGTAAAAAAACTCCGACTCCCCATAAGAAACCGTCGATACTCCACTAGGCGCGACGAGTTCGGGTTTGAAACGGCCATCTGTGGTGGGCCCTCGGGAGCTGTAATCTGCAACCCGACCTAGGTCGTAGTAGTCGTAATGGACCGCCCCGACACTCATGGCTCCTCTGGCGTCCGCAGGACTTCCGATGCTATTCTCCGCGACCGAATACTCCTCAAAATCGTGATTGAGTGACCATATTTTCAGCCTCCGAGGCCGGGCGTCCTCACTGCGAATAGAAACTCCATATTCTCCCGATCTTTCTACCTTGTATTCGATTGATTCTACAGGTTCGCCACCGGAGATATTTTGACGATCGGTGCTTTCGGCGACGGTTTCAAGATCGCCGGAGGAATTTACAAAATCGAGGTACAAATCGTAGTTCTCACGGGAGCTAGGCCAATCATTCCACGTCAAGAAAATACTTATCTCATCCCCTTCCTCAGCTTCAAACGCTAGCACCTCGTCTTCACCGCTAAAATTTTGCCAACCGTCATCATCGCTATCAGACCAGAACCCGTCGTAATGGCTCTTTGCATTATTGCCCGCTGAACTTACCCAGAGAATGCCATTATCGGCAGCGTCATTTACAATGTCGCAGGCTATTCCTCTCCCGTCGCCAATGCCTGTTCCAAACCAGCCAGAGGAATAATTGATAATGTCAATACCGTTTCGTATGCAGCGGTCTTTGGCGTTTTCAAAGTCAACCATATCTCCCGTCTTATAGAGATATAGTTCAGCTTCCGGGGCAACATCATGGATAATCTCGGCACACGCCGTGCCGTGGACGCTATCACCAGCATATATCCCCTCGCCCGTATAGTCGTGATACCACCAACGAGCTGGCATGTCTCCAGACAGTTCTTTCGCCCCCTTAAATCCGCCGTCGATAATGGCCACTTTGACTCCTTGTCCTCTCACGTAGTGATTATCATACGCATTATCATACGCTTTGATGGACCACCCGCCTTCGCTCCAAGTCTCCTGTTGCGCGTGCGGCCGATACGGCCTACGAACAAAACGAACCCCCGGTAGTTCCGAGACCGCTAGCAACGACGACGCCGGGACTGCAACCCGCATAAGACTCTTGGACTGCGCCATAACCCGCCCGCCAAGTGCAGCCAACGACGACGTATCAATCGAAGCCGACGCTTGGCCCAGATGTGGAACCAAGATGACGACGACAGTATCCTGTAAATCGCGAGTCGGCTTGGCCGCTCCCGGTATTGCCAACTCCCACAACGAACTCTGTATCTTGGCAGGGCCATCGGGCCTGTCAGGTGTGAAATCTATGTTCTGTCCCCAGAGGGGTACGTAGCCAAGGACGCCCAAGAAAAGGGCAGTCGTAATTCTACAGCGACTGATGGATTTCATCATTGATCCATGCTTTAGAGATAAATGTATCTAGCGGGTAGGTCTGGGAGCGGAGGCGTCTCGCCTGCGGCGAGTGCTCCCTCGGGATGCGACTACTCGGCCAATACAAGGGCGTCCCACTCCCTCGAAAAACCTCAACTCCGTGCCTTTAGACGCTCCTTGACGCCGACCAACGCGAGTTTGCAAGCGGCTTATAATACGCCTTCAAAACGAGGCGTCAAGGGCCAATCAACGTTCAGCGAATCGACGCCGCTACGGCAAATCTTCTATCCAAGCAGGCGGCAGGCGATCCGACGCTTTGGCCTCGGCTTGCAGGCGTCGGAGCACAGCAGCGTCTAGCGGAGATCGCTGTGCGAAATGAAGTGGGACATTGCTGGCGATTTTTGTGGCAGCTACTCGGCGCGTTCTTTTGAGAACTAAAGCTGTCTCTTTAACTACAAACGGGTGATCGCCCTCGTGTAAGCGCACAGGCTCAAACGGAAAATGACGTGCATCTGAACAGGTGACAAAGAGGACTTCGCCAGCAGCGTTGGGATTGGTCAGAACGATAAAGTGGTGGTAGGGTTCGACTTTCGACTGAACGACGGTGCCAGCCCGTATCACGCCAAGATCCTATCCAGCCAAGCGTCCGTCTGTTCCAGAGCCAAGATGGCTTGGATTTCTTCGTCGCTTTTCTTCAAGGCGAGCAAGATGCGTCGGGCAGGGATGGGAGTCGCTTGGGGACCGTGCGGATTTTCTTCGGGATTTTCCCACTCGGGGAGGCGGTGAGTAAGCTCGACGAGACCATTGGAACCCCAAGGGGGCAGATGGCCGTATCGCTTCCAGACATTCTCAGCGATCGCCCGTTCCGCTTCAGATAGGTGGTTTATTCCCACCTCTTTCTTCAAGCCAATGCAGTAATCTGCTTGATTCTCGATATACTGATTCCACACAGGATGGCGATCGGGGTCGTCTTCTTGGTGTATCAGATTGTACGTCTGAATGGGCACCGGGCCGTGCTTCATCGAAACCCAGCGATCCGTGGAGATGCTATGTCCTTCCCGGTCCAACGCCTCGCGATCAGCTAGGTAGATGAGTTTGAGCAGCTTGATAAACTTCATCGAGCCGCCCCATGACAACATGCAGGCAGCCAGTTCAGTGGCCTTTTCTTCGTTGAACATGATTATCTCCTCTTTAGGACTATTGGGAGATTCAAGAATCGTTCAGCAAATCGTCTCTCTAGTTTAACATAAAGCGATTGCACGTTGTCAACCCAAGTCTCCAACAAACAGATTTTAGCGGCGGAAAATCCCTTTTAAGAAGCTCAACGAATCAACGCCAACTTGGCCGTTTGGACGACACCGCTAGCTTGCAACACAGCCCAATAAACCCCCGAAGCCGCCTCCGCACCCGCAGCCGTGCGACCATCCCAACGCACGCGATGCGTGCCAGCTTCCACCCAATCATCGGCTAACACGCGAACCTGCTGCCCCATCAAATTATAGACGGCAAGCCGCACAGGACCGGCCTCGGCCAGAGCAAAGGGAATGGTAACTTCCGCATTGAACGGCATAGGAAAAGGATCGCCCAAGCCATCCGGCAACTTGGACAAAAGCCTCGTCCCCGCGGCGAGCTTGGCACTAAACGGCTTCCACAACGCCACGTCCTTCAACTGCCAGCGGACGAAGGTTGCGGCGCGGTCTTGGTTGATGATATTGCGAAACTCGATGACATTTTGCCCAGACTGGAGGTATGTCTCATCGAGGACGAGATACCAAGTCCGCCAGTCCTCCCCAGCTATCAGCTCTGCATACCTCTGTTCGTTGAGGAAAATGACGACCTCGTTGTCGCCTATTTCCTTGGTCGAAAATTCACACAGGACATCGCGATTGATGCCCTCAAAACCGAATTTGACGCTTTTGGGATTTTTGCTAACCGCAGGCGGACTGTAGCCGAAAATTCCGCTGCTCGGCAGCGGCTCTATCCATTCGCTGCCAATCTCCACTTGCGCGGCCCCAGTGACCCCATCGGCGGTAAAAACCCGTACCCCACCACTGCGGGCCTGCGATGGAACCCGGACGACGATGACGCCGTTAGACCAAACCGCATAATCGTCGGCCTCGGCTTGCACATTGGGATTAAACAACACGTATCCCGTGCCGCGCTCGGAACCAAAGTTGCCTCCGGTCAGCGTCAAGTACTCGCCGGCCTGTATTTGCGGTGGCAAAAGTTGCGCCAAGTACGGGCTGGCGATTTCCAAGCGGACGGCATTGCTAGTGCCTTCAGACGTCACAACGGTTACATCGCCCGCAGGCGCATTGAGCGGAACGCGGAACCGTATCGTCTCATTCGACCAAGTCTCAAACGAAGACACGGCAACCGAATCAATCCACGCGGAACTGCTGTTCTGCGCGAGGCCGAAATTGTCCCCGCCAACTTGTATGAGATCGTCGGTCTTAGCTCTCACATCCGTGCGCGTGTGATTGGTGATCGCATCGATGTAAGGCGACGTGACGATCACCTGTGCACTGTCGCTGCCGACGCCGGTTATCACCTGCACCGTGCCGGTGCGGACACCAGTTGGCACGCGCACCTGAATCTGCACATCGCTCCAAGCAAGATAGTCGGAATCACTCGGCTCCTTGTCTGCGAAAAAGACCACTTTACCCGTCCCTTTGGTGTCGCCGAAACCCTGGCCGGCGATGGTAGTTGTTTCGCCGTATTGAACGCGGCTAGGCGAGACGCTGGCAATTTGCGGCGCGGGCACTGACAGCACGAGTTTGCCGTATCCCGTGCTGTCGTCCTTGCCCGGTGTCCCTAAATCGACGGTGGCCTCGACGAGAGCCTGCCACAGATCGTCGCGCGAGAGCGACGGGTTGGCCGATTTGAGCAGGGCGGCGGCACCAGCCACGTGGGGCGTCGCAGCCGAGGTTCCCCCAAACAACCTATCCACACCGTAAGAAGCCGTTGTCACGCCCGAAGGCGCGACGAGGTCGGGCTTGATCCGACCATCGGCAGTGGGGCCGCGCGAACTATAGCTCGCCACTGTTCCCAATTCCCACTGGTCGCGGTGAATCGCCCCAACGCTCAACGCACCGCGCGCGTCCGACGGAATCCCCAAGCTGCTAGTAGGAACCGGATATTCGATGTCGTGGTGCCAAGACCACACCCGTAGCTTCTCAGGCTCGGCCTCGCCGATGCGGACCACGGAAATGCCATACGTGCCCGCTCGCCCGGCGAAGTATTCTATAAACTCCACCGGAGCACCGCCTTCGCCCTGTACATCAGTGCTTTTGCTAACTTCTTCGATGTTGCCAAACGCGTCTTGATAGTAGAGATACAGGTCGTAGTCCGCAGTGGTAATGGGCCAATCGTCCCAAGTTAGCGTCACCCTGATGGCGTCGCCGATTTCGGCGACAAAATTCACTGCGTCGTCGCCAGCGGCAAAATTGTGCCGATTGTCATCATCGCTATCGCGCCAAAAACCCGCGTAGTGCTTTTGGGCGTAATTGCCGACGGCGTTGACCCAGAGAATGCCGTTGTCAGCCGCGTCGTTTACGATGTCGCAGATGATCCCGCGCCCGTCCCCAAAGCCCTCGCCCACCCAAGTCGCCGAGTAGTTTACGATGGCAACTCCGTTTTGTATGCAGCGGTCTTTGGCATTCTCCATATCCACTATATCCTCGACCTTGTACAGATAGAGTTCGGCTTCTGGAGCCACGTCGTAGATGATCTCGGCACACGCCGTGCCGTGGGCATCCGTACCAGCATATATCCCCGTGTACGTATAGTCGCGGAACCACCGACGCACCGGCATATCTTCGCGCAGTTTATCGGCCCCCTTAAATCCACCGTCGATAATCGCCACCTTGACCCCTTGGCCCTTCGCGCCAGTGGCGTGATTTTCGAGTGCGCGGATGAGCGCTACACCTTCGCTAATGGTCTGTTGCGCATGCGGACGGCGTGGCCTGCGGACGAAGGCCACGCTCGGCAACTCAGACACCGCCCGCAGCGATGCGATTGGTACCGACACGCGCATCAGGCTCCTAGACTGGGCCAAAATTTTGACGCCGAGGACGGCTAACGCCGTAGTGTCAATGGTAGCCGCCGTGTCCGCTGCGGGCACCAAAATGACGACCACATCTGAGCTGTCTGCGGCGCGGGTCGGCTTAGCCGCTGGGGACCTAGCTAGTTCCCACAGCGCACTTTCTATGTTGGGAGGGCCGACGGGTTTAGCCGGCGCGATGTCGAGGTCTTGCCCCCACAGGGGCATTGCAAAAAGAAAAAAAAGAAAGGTATGGCGCACGGCGATCAGGGCCGGCGAGCCTTGTACGACTCGCCTGTGCCCTGCACCCCTAGCTCTTGCGTGCGCGACAAAAGCGCAAGCCGCTCGTCGTCAGCCAAGGGCGCGAACTGGCGGGCAATGTCCGCATTCTGCCGCAGCTTTTCTAGCGAATCCATCCCGGAACACACGGTAGCCACCGGCAGGCTCATGGCGTAGCGCAAACACTCTGTCGCCGTCGCCACACCTGTTGCGAGGATCGCTTCGGGCCTACCCCCCAAGGTCTTCATGGCGATGACTCCGATGTTCCTTTCCACTGCGACCGGCAGCACGTGCTCGACAAAACTGAGGTAGTGCGGGTCGAACACATTGATCGGCATTTGCGTGGCATCCCAAGCAAAGCCGCGCTCGATCATCTCCACATGTAGGGAAGGCAAAGTATGGCCGGTAAAGCCAATGTAGCGGATCTTGCCCTCCTCTTTGGCTTTGAGCGCGGCCTCTAGCAGGCCCTGTTCGTAAATCCGCTCTGGATCGTCGGGCTGTCTGATACTGTGAAACTGCCACAGATCAATCACGTCAGTTTGCAGCCGGCGCAAGCTCTCTTCGAGGTGGGCGATCGCCCGCTTGGGGTGGCGGCTCGCGTCCTTGGTCATTAGAAATACGCGCTCGCGATAGCCACCGCGCAGCGCCTTACCCATGCGTATCTCACTCGCGCCGTTGGAGTAGCCCCAAGCATTGTCGAAGAAATTGATCCCCTCGTCGATGGCCGCGTGCATCAAGGCGATGGCCGCTTTCTCCTCCATGTTGCCGTGGTCGGCCACGTGCGCGCCACCCAAGCCGAGCAGAGAAACGGATTCGCCTGTGCGGCCCAAGATCCGCTGGGGCATGTCGTGGTGGTTCGGAGCGGCACTTATGGAAAGGCCAGCGGCGGCCGCGGTCGAGAGCTTGAGAAAGCGTCCATTGAACATAGCCTCCAGTAGATTGTTTCCAGTAATCAACTGTACCGCCGTCGCCAGCAACATCCCATACACCAGCCTATTAAACCACAAATCGCTAAATCGCTGGAGCAAAAACACGCCCAACTTCACCCCGACGTACGCCAGCGGTGCCAGCAGCAACGTCGTCTTAAAAATATCGGCATGAAAAAGCCCCAAGCCCCAGTAGGGCGGCAGTTTGAGCAAGTTGAGCATGGCAAAAAAGATGACCGTAGTGCCGACAAACATGTGGCGCGGTAGCTGCTGCGGCAGCAGGTAGATGACCACCGGCGGTGCCCCAGCGTGGGCAATCGTCGAGGTAAAGCCCGAGACCGCGCCCATCAGCACACCAGCGAGCGTCCCTGGACGCTGCTTCCGCACGGCCCCGACAATCGCCGCCCGCCCGAACTGAAAAGCGACAAACAGCAAGGCCAAACAGCCCAAGCCCATCTCTAGAACGCGCTCGTGCTGACTAAAGTACCCGAAAAAAAAGGCCCCCGCGCCGATCCCCAAGGCGGAACCGGGCAGGAGCCGTTGGACGCTCGTTTTGTCGAAGGTGCGGCGGTAGTGCCGGACGGCGAACACACAGGGCCACCGCGTCCGCCACCGAAACCGTCAGTGCCAAAAGCGGGGTGGCCAAAATGCCGATCCCACCGCCAAAACCAGCCTTGGCCACCCCCATCAACAACACTGCCCCCACCGCGCAGACCCAAAAGGCGGCCGGGTAGGTCGGCAGCACTACTCGCCTTCTACGTGGGTTACTTCGATATCTAAGTCTTCGCGATTGCGTATGTGATCGACTTGGCCATCCTTGACCCACACCACGCGGTCGGAAACGCTGAGCATCTTGTGGTCGTGGGTCGCCGAGATGACAGTCACGCCGGAATTCTCGTTCATCTCTTTGAGCAATTCGATGATTTCGGTGCCCGTGCGCAGGTCCAGATTCCCCGTCGGTTCGTCGGCGAGGACGACGGCCGGGTCGTTGGCCAAGGCGCGGGCGACGGCCACGCGCTGCTGCTGGCCACCCGAAAGCTCGTAGGGCTTGTGCGAGTACCGCTCGCCGAGGCCCACCTTGCCCAAAAGCTCCATGCCCTTGTCGCGGGCCTCGTCGCTGGTCAGACCGGCGAAGACCATCGGCAAGGTGACGTTTTCGAGCGCGGTCATCACCGGGATCAAGTTAAAAGACTGGAAAATGTAGCCGATCTTGCGGCAGCGCAGCCAAGCCAGTTCATATGCGTCGAGCTGGGCAACATCCACCTCGTCAATGTACACCTTGCCCTCCGAGGGCTTGTCGAGGCCGCCGACCATATTGAAGAAGGTACTCTTGCCCGAGCCCGAAGGCCCCATGATCGACATGTACTCGCCGGTGTAGATTTCCATGTCCACCCCGCGCAGGGCGTGAACCTCAATCTCACCCATCAAGTAAGTTTTCTTTACCTGCTGGGTCCGTACTACCGTGCGTTTTTCCGCTTCTTGGACAGCGACCTCGTCCGGGGCGGTTTCGGTCATTTTAAGATCTCCTCTAAGAAATCAAGTGTCGGAGCGCATGGCCTCGACCGGCTCCATCTTGGCCGCGCGGTACGCTGGCAACATAGCACCGATTAGCGAAAGCAAGGTTCCCACCACCAAGGCGTAACCAGCTGATTCAGCGATGCCGCTCAGCGGGAAATAGGTGAACGTGTAACCGCCGTAATCGAGCAGAGCCAACCCCAGCGTCAGCGCGAAGCCAATGACGATCCCCGCCGAAGTTCCCGCCAACCCCTGAAAGGTCGATTCGAGCAGGAAGAGCTTGACGATAAAAGTGTCCAAGGCCCCGAGGCACTTCATGGTGCCAATCTCGCGGAAGCGCTCGGTCACCGACATCAACATGGCGTTGGCAATACCAACGACGCAGACCAACAGCGAGAGACTGATAAGCCAAGTCTGCTTGGATTGCTCTTCCTGCATGCGGGCTTGGGCCTCTGCAGAAGCGTCGCCAGCCTCGGTGACGCCGGTCTCAATGCCGTTTTTTTGCAACAGCAAATTGATCTCGCTTTTGTCCGCGTTGCGCAGGCTGCTGATGATTTCGTTGTTGCTCCACACAGACATTAAAAAGGCGATGGCCAGAATCACGCCGCTGGTGGTGATCAGCGAGCGGCCAAAGCGAATTTTTAGGCTGCGAAAACTAATTTCTACTGCTTTGCTCATCGGCAGCACGATCTCCCGACCGCCTGCCAAACGCCTTTCAGACATAGTTATTCTCCCAGCGTATGCTCGCGTTCACAATACGTAAATAAAGGTAAGAAATCAACACCACCCAGTTCAACTGCCCACCTGAATCTCCACGAGGGGCAAAGGCGCGGAGTCGTCTGCACCGCGATCGGCAACCATCTCGGCAAACGCAATCGGCACCATGCTAACGCGCAAATCACGCGCGCCCCGCGACCGCACCGGCCGCTCCAAGAATGATGCCATGGCGCTCGGAGTGAACACGAGGTGATCAATGCCAAAGTCGTTCACTAATGACTCCAGTTCGCCAACGTGGCCGACCACCGGGCGACCAGCCAGCGGACAGCCCCGCTGTTGGGAACCATCGCCCACCACGCCGATCAGGTCGCAGTGGACCACACCCGTGCGCTCTAACTGATCGACGAAATGCACGGCGACCGCATCCGTTCCCACCAACAGGGTGCGCAATCGGCCCTCGCGACCGCGCTGGTGCAAAAACCAACGCGCGACAAAGCGCCAACCAGCGATTAGACTGCGGCCAGCCGCGAGAAGTTGTATGCCTTAAAGAAGAAAACCAGCATCACGATGAAAGCAAAACCCAGCGTCACCCCCACCACGGACCACGCCACTGAGTAGCGGCGGCGGTCGTACAGGCCCGACATGTAAAATGCCAGCAGCCAGACCAAGGTCGAAGCGCCGTACACCGCAGCCCATTGCAAATCCGAGTACGGAGGCGGCACCAGCCAGCGCGTCGGCTGAACGGCGAGGCCGAGGAGATTGCCGGCCTGCTCAATGCGGTAGATGAAGGGTGCCAGTTCTTGGTGGTAGCGCATCGCTAAACCCAGCTTTAGGCCGCAGAGCACCAAGCCGGCGTCGATCAGCGGCATGGCTAAGGCGCGACCGGTCCGGGCGAGAAAGCGAAACGTCCCGTACAGGGCAATGCCCACCTGCAAAAGCCACAGCGGGAAGAAGCGAAAGCGCCGCACCATATGCTTGTTGACAAAAATCGACATGGCGCGGCTCTTGCGATAGAGAATTCGCAGAGGCACCCCCCGGCCACTCTCGCCGCGGAAGTGGATGATCTCAGTCGTCGGCACGTAGTAAATTTTCCAGCCGGCTCGGTGGAAGCGATAGCACCAGTCGATGTCCTCGCCGTACATGAAGTAATCCTCGTCGAGCAGGCCGACTTCATCCATAGCCGCCTTCCTCACCATCATGCAGGAACCAGACAGCACCTCGACCTCGGCCGTCTGTTCGGGATCGAGATACGTCATGTGGTAGTGGGCAATGAGCGGGTGCTTGGGAAAGAAGCGGCTCAGGCCCGACATCTTGCAGAAGGCAGCCAACGGCGTCGGAAAGCCACGGCGGCTATCGAGCTGCAAGGTGCCGTCTGGGTCGAGAATTTTGCACCCACAGGCACCGGCTTCCGGGTGCTCGTCCAAGAACTCCACCATCGTGCGCAGCGCATCCCGGCGCACAATGGTATCGGTGTTGATCAGCAGCGCGTATTCTCCGCTCACCTGCCGCAAGGCCACGTTGTTGCCAGCCGCAAAACCCACATTGGCCGCGTTGCAGATCAACTTCACTTGCGGGAACTCCTCGGCTACCATCTCGGCACTGCCATCTACCGAGGCATTGTCAACGACGAATATCTCCACTTCTAGGCCTTCAGTTGCTGCGAGTACAGAGCTCAGGGCTTGTCGGGTCAGGTCGCGGGTGTTGTAGCTGAGAAAGACGACGCTCAGTCGCACGATTTAGTACCTCGGTGGCGACCCATGAGCTTGTAGCCGCTGAAGTAGAGGATTTGTTTGGCAAAAAGCAGATGCTCGCGCAAGTCCAGCTTGCTGGCGCTAAACTGGCGATTGCGAAAGACAAAAGGCACCGAGCGATGCTGCTGATAGCGACCCTTGACCAAAATTTCGAGCAGAATTTTGTAACCCGAAGACGTGAGTACTAAGTCCTGTATCACTTGGCGGCGCAGACAGAAATAACCCGACAGCGGGTCCTCGACCCCGGTCAGCAGGCGGGCCGCGCCCACGCCGATTCGCGAAATCAGCTTGCGGTGCCACGCCCATCGTTCGACTCGGCTAGTCGCCCCAAAGCGGCTGCCCATGGCAATGTCGCATTCGCGCAGGCTGTGGATGAGTTCGGGCAGGATCGCCGGGTCGTGGCTCAAGTCGGCGTCTATCACGCCGAGGTATGGCCGCGCCGATTGCGCGAAACCCGCCATCACTGCCGACCCCAAACCGAGCTTGCCTGGCCGATGTATTACCTGCATAGGATAGCGAGCCTTCAGCGACTCGGCCACCTCGCCGGTGCCGTCGGGCGAGTTGTCATCTACCACGATGAACTCCAAGTCGATATCTGGCTCCTGGCCGACGATCGCAAAGATTTCTTCCGCCAAAAGCGGCAGATTTTCCCGCTCGTTGTACGTAGGCGTTATCAGTGAAATCTGCACGGGATCCATGAGGATAGGCTAGTGGACAAATTGGGGAAAGTCGCGGCGAAAAAGCGGGTCCGCAGCGAGGCATTGAAGCCCCTCGGCAAAGCTCAGGGGCCGGCGGCCGAGCGCGGCTTCCAGCGCGTCGGTGCGCAAACCGGAGCGCAAGGGACGCGCGGCTGGCAGTCCAGCTACGCGGGTCGGTACGGGTTCGATCAACGCGCCGTCGATGCCGAAAAAACAGGCCAGTTCCCGCGCCATCTCCCAGCGCGTCATAAAGGTCGCGCCACCTGCGTGCAACAAGCCTCGCGCCTCTTGGCCGCACAGGGCCACCAAGGCGCGGGCCAAATCGCGGATATAGGTCGGGTTGCCCCACTGATCGGCAAAGACCCGCAGGGGCTGGTCGCGAGACAACCCCCGTAGCACCCAAGTGAGGAAGTTGGATCCGGCCTGCGGGACATAGCCGTACAGCCACAGAGTCCGCACGACTAGCACCCGTTCCATTTTCTTTAATATAGCCTCGCTTTCGAGCTTGAGTTGGCCGTAGCAAGACAGTGGATTGGTCGTATCCCCTTCGCCGTAGGGGCCGCGCTTGCCGTCGAAGACGTAATCCGTGGAAATATGGGCCAAGCCAGCCCCGGCCGCGTCGCAAGCCGCAGCCAAGTTCTCGGGAATATCGACGTTGGCTTGCCGCGCAGCCCGCGCATCTTTTTCGCAGCCATCGACATCGGTCATGGCCGCGGCGTTGATCACCCAATCTGGAGCCAGTTCGGCGACGAGTGCGGCCACAGCTTTGCGGTCGGCTAGATCAACTTGGCGATAGGGAATGCCCTCGGCAGCGGGGCGACGACCGCAGCCCATCCACTCAGCTTCCCCTGCCAAAGAGAGCAGAGTACGGCCCAAAAAGCCAGTGGCACCTGTCACCAAAATTCTCATAGCGGCGGGCCGTACAGCAGCAAGGCTCGCGCCCACGAGCTATGCGCTCGGTCAGATGCCTGCGCCAAAGGCGGCTCGGTGGTCAAGGCGACCACCCGCTCAGCGCGGCCCTGTCGCCCGTAAAACTGGAGAGCGAGAGCCTTGCCGTGGTGCGATAGCGGATCGAGAGCAGCGAGGCGATCGTACGATTGCTCCATAAAGCGCGCGACCTGTTCGGCAGCCGCAGCAAATCGCGCCTCCCCACTCCACTCGCCCAACTCCTCCAGAGCCAATGCCGCCAAGGCTTGATCGCCGAGCAGGCCCGCGCTGCCTTCGGTTTCTGAGTTGCAGACGTGCCGCACCCGACCGCGATCGTCGATACAGCGATTGACGAGCGCGTCGCCGGCTTGCAGGGCCACCTGAGCGGTGCGTTCGTCGCCTAAAGTAGTAGCCGCAGCGAGATAAGCCCGTATCAGAGCCGCTTGGCGGTCGGCGTAGAGCGCGGGGTCGGTCCACCAAGTGTCGGCCATGACTTGGCGACCGCGAAACGCGCCCTCGGCTGCATCAAAGAGTGAGCCTTCGACAAAGCTAAGTATCGCCCTAGCCGACTCGGCGTAGCGGGACTGGCCTGTCTCCAGCAACAAATGCAGCATGGCTGCCTGATCGAGAGCGTCCCGCTCACTCGCAGGCGCACTCCAATCCGGTGTGTATGAGTACGCCCGAAAACCACCGCTGTCGCCAAGCGGCGAGGCAAGCACTGCATCCAAGCTAGCCAAGGCCATCTGCCGCGCCGGTGCTGCACCCCGTGCCTCGGCATAGGTGAGCAGGAAGCGCAACGTCGAAGTTTCGAGAAACTTAGTCGGGCCGCCGAAACCGCCGTGGGTCGAGTCAAAGGCAACCGCGCACGCGCGGTAAACGGCATCTATTGCAACAGGTTTCTCAACCTTGGGACGGGCGGCGCGCTGCACCTTGGCGACGATTACCTCGCGCTTTTCCTCGTAGGCCGTGTGCAACCGACGCAAATAAGGCTCGACGTTGGCCGGTGGAATATCCACAGCCCGCGCGAAAATCTGTCCGTCCGGCAGGGCCACCACCAAGGCCGGCCAACCGCCGCTGTCGTAGCGCCGAGCAATATCCGGCCGCTTGAATGGATCGACCTGCACGCTGATAAATTTCTCGGCGACCAGTTGACGCAACGCCGGCGTCGGCGCGGGGAACAGGCCCTCGCATCCCGGAGCGGCCAAATACACCAATATGGGCTTGTCTTCGCTTTGGGCGCGCGCGAACAAAGACTCGTCCCAAGCACCCCAAGGCAGCTCGCCATCGGCCCACTGCCACTCGGCCAAAGCGGGCCGCTCGCTGCGAACCGCTTCTTCTTGCGGCGGCTCTTCGGTGGCGGCACACCCAGCCAGCATTAGCAGCGCCAGCAGCTTGGCCTTAAATTGACACATCTCTTTTATATTCAATGAGTTCGGGGTAATTTACAAAGGCCGCTTAATGTACGGCATGCCCCTGTGAGCGTCAAGCAAGCCCCAAGGGACGGGCTTTTTGTCGCGAGTAGTTTGGCCTATGTTTTGCTCTTTACATCTATAAACTATGGGGAGCACGCTATGAATCCACTCGAAAAAGTCACCCTCGGCAGCAGCGGCCTACGCGTCACCCGCCTTGGCTTGGGCTGCGCCTCTATCGGCGGCCTGTACGGCGACATACCGGACGACCAAGCCGTCGCCGTCGTCCACCGCGCCCTATCTTTGGGCCTGAACCTCCTAGACACTGCACCGCTGTACGGGTCGGGCAAAAGCGAAATCCGCCTCGGGCAGGCCCTCGTGGGCGTGCCGCGCGACAGCTATGTGCTCGCGTCCAAAGTGGGGCGCGTCTTAGTCCCAACCGAGCAAGACCAACAGGCGGGCATTTTCGACGGCCCGGCCTCGTATCAACCTGTATTCGACTTCAGCTACGACGGCGTCATGCGCTCCTTCGAAGACAGCCTCAAACGCCTAGGCGTAGATCGCATCGACATCCTCCACATTCACGACCCGGACAACCACTGGCAGGAAGCCATCGACGGAGCTTATCCCGCGCTCGACAAGCTGCGCGGCGAAGGCGTCATTAGTGCCGTCAGTGCGGGCATGAACCAATGGGAAATGCTAGCCCGCTTTGCCCGCGAGGGCGATTTCGACTGCTTCCTCCTCGCCGGACGCTACAGCTTACTCGACCAAGGTGCACTCGACGAACTCTTGCCGCTGTGTGTGGAAAAGAATATCGGCATCATGGCCGGCGGCACGTACAACAGCGGCATCTTGGCCAAAGGCGCACGCCCGGGCGCGACCTACAACTACCGAGAAGCGCCGCCCGAAATTGCGGCTAAGGCCGAGTCGCTAGAGGCCGTGGCCGCTCGCCACCACGTCGATCTCAAAGCAGCGGCCTCGCAATTCGTCTTCGCCCATCCGGCCATCACCTGTATCATCCCCGGGACGCGACAACCTGAGCGAGTGCAGGAGAATTTCGACTTGCTCACGCAGGAGATTCCCGCCTCGTTTTGGGCCGAGCTCCGCGACGAAGGCCTAGTCCGCGACGACGCTCCACTGCCGTGAGCTACTTGAGCAAGAGCAACCGTCGGGTCTGGACTCCACCGGGGTAGTGCAGACGGCTGATATAGACGCCCGCCGCTACGGGGATGCCTTGTTGGTCTCGGGCATCCCAATAGACCCGATAAGAGCCTGCGGCCTGAAACTCATCTACCAGTGTATGCACCGACTGTCCCAACACATTGTAGATATCCAGTCTCACCGGGCCGGGGGTGGCCAAGCGGTAGTTGAGCTGGGTGCTGGCGTTGAAGGGATTGGGGACATTGGGATCTAGGCCGCTGGCGACCGACGCCACCTCCTTAGCCGCACCGGGATCGTCGGGGTCGCCTTCACGCATGAGGGCCTGCACCTCAGTGGCCGACAAGGTCCCATCGTATATTCTGAGGTCGTCCAACGCGCCCCTGAGAACCTGACTCGCGTCGAAACCGCCCCCGAACGTATCCTGATCTTGACCGAGAATGAGCCCTCCCGCCTCGACCTTGAGTGTATCGTACGCCAAGTGCCTACAACGCTTGAGGTACTCCTCGCCAAGGCATTGCGAATCACGGCAAAGTGGTGCCAAGTGCCGTCGGCAATCGGTTGGATTTCTACGTCACACCAGACCTGATTTCTCCCCACATTCCCGTGCGAATAGAAGCGGATCAGGCCTTCGTTCAAAAAAAAGACAATATGTTCGTTGTCGTTGAGCTGATTGGCACCGCTGACAATGGTTTGAGCTCCGGTCTTGGAGGTTTTCAACCAGAAGGCGATGGTCACATCCAGCCGGCCATCGAGCACTTTGTGCGGCAAATCAATGCGATGGTCAGTACCGTGGAAGAGAATCGCACCACCTTCGTTGCCGAAGCGGTCTCTTGTGGGCACGGGACCCGACAGAGTGCCGTGGTGCTCGTTTTCACTGACGTCTCGGGCATTGCCGCCATTGAAGGGGTAGTGGGCAATCAATTCGGCCTCTCTGGCCAGCACTTGGCTGGCTACCACATGTGCATCGCCGCCCAAGGTCAGTTCCAAGCTCTGGAGCCGGTTTTCGTCGAGGAAAATGCCGTGCCACCGGCCCACCACCTCTCCGGCGGCGTTGCGAGCGCGGGCTTGATAGTAGCCGCTCACCGGGGCCTCACTGGAGATGATCAATTCTAGCTGGCCGAACTCGTCGGTGACACCGATCCAAACGTAGTCGAGTTGGCGGCCGGGGATGGTGCGCGCAAACTCAACAATCAAGTGCTCGATTGCATCGCCTAGGACGATGGCCGTCACCCCGCTAACCGCCGCATCGGATGATTTTGCGACTTGGGAGCAAACCGGCAGATCGTCAACCCATCTGGCCAATGTCTCCGGTACACATCCTATCAGCGCGTTGCCGTCGAGGTCCAACTCCTCTAACTCTGTCAGACGGTCCAAAGCGGGTGGAATCACACCCGTCAGCCTATTGTTGTCGAGGCGCAGCCCCCGCAGAGCGGTCAGTTGGCTCAGTTCGAGCGGAATTGAGCCGATCAACTGGTTGCCGTAGAGATACAGCCCCCGCAGGGCTATCAGTTGGCTTAGTTCGGCTGGAATCGAGCCGATCAGCACATTGCCGCTAAGATCCAGCCACTCCAGTTGGCTCAAACGACCCAACTCGGGGGGAACTGAGCCGATCAGCACATTGCCGCCGAGGTCCAACCACTCTAATTGACTTAGCTGGCCCAACTCAGGAGGAATCGAGCCGGTCAACTCGTTGTCGTAGAGGCTCAACCATTCCAGTTGACTTAGTTGGCCCAATTCGGATGGGACCACACCCGTCAATTCACGGTCGCCAAGTTCCAACGTTTTGACGCCAGCATCGCCGACCGCGATCCCCTCCCACTGGGTAATGGGTATGTCCGCGCTCCAGTTTAAGCCGCGGTCGCCAGCCAAGCGGTCGCGTAGGTCCAAGAGCACCTCGCAGTTGGCTACTAAGCCGGGGTGGTCCTGCGGCCCCGATACGACGATACCGTTGGCGCACGGGTTTGACTCCGCGGCCACCGGCTCTGCCCATGCGGCCAGCCCGACGCTCAGCAGACAGGCCGCTAGCCGCTTGGAGCAGCCGTAACAATCCTGCGTGGTACGCAACTTATCAGTGTGATCCATGAGAAAATGGCCTTATGGCTTGAGGAAGCGCAGCACATACGTCGGCACCATCGGATCGTGCCATACCACTTTGAAGCGGTCGCGGTACTCCTCGATAGCCGGAACCAAGTACTGTCCAGTCTGCGCAAAACCGAGGCTTTCCAACACCACGTAATCTACCTTTTCGCGTTCTATATGGTCTAGCACTTTCGCCGGTTCGTCAAAGGGGAATCCGACGCAGCGCCGGCCCGAGACGATGTACATCCAGTACCCCTTGCGGCACAGCACAATAGCGTCTTCCGGCGCGTTGGCTTTGAGCCATTGACCGGCCTGGTAATAGCGGAGCCAAGGCGGAGGATAGTCGGCAGCGGCGTAGTCGGCTAGGCGCTTGACGCCGCCAATTTGGCCGATGATACATATCAGAAAGCATCCCCATATCACAAATCTCTCCACATGACCCCCAGCCAGTCTGTCGCGAATTTGCAAAACAGCCCAGACTCCCAGCAAGACAAGCACCGGCACAATAGGCACTAGAAAGCGATCTCCGGGCCAAGGCCATAGCAACACGATCCCCATAAAGAAGGCCGCGTAGAGTAGGAGCAACAGGTGTTCGCCGCGCTTGATGCAGAGCACCGTCACCGCAACGGCGAGCGCGATCAGCAACAACGGTGCGGGGTGAAAAATCGTCTCAGTGCCCCCAAAAAACGGCACCAAAGTATGGGGCAATTCCCCCGTCAGATAGCGATGTGCATGGCCGATAAAGCGCTCGACAAAGCCGCCCACGTCGAGCAGGCCCCGCTCTGGGTGGTAGGGATTGACCATGAAGAGCTGCTTGATATAGACGCTGCCGCCACCGACCGCCTGATTGCGCAAGGCCCACGGCAGCCAGCAGACAAACGCCGCGCCGCCAAAGAGCAAACACCGACGAAAATCGCGCCGGAATAACAGATAAACGACTACAGCCGCCACTAGCGCGATCCCGACCGTGCGGATGTAGTACGCCCAAATGGTGCAGGCAAACCCGCCGACGAGCCACCAATTTCCCTTGAGACCCTCGCGCCCAACGCCCCGTTCGACAAGCCACACTGCCAAAAGCGAAAAGGCCAGATAGGGCACTTCGGACATGACTTGGTGTGCGTAGTGCAGCAGCAGCGGACCATAGGCTGCGCCGGTCGGCCCGTGCGTCAAATAGCTCTTGCCGAGTACGACGCTCAGCACCACCACTGCTAGGCCGGGCAGGACGCCCACCCGCTCCTTGGCCAGTTGGTAAAGCACCCCCATCCCCAGTGCAAAAAGCACTAGCACCCAAACCTTCATCGGCACCCAATCGCCGGGGAAAACCCACGCCAAAGGAGCCAGCAACAGGGGAAAGCCAAAAGGGTACTTGGTCGCAGGCTTGGGGTCGGGCGAGTTGATGTGCAAAAGCCCCTCGCCTTGAGCTAGACTGCGCACCAGCGTGATGAATTCGGCGTTGTCGCCGCTCAGGGAAAGTTTGGCGTCGAAGGTCCATATCCCTAGGAGAAAGGTCGCCGCGACAATGAAGAAAGGACCCCAAGGTCTTTCCAATAATCCAACTACGCGCCTACCTAGGTCCGCTTTGCGAATCTGGGACTCGGACTTTTGCGACGTAGCCTTCTTTTTATTGCGAGATGCTTTCATGGAATAGTAGGTATCCGCGAGCCGTCTGCTCTACGCCCGATCTTAAAAGGTAGGAGCAGCAAGCAAAACAAAACGAGCGCCACGCCATCTAGAATTGGGATATACCACGGCCACGGGGCGAAGAAAAACGGCGATTGGGTAACGGGCGGGCGACTGAGGAACATGTAGTTGCTCCCCAGTGCCCAATTGACGCCAAACGCGACAATCGCCAAGAGATTGAGCAGCACAAAGACGCGGATGACGGACTTGGACGTCGGTCTCATGCCGAGGCCCCAAGTTGCGAACAGCGCGCCAGCGACGATGCCGCCGTGGGCGATGAAATACTGAAAGAAGCGATACGCTGGATAGTCAGCTATGAGCGGCGGCGTGACGACGGCGTTGGTCGCGCCGGCGAGTCCCCAGAAGTAGGCGATTTCGTATGCCGTCTGCCAGCGGAAGAGGAGCGCGGCAGCGACGGCGAAGACGGTAATGCTACAGACGTGCAACGGCAGGTAATCGTACGCTCCGACTATCGCCAAGCGCTGGCCCCAGGGCAGGATCTCGTTGAGCAAGAGCACGCCCGCGAACGCGCCGCAGATGGCTTGAGTCGCCTTGGCCGAATTGAGCCGCTTGACGACGATAGTCAAGAGGATCGGCAAGGCGAGCGTCGCACCCATTGCAGCGATGTGGGAAGGGCCGAGAAACTCGAACTGGCTGGACATGGCGTCTCATCACTTGCACTCGGGCAGGTCGCAAAACCGCTTTTCAGTACTTCTCCTCGACAAAGTGCAACTTGCTGTGCGGCGGGCGCTGGTACTCGCCATGCGACGGGCGCGGCGGCAGCTTGATCTTTTTTGGCATCACGTCCTTGTGCGCGATGCAGTTGAGACGCGCCCGGCGCTTGTCGTCGGCCTCGACCGTGTACCAAGGCGCTTCGGGAATGTCCGTGTAGAAAAACGCCTCGTCTTTGGCCTTGGAATATTCGACCCACAGCTTCCGCGACTTGAGGTCTATATCGCTGAGCTTCCAGTGCTTGAGCGGATTCTGAGCGCGCTCTTGAAAGCGGCTTTCTTGCTCTTCCTCGCTCACCGACAGCCAGTACTTGAGCAGGATGATCCCCGAGCGCACTAGCATGCGCTCAAACTCCGGGCACGAGTGAAGAAACTCCCAATACTCTTCCTCGGTACAAAAGCCCAACACCCGCTCGACGCCGCTGCGGTTGTACCAACTGCGGTCGAAGACCACCATCTCGCCCGCGGCCGGCAGGTGGGCCACGTAGCGCTGGAAGTACCACTGGGTGCGCTCGCGATCCGACGGCGTGCCCAAGGCCACCACGCGCGCACCGCGCGGATTGAGTGGCTCGGTGATGCGCTTGATGACCCCACCCTTGCCGGCCGTGTCGCGCCCCTCAAAGACGATCACGACCCGCAGGCCCTGGTCCTTAATCCAGTGCTGCAACTTGACCAGTTCGTAGTGCAACTTGTCTAATTCGCGCTCGTAGTCTTTCCTCTTCATCTTCGCCGGCTTGGCGTTTTTTTTAGTCTGCATACCCAACCTCCATCGCTTGCGGTTCGCCGTTCAAAAAAACGTACACAAGGCCGGCGCGCGAGAAAAATCGGCCCCGCCCCATCTTGCTCGACCCCAACCAGCCCCGTACCTTGTCGCGCACACTACATAACCGATAAGGACCATTATGAGCCAATCATCCCGTCCCAATCTGCTCTACATCCACTCCGACCAACACAGCCCCTACGTCGCCGGCTGCTATGGCGATCCCTTAGTTGAGACCCCCCACCTCGACGCCCTTGCCGCGCGCGGCGTGGCCCCTCGCCGATTTGCGTGCCCTCGCGGATGTCCATGCTCTCGGGCCGCTACCCCTGCGACAACCAAGTCTGGACCAACAGCCACATCCTCGACTCCGGCATCCCCACCTTCGCCCACGCTATGGGCGCTGGCGGCTACCGCCCTGTTCTCACAGGCCGCATGCACTCGGTCGGGCCGGACCAACTGCACGGGTACGCGGAGCGGCTGGTTGGCGATCACGGCCCCAACCAACCCGGAGGCAAAGGCGTCGATCACGGCCAACTCTCGGGCACGGCCGGGCCGGGCCGCGTCAGCTTGCGCCTGTCTGGCCACGGCCAGAGCGCCTATCAAGTCCACGACGAAGACGTCACCGCCGCGACCATTGACTACCTCAACCGCCTCGGCGTTGCCAAGCGCGCCGGCCAAGCCGCGGAGCCGTTTTCGCTCTCGGTCGGTGTCGCTCGCTTGCAAGACTATCGCTACTACTATGAAAACATCACCTCGCCGCAAACCCCCGAACCCTTCGGCGACCACCTCCATCCCCATATCAAGCGCTGGCGCCAAGCCTGCGAGATCGAGGAAGTCAGCGCGGAAGAGACACGCCGCGCCCGCGCCGCCTATTGGGCGCTAGTCCACCGCATGGACGTGCTAATCGGCCAGATCGTAGCCGCGCTGCGGGAAAACGACTTAGAGGAAAATACCCTCATCCTCTACACGTCGGACCACGGCGAGCAGGTCGGCGAGCACGGGCTGTGGTGGAAGCAGACCTTTTACGAGGACTCGGTTAAGGTGCCGGCCATACTCGCTTGGCCCGGGCGCTTGCCCGCAGGCACCCGTTGCGACCGGGTAATTTCTTCACTCGACCTCAACGCGACCATGCTCGACGCCTTGGACTGCCCGGCCTTGCCTCACTCGCGGGGCCGCAGCTTACTGCCTTTGCTCGCGGATCCCCAAAACGTCGCGTGGGACGACGTCGCCTTCTCCGAGTTCTGCCAAGACGCGGCCGGGGCCGGCGGTCCCTTCTCAGAAGAAGGCATTTTTCAGCGCATGATTCGGCGCGGGCCGTGGAAGCTCAACTACTACCACGGCCAGCCCTGCCAGCTTTTTAACCTCCAGGACGACCCGCGCGAGTGCCAAGATCTAGCAGCTGACCCAGCCCACCAAGAGACGCTGGCCGCGCTCAAAGCCGAAGTCCTAGACGAGTGGGATCCAGAGTGGATCGCCGCGCGCATGGCCGCGCTCCGCGCCGACCGATCTATCCTATCCGCGTGGGGCCGCACCATCCAGCCCCTCGACCAGTGCCGCTGGAAGCTCGACCCGGCCATGGATTACCTCGACCCCGAGCAACTAGACGACAGCCAGCGCAGTACCAACAAATGACCAAACAGGGCGGCTGGTGCCAAGACTGTCGGCAGCCAGACGTAGGGCGCGTAAGTGGCGAACGTGCTAGCCGGCTCGTTGGTGAAGACGCGGAACTCCGTCGGCATGGAAAGCGCCGCGATGACGATCGCCTCGGCCAGTAGCACTAGCCCAAACGCGTTCCAAGCCCATATCGCGTAGGATCCCACCTTACCGCGCCAGACCAGCCACGCCATGGCCGGTGCGGTCAAGCCGACGAAGATGTCAAAATTGAGCCCCGCGTAGGTCATCTGCACCGGCGCCTGCCCAGCCTGGTACATCCCTTGTAGGAACATGGCGACTGGCACGCGGAAAAACTGGAAGCCAATCAGCAGGACGGGGCCAACCGCAGCCATCAGCACGACCCCCATCCGCGAAAAGGCCGCACCACCCGTTAAGATCATTAAGGCTGTGAAGAGGGATAGCGAGAAGCTGCGCAACGAGTCCGAGAACGCGGCTAGCCCGGTCGCCACCAACCAGAGCATCGCGCCAGTAGCCGCCCGCATCGTCCACAGATCGGCGGCTTGGCCGGTGCGCTGCGCAACAACGCGCACGGCCAACACCAATAGCGCCAAAACGCCCAAGACCGCAGCGAAAAAGAGTGCGTCAACGCGGAGAGGAACCCTGTCGAGCACCAGTTCCATGTGGCTTCTTTATTCTTCGGCCCTTTCGCGCGCTTTCACCTCGTCCCATATCTCGTCTAGGGCCGCCAGCGAGAGCGCGGCTACTTCCTCACCCCGCGCATGGACGATCTCCTCTAAGGCGCGGAAGCGGTGCTCAAACTTGGCGACTGCACGTCTGAGGGCCTGTTCGGGATCTACTTTGAGGAATCGGCTGGCGTTGACTAACGAAAAGAGCAAGTCGCCAAACTCCTCCTCGACCGCCGCGGCCTCATCCGTCTCCCAAGCCTTGCGCACTTCGGCAAATTCCTCTTCGACCTTGTCGAGTGCGCCATCAACCTCGTCCCAATCAAACCCCTGCTGTGCGACTCGCGTTTGAATCCGATAGGCACGCATCAGAGCGGGTAGGTGCTTGGGAATGCCCTCCAGCAACGACGGCGCAGCTTCCCCTTGCTCTCGGCGCTCCTGCTTTTTGATTTGCTCCCAGCGGAGCAAGACCTCGTCGGCCTCGTCCGCATTCGCATCGCCAAAGACGTGAGGATGGCGACGAATCAGCTTATCGACGATGGCTTGGCCGACCGCCTCAATGTCGAAGCGACCCTCCTCGGCCGCGATCTGGGCGTGGAACACCACCTGCAGCAACACATCGCCCAGTTCCTTGCACAACTCGGCGTCGTCTGCTGCGTCAATGGCTTCAAGAGCCTCGTACACCTCCTCCAATAGGTAGGGTTTGAGCGTGGCATGCGTCTGCTGGCGGTCCCAAGGGCAGCCATCGGGGGCGCGCAGACGCGCCATGATGGCAACTAATTCTGAGAAGGAGGAATCGTTTTGCATCGTCTTTCGCTTCCGCGATTTTAATTGTGAGAGAAACAATAATAAGAAACTACTCACCATCGGCCCAAAAACCGCGTAGCAAATGGGCTGCACCCATTTGCTATAAATTTACAACATATTATTTTATATATACTTATGAATTATTTAATATTCAGATGTAACCAAATTGAAACAAATCCTTGACGCGCCGTCGCGCCGTATTATATTGAATCAGAGGCGGTGATTAGGGTCTTCTGTACAACTCCCCTGAATACGCTCCCTTTGGCTATGGGAGCAGTCAGTTGGCCCTCTTAATTTGTTGCTCACTAAATAGCACGGAGTCGCGCTTAGGCTCGCTCCGATTAGCTGATTGAGCCTTTGTGTAGGCTTTGATGGGGCAAAATATCGGTATGGGCAAAATCATCGCTATCGCCAATCAAAAAGGCGGGGTGGGTAAGACCACTACGGCTGTCAACCTTGCCGCCGGTCTAGCCATTTTCGGATACCGGACCCTACTCATCGACTTAGACCCGCAGGCCAATGCCACCAGTAGTTGCGACGCCGAGCTCGGTAGCGACTATGCCTCGACCTACGAGGTCTTGATAGGCCAACTCAGCGCCGCCTCGGCGACCTTTCCCACCTATGTAAAAGACCTCTTCGTAGTGCCCGGGCACATCCGCCTCGCAGGTGCCGAAGTGGAGATGGCCGCTATGGTCGGGCGCGACAAGCGGTTGGCCGAAGCTCTGGATCCGATAAAACGACAGTACGAATTTATACTCATTGATTGCCCGCCGTCCTTGGGCTTGCTGACCATCAACGCGCTAAGTGCGGCCGATTCCGTGCTCATTCCGGTGCAGTGTGAGTACTATGCCTTAGAAGGCGTGAGCAAGCTCAACGATACCATCCGCGTGGTGCGGCGCTACCTCAATCCCAATCTCGAAATCGAGGGCGTTTTACTTACTCTATACGACAACCGCTTACAGCTTTGTCGCCACGTGGCCCAAGAAGTGCGCAACCACTTCGGCGACAAGGTCTATCAGACGATCATCAGCCGCAACATTAGCTTGGCCGAGGCCCCGGGTTTTAGCCAGCCCGTCGCGCTCTACGACGCAGAATCGAGAGGCTCTAGCAACTACAGCAGCTTAGTTTCCGAAATCTGTGCCGATAGGCCCTCTGTCTTGGCCTAATCCCCCATCTACATTTCTACATCGATTGTTCTTGACAATCGTTTTCACCGGCATATTATATTCACTTTTGCATTATATATCCAAAAAGAAAGGAAGGTTGTCTGTGTATTCTTGTACGTCTGCGAACTCGGACGCGGATACGAGAGTGAGCGCGTCCTCCCCCCGCTGTGCTGACCATCCTGAATTTATCACCCAAAACGCCCAAGTCCGCCGCCTGCTAGCCCAAGCCGACCGGGTCGCTGAGTCCCCAGCGACCGTGCTCCTCACCGGAGAAAGCGGCACGGTGCACGGGCGCAGCCCAAGGCGCAGAGCCTCGTTTGTGCGGCTCAACTGCGCCTCGCTGCCCGAAGGCGTGTTGGAGAGTGAGCTGTTCGGGCACGAGAAAGGAGCCTTTACCGGTGCGATTCGACAGCACTTAGGCCGCTTTGAACTAGCCAATCGCGGGACCTTGTTTCTCGACGAGATTGGCGCAGCGGATATCCGCGTGCAACTGCGCCTGTTGCGCGTTCTGCAAGAACGCGAGTTCGAACGCGTCGGAGGCGCGGAGACCTTGCGGGTAGATGTGCGGATCATCGCCGCCACCAACGTCGATTTGCGGGAAGAGGTCCGCAAAGGAACCTTCCGCGAGGACCTCTTTTACCGGCTCAACGTCGTACCGCTCAAGCTGCCGCCGCTGCGCCAGCGCAAGGGAGACATTCCCCTACTAATCGAACACTTTATCCGCCGATTGGCGGCGCAAAATGGGTGCAAAATTCGCGGGCTCGATGCCGCGGCTTTAAACCACTTTTTGGCCTATCCATGGCCGGGCAATGTGCGGCAGTTGGAAAACGCGCTCGAGCGCATGGTCATCCTCGCAAGCGACAGCTTGTTGCGGGAAGAAGACGTGCCCGAAGAGATCGTCTACTGGCAGGACGAAGAAGAGCCCGATCTAAGCCAGCGCGATTTTAAGGAAGCGCGAAACTCGTTTGAGCGGAACTTCCTCTGCGAGGCTCTGCACCGACACCGCGGGGTAATTTCGCAAGTAGCCGAAGACGTGGGCCTGTCGCGCAAAAGCCTGTACGCAAAGTTAGAACACCTCGACATCAACTACCAATACTACCGCACCTGACTCACAGGCGTGTGGCGAGCGCACGGCGGAATTTAGCCATCTGGCCTTCGAGATAGGCCCGATGCTCGCCATCGGTCGGCTCGAGCGCGAGGGCTTGGCGCATAATGGCCGCTGCGTGGGCATGCCGCCCTAACAGGTGCAGCAATTCCGCATAGGTGTCCAAATAGACCGGGCTTTCCGCGTCGAGCTTGACCGCGCGCATCGACAGATTTAGGGCATAGCTAAGACGCAGGCCCTCTTCTGCATAGGTCCAAGCCAAGTTGTTGAGGATCAGGGGATCGTCTGGAGCACCGACCAAGGCACGCTCGTAGTATTCAATAGCGCCGTCGGGCCGCTCGCACTCGTCGTAGATGCGGGCGATATCAACTGCACTAACGACCCCGGCCGTCAGCGCTTGATCAAAAGTGCGAGCGGCTCGTTCCGCAAGCCCTTGGCGGAGTTGGCAACCTCCCAAGGTGAGGACGAGTTGCCGGTTATCGGGTTGAATGCGCACGGCCTCGGCCAGCGCGACTTCGGCCTCGGCGAATCGTCCCTCGGCAATCAAAAGGCGACCGAGTTCAACGTGAGCGAAGAGGTGGTGCTCGTCGAGTCGGGTAGCTTGGCGCAGCGCTTCTACAGCTGCGTTGGGCCGCTCTTGACGGGCGTGGAGCCAGCCCTCGGTTGCCCACAGCGACGCACTCTGTCCGTGGTCTGCACGCAATTGCGCGAGGAGTTTTTCGGCTTGGGCGAAGCGCCCCTCTTCTTCGCAAATTTCGCGCAAGGCCCTGTACAGATCGTCGTTGTCCGGTGCCAAGGTAACGGCTTGGCCGATCATCTCCAGTGCGGCATCCACTTCGTCTAGGCCCAGTCGGGCGAGGGCGGCGATGAGCAGCAAGCGGTCATCTGGCCCGTCTTGGCGAATGGCCCGGCGGGTTTCAGCCAAAGCTTGGTCGTAGAGGCCGTCGCGTAAATAGGCGTGCGCTAGCTGGGCGTGCCCGGCTCGATAGGCCCCGCATTGCGGATTGCTGATGACGAACGCGCCGAGCAGAGCGCAGCAAACGGCCTGTCTAGCAACGCGCATTCAGAACTCGTGGCGGTAGGTGCCGATGTGGAGAAGTAAGCCGATTGCGAGGAGGTTGGACAGCAGCGAAGAGCCTCCCGAGCTAAGAAAGGGCAACGGCAGGCCGGTGATGGGCATGACGCCGATGGTCATGCCAACGTTGATAAACACGTGAAAGGTCAGCATCGCAGCCAAGCCGAGGGCTGTTAGGCCGTAAAAGGCATTGTTGGCCATGGAGGCGATGTGCAGCGCCCGATAGATAAGAAGAAAGAACAGGCCCAGCACGATCAGGGCCATGACAAACCCCCCCTCCTCCGCGATGACCGAGAAGATAAAATCGGTATGAGCCGCTGGCAGGAACTGGTGCTTAGTCTGCGTGCCTTCTAGCAGGCCCTTACCTGTCAGCCCTCCGGAGCCAATAGCGATTTTGGATTGGATGATGTTCCACCCGTCTCCGAGCGGATCGCTGGCTGGATCGAAGAAAGTCATAATGCGGGCCTTCTGGTATGGACGCAGAAAATTCTCCAAAAAGTACACCGTGAGCAAACCCGCCGAGGTATTGATGACGAACATGGAAATGGTTAGCCAGAGCCGGCGCATAAAATGGTGAATCAAGAAGGTACTGCCGATGACGAAGGCGGCGAAGACGTACGGTGTCGCCCCTTGCCACAGTAAATCCAAAGAGCAGACGACGCTGATGAGCGGAGAGATGACGAGGAAAATGAAGAACTTGCGCATCCCTGCCCAATAAATCATGGGAAAAAACGGCGCACCAAAAGAAATCGCGGTCCCCAAGTCGGGCTGACGCACAATCAAGGCGATCGGCACCAATATGAGGAACAAGGCCCCGAGAAAGCTGCCCAAGGAGTTGACGCGTTCGACGCTGCGGTCACTCAAATAGCGCGCCAAGGCGATGATGGTCGCGATCTTGGCCAGTTCTGAAGGCTGCAACATCACCGGCCCCAAGCGCAACCAACGAGTAGCGTCTCCCGTGCCCCAAGCCAACACCGCGACTAGGCTCACAATGCCGAGCATATACAGCAGATACGCGACGCTGTGAATGACCTTTTCCGGGACATAGACAAAGGCTAAGGCCACGACAAAGGCCAAGATCGCGAATAGGCCCTGCTTACTCCAAGCGTTCTGTACCGCGGAGTCCAAGATCGCGAGTAGGCCCTGCTTACTCTGCACCGCGGTGGAGTCGTTGTGATACGTAGCACTATAGATTGCGATGATGCCGATCACTACGAGTGCCAAAGTCGCAATCAGGAGTGGAACATCGAGTCTGCGGAGCAAGCGCATGAGCTAAAGCATTCCCTCGTTAGCCAACAGCGTGTCCGCCTCGGCTGCTTCCGGCGCAATGATGCCCTCTTGGATGCAAAAGGCTTTGACGACCTCGTGCACAACCGGGCCTACTCGTGCCCCGCCGCTACCACCTCCTTCGACCACGGCCGCGATGACAATGGCGGGCTTCTCGTACGGAGCAAAGGCCACCATCCAAGCGTCATCGTCTCGACTAGGCACTTGCGCAGTACCCGTCTTGGCCGCAATCGCGACGCCGTCAACCCGCGCTCGGCGGCCGGTACCAGTATCGCTGGCCACCACCCGGCGCATGGCCTTTCTCACAATGCTGAAGGTCCGCTGCGAAATGCCGTCAATGCGTTGGCGGCGAGGAGGATCGCCGCTGACGTATGGCGTGACTAAATAGCCGCCGTTGGCAATGACAGCTACGTAGCGGGCCATCTGCATGGGCGTGACCAACAAGGAACCTTGACCAATAGAGATGTTGAGCAGGTGGCCGAAGGACCAGCCGCCGCGCTCCTCGTGGTACTGGCGCGAGGGCAGGAGACCAGCAGCTTCCCCGGGATAGACGATCCCAGTCGGCTGGCCGAAGCCTAATTTGGCCCCGTACTTGTGCCACGTTTCAATGCTCATCAACCGAGCCAAATGGTAGAAGTAAACATTACAGGAGACCTCAATCGCTCCTAAGAGGGTCAGACCACCGTGGCCTGTCCGCTTGTGGCAGCGAAACGTGCTCCTACCCACCCGCAGTGCGCCATAGCAAGGCTCAAACAGGCTCAGCGTATCGGTGACACCAGTTTCGAGTGCGGCTATGGCACTGACCATCTTGAACGTCGAGCCAGGTGGATAACGCCCTTGCAAGGCGCGGTTGAGTAGCACAGTCTCGCTCTGCAACACCTGCCGCCGCTCCTTTTGGGCTTGGAACGACACGAAAATGTTGGGATCAAAGGTCGGCTTGCTAACCAAAGCCAGCACAGCCCCGGTGCGCGGGTCAAGGGCGACCAGCGCACTAGCAAAACTATCGGGCAGGGCGCGCTCGGCCGCTAGCTGCACTTCCAAGTCAAGGGTCAGGTGCAGGGATTCGCCGGACACGGGAAGCCGATCGCGCTCTGGGAACTCCCGACCCGTGCGTCCGGTCGCATCAATCTCGACGTACAGCATGCCGTCGCGGCCGCGTAGGCTGTTTTCGTACACCTTCTCGATCCCGGTCTTGCCGATAAAATCGCCGAGCACATAGGCGTTTTCATTGTTCCCTTGGAGATCCTGGTCGCGGATGATACCGATATAGCCGAGCAGATGAGCGGCGGCCGTACCATAGGGATAGTAGCGCTGGGTCTCGATTTCAATGTCGAGCAAGGGCCAATCCGCCTTGAGCCGCTCTTCTACGATCGATACCGTGCGAAAATCAACATCGCGCTTGAGGCGGATGGTGCGGTATTTGCGACTGTATTCGCCGTCTAGTTCTACATCCCCGATGGCCCTTGTAAACGCTGCGGTGGCTGCCTCAAAGTCCTTGCGCGTGGTGCGTTCTAACGCAACAGTGTAAAATGGTCGGGTGCGGGCCAATATGCGTCCATCGCGGTCGTAGATCAGCCCGCGAGGGGCTTTGACGCGCCGCTGAGCAATGCGGTTTTCCTCGGACTCGCGAGCGTAGTCGGCCGAGGTGACGACTTGCAAATAGAACAGACGCAGGAGCAAAATCGCGAACAGCAAGATGACGGGCGCGAGGAGGAATTTGAGGGACGGACGCTCATCTTGTGGCAATGGATGTTGCATAATCAAGCGGGGAAGAGATAGCGTTTGATGAGCAAGCCAGTCAAGAAAACCGCACTTATCAGGCCCGTGTACACAGCGCGGCCCAAGATATTGACCACCTCAAAGGGCACATCAGCGCCGGTACACACATAGTAGATAAGATCATTGAAGATCACAGCACCGAAAATCAGTGCGGCCTGAACTTGAATGCTGTCGGAGACCATGTGAGTATGGCTGTAGCCAAAGCCCGCGCCGATGAGCGACTTGGCGAGCGCATTGACCCCGAGGTCGGCGGGCATATAGAGGTCTTGAAAGATACCAAGCCCCAACCCCATATAGGCCCCGACCACCGGCCCGCTGCGCAGCGCAACGAAACTCAACGCCACAATCAATAAATCGGGTTTGACCGACCCTATCTCGATGGAATCAACCCAAGTAGTTTGCAGGATGAAGGCCAGTGCTAACAAGAGAATATGGCGGACCGCACTCATGTCACCTCGGGATTTGCAGGGTCGTGCCCGCCAGCAGCGTTTCCGAGGGGCCGATGTTGTTCTGGCGGGCAATATCGCTGGGAGCGAGGCCGAATTTGCGGGCGATGCTGTGCAGCGTATCGCCCGTGACTACGGTGTACATCTGCGTTTGCTCGTTGGTCACGGTTAGCTGTTGGCCGGGTTTGATCCGTGCGGTTTCAAGACCGTTCCACGCCTGCAAGTCGGCGACACTAACCGCAAAGCGCCGGGCCAACTCCCACAGCGTATCGCCCTGCTGCACCGTGTACGTTCCACCGCTGGGCATCGCTTGAGGGCTAGGCCGCTGTTGCACCACCAATTCCTGCCCGGGTTTGATCAACGTGCTTTTGAGGCTGTTCCATTGGATCAGGTCGCGCAGGCGCACCCCGTGCATAGCGGCGATGGTGCTGAGCGAATCTTTCGGGCGCACGGTATAGGTCTGCTCGCTGCGATTCGCTTGCTTGGCCTTCTGGACAATCGGTGCCGAGATCGGGATATAGAGCACCTGCCGCGGCCGGATGAAATTGGGATTTTTGAGGCTATTGGCCGCGATAACAACCCGCGTAGAAACGCCAAAGGTCTGGGCGATGCTAGAGATCGTATCGCCGCGTTGCACCTGATATTGATGGACCGCTGCCCCCGGCGAGACCGGCAGGCTAGCGTACTGATCGAGCAAAATTTGGCCCTTGCCGGGCGGCACCTTCAAAACGTAAGGCGGGCGACTCCCCGGCGGCGTGATGTCTTGACGCAACTCGGGGTTGAGGTCGTGCAACACCTTAGGTTCGATGCCCAGCAGTTGGGCTGCCGCTTTCAGATCGACATACTGCCAGTTTTTGGGCAGTACTACTTCCTCATAAGCAAAAGCTGGATCTTCGGCTTGGGGTGCAAAACCAAAAAGCTGAGGATCCTTGGCGATGACGGTCGCGGCCATAAAAAGCGGCACGTAGTTTTTTGTTTCGCGGGGCAGATCGAGTTGCCAATAGTCGTTGATGCCGGAGCGGGCGATGGTCCGGCGGACTCGTCCTGGCCCGGCGTTGTACGCGGCCAACGCTAAGCGCCAGTCGCCAAACTCCGCCAAAAGGTCTTTTAGATACCGGGCAGCGGCAACGGTCGCCTTGCTCGGGTCGCGCCGCTCGTCAATCCAGTGGGTGCGCTTGAGGCCCATCATGTGACCCGTGTGCGCCATAAACTGCCACAACCCCACCGCTCGCGACCGCGAATAGGCCCTTGGATTGAGACCACTTTCGATAACTGCTAGATAAAAAAGATCGCGGGGCATCCCCTCGCGCTCGAGAATATCGGAGATCAACGTGCGATAGCGCCCAGCGCGCCGCAACCAAGTGGCAAAGGTCTTGCGCCCCCGCGTCTGGAAAAAGTGGAGGCTGGCAACGACGCGGTCATTGGCGTCAATGGGCATGTCGCTGCGGCTACCGAGACGGTTGATGAGGACCAAAGGCTCGGCGTCGGCCGGCAGAGGCTCGATCTCTTCTTTGGATAGCCCTTCGAGCAGAAGGGGTAAATGGCTGTCCGAGGGAAGGTGCTCCAAGTCCGGCAACAAGCTGAGGTATGTCTGCTCGATATCCAAACCGAGGCGCATGGCCTGCGTGGTATCAATCAGCGCGTCGTGCTCGTCGAGGCTGGCCAGAATGCCGATGGCCGAGTCGAGGGCTGCTTGCGCCCGTTGGGTCTGCCCGAGCGCGTGGCTTTCGATAGCGAACAGCAAGTGCCAGCGAACAGCGCGTAGGTCGGCCGTATCTGGCGGTGGATCTTCAACAGGCACGACAGAGACGGCCTCATCGTCGAAGACCATCGGTCCGGTGCTTTTGCCATGGGCACATGCCATGAGCAGCAATGCGATGACACAGCAGCACAAGCGCATGGCGCGTTACTCCTCCTGCGAGATGAGGATCTGGGAGCGGACCTTGAGGGCGTTGGGGTAATACCTTCCGATTCGTTCGGCCGCGGCCTGAGCTTGCGCCTCGGTGCGATAGTTGCCGACTTCGATCTTGTAATAAGGCCCCTTAAGGGTCACGTTGATGTCTTCGCGCTTCAGGCGTTTTTTTGCCTCTTCCGCGAGATGGATGGCCTTGTCGTGATCGTGCGATAGGAATTGGTCAATCAGCACCCTCCAGCCAGTGATACTCACCAACTCGGGCACGGCCTCTGCTGGAGCGGAGTCGGGCATCGCGCTCGCCGGGACCTCGACGACATAAGCATCGGCATAATCCGGGCCAAGTGCGGCGACCTGTTCCTTGAGGGCCGCGGCCGCGGCGCGGGTAGCGTATTGCCCAGCTTGCAGCACCGAGTGCGCGTTGCGGGCCACTAGATAAACCTTCACGCCGAGTGCGCGTTCTAGTTCGGCACGGCGCTGGCGAGCCATGGCTTCATCACTCAGGGCCACTAGCTGGAGGCGATAGACCGAAGTGCTCGCTGACGGGGCGTGCTCTTGCACGGGAGCCGCCGGCTCCGCTGGGGTTTGGGCCTGATCGCGGCTCTCGCGTTGAACCGGCTCAATTAGCAAATCTTCGTCGAGGGTGTGCGGGTCGAATTCTTCGCGACTGGGGGGCGCGGCATCGCCCGAATCGCTGCGCCAGCGCGGTGCGCTCGTGCAGTGGGCCGTGCCGAGCAGGGCCAGCAAGAGGAGGAAGAAGTACGTTCTCATGGCTCGCTCCAAGCGCGCAGGGCGGGTTCGTACGGAGCGCGGGCGACGCCCTTTTCCGAAATGATCGCCGACACCAAGTCGCAGGGCGTGACGTCAAAGGCCGGATTGTAAACCGGCACCGCGTCCGGGGCCGTGGGCTTGCCCATGCCTTGGCGGACCTCGGCTGCATCGCGCTTTTCAATGGGGATTTCTGCACCCGAGACCAAGGCCATGTCGAGGGTCGAGACCGGTGCGGCCACGTAGAAAGGCACGTCGTGTTCGCGAGCGAGGATAGCCAGCCCATAGGTCCCTATTTTGTTGGCCACGTCGCCATTTTTGGCGATGCGGTCAGCACCCACGATACAGCAGTCAATCTCCTCATTGCGCAACACGACCGCAGCCGCATTGTCGCAGATGACCTTGACGTCGATGCCGCTCTGCATCAGCTCCCACGCGGTCAGCCGCGAACCTTGGAGCAAGGGACGGGTTTCGTCGGCAAATACGGCGACTTTCTTACCTGTCTCTTGGGCCGCATAGACGACGCCCAAGGCCGTGCCGTAGTCGGCCGTAGCCAAGCCGCCGGCATTGCAGTGGGTGATGACTTGGCTGCCATCGCGCAGGAGCGCCGCGCCGTGGGCACCGATCTGGCGACAGATTTGGCGGTCTTCCTCAAAGAGGCGGTGAGCTGCTGCTAGCAGGGCGTCGCAGAGAGCGTGGTTGTCGCGGCTCTGATTCGCTGCCAACACCTCCTGCATCTGATCCAAGGCCCAGAACAGGTTGACCGCGGTAGGCCGGGTACGGGCGAGACGAGCAATGGCCGCTTCCACGCGGCGGCAAAAAGCCTCGGGAGCGCAATCAATCGCGGTGCGCGCACCCACCACAACGCCGTACGCAGCCGCCAAACCAATGGCCGGTGCACCGCGCACCACCAGCCCTTCAATGGCGCGGGCGATGCCCTCGACGTCGCGGTAGGTTGTGTACACCAGTTCCTCGGGCAAGCGAGTCTGGTCGAGCAGGACCAGCGCCTCATCCTGCCATTTGAGCGTTTGCATCGGCATTAGAAGGTCGAAAATTCAAAGGGCGTTTCTGCGGCTTCTTCGGGCGCACCCCCATCTGGGAAATCCGTGCGCTCGGCGTCGCCCCACAGTCTCTCTAGGGCGTAAAAGTCTCGCGCTTCCTCGCGAAAAATATGGACGACAAAATCGACGCAATCTATCAACACCCAGCGCCGCGTATCCGCGCCTTCGATGTGCCAAGGCTTTTCCCCTATCTTGGCGAGTTGGTCCCGCACTTCGTCGGCGAGGCTGCGGATGTGCTGCTCAGAAGTGCCCGTACAGAGCAGGAAGTAGTCGCAGGTGTCGGTGATGTCGCGCAGGTCCAGCAAGGTTATTGCGAGGGCCTTTTTATCTTGTAAAATTTCTACGACGCGGGCGATGGGCGGCTCTTGTCTCATGGACATTTTCTCGCAAGGTTACTTAACTGGGTCGAGTAGGCCGATGCGGCGATAGTCGTGCCCGATGACAATCGAGACGCTCGCCAAGTTGAACTGATCTTCCTTCTTCTGGCGAATAAAATGGGGTATCCCCAAGACATTCGCCACTTGTCTGGCTCGCTCGATATCGCCGTCCAAAGCGACCACGAGCGTGTGCAGATAATTGAAGCTGGGTGCATTGCCTTCGTGAATCACATCTAGCCCGAGGGCTCGTGCCTTTTTGCGGAGGCGGGCAGCGATCTGGGGTTCGCCTCCGCCGTTGAGAATTTCGACCCGAATGGGGCTGATTTGGGGAGCGGTTTCCGCCTTGGCAACTTCCTGCTGGAGCGCTGACTCGGGGGTAGTAGCAGAGCGCGGCCATAAGGCCGTCTTGAGGAGAAGGGCTATGGCCACCGTGGCCAGCCCCCATAAAATTAGCTCCTGCAGGTTGGGGTTTCCTCGCTCCATCGCTCCAACGTCATTAAATGAATAAAAAACGACAAGTTACGTCAAGTAAACTAAGGAAGAAACATGAATCTCCTACGCGAAGAAAACTTTGCCCATCGCTTCTCTACGACTGATTTTCTCGCCGCCTGTCACCAAGCGTTTGAGCGCTACGGCGCGGGGGTCATCGACAATCCTCCGCGCACCGAGTCCATCGAAAAGCGCGGGGCACTCGACTACTTTCGCTTGGACATGCCAGCCGAATGGCCGGGAAAGTTTCGCGCGCGAAAAATCATCGAAGAATTCTCCGATGTGGCGAGCGGGAGGCTGGCCAAGCGAGAGGCGTACATCGCATTCGAAGATATGCAACAGGGTCGAACATGTCAGCTAGAGGCCGGGCACATCACCGACTGGCGCACCGGCGCGGCGGGTGCGCTGGGCCTTCAATATCTAACGGGCGCGGCCATCGAGCGAGTCGCCATTCTGGGAACCGGCCGGATTGCGCGGACCTTGGCCCTATCTTGCGATGCGCTCTTTGATTTGGCGGAGATTGCCTGCACGAGCCGCCGGGAGGCAAACCGGGCGGCGTTTGCCGAAGCGGTCGGACCAGACCTGCACGCAAGCCTGCGGTTAGCAACATCGCTAGAAGCGTGTATCGCCGGTGCCGACGCCGTACTGACAGCAGTGCCGACGCCACAGCCCATTTTGACCTCGGCGATGCTGGCCGAGATTCCATACCTCGCGGTCCTCGCCGGAGACAGTCGCACGCGCCAGCTCGCGCCAGAAGTGCTCTGCGAGCGCACGGTGGTAGTTGATGTACTCGCCCAAGCCCAGAAGTCCGGGGAATTTCGCTTTGCGACCGAGCAGGGCCAAGCCGAGCAGATTGCCTTGGCGCGAAATGCCGCGGGCAAGGTGCTGGACATCGGCGATGCCGCCTGCGGGCGACTTGGCACCTCAGCGCCGAGCGCGGTCTATCTGACGGGGATGGGGGCGCAGGACTTGTGTACAGCGGCCATGGTGTACCGCCGCCTACTCACTTGAACAACCCCGAGTACTTAAAGGTCATAATGTAGTCCTGCGAACCTCTCTTCTTGGCTCGGGGTCGGCTGTCGTAAATGTCCCAGCCGAAGCCGAAGAGAAACTGATCCTTGTAAAAGGAAATGGCCACGCCCAGAGAAATGGCCAGCGAGTTTCCGGTTGAAAGAGCTTCTGGATGCCGGAAATCAACGGATTATCCACGTTGTGCCAGCCGGCAAAGGCCAATCCAGGCAAGCCAATCAGACGCTCGGTTTGGCCCGGGACCGCATTACCGTCGGCGTCGGTATAATCGCGCCCGGGGCGGATCGTCAAAAAGGAAACCAGCGGCTTGGCCTCAAATTCCCACTTCCAGCCCCCGGCTTCCAAAAGCTGCGACACGCTCTGCGGCGGAGCACCCGGGTAGCTCTGGGTAGTGATTTTGAGTCGCACGCGGCGATTGTCTTCTTCCGACAACTGCAAGTTGAGATCCTCGGCTAGGACGCGCCCGCCGCTCGACTCGTAGATTGTAACCTTCTGCTTTTGGGTACTGCTTTTGCTTTTGGGGGCATAGTTTTCGTCGAGCCGGGTCCACTCGACGACCATCTCGCGACCGATTAGCGCCGGCCGCAGCGAGTCGGGAATCGCAAAGGCCACATCCACTTTGGTGCCGTCTTTTTGTACGATGGGGGCATTGTCCCAGCCGACGGCCAAAGGCTGGGTCTTCTCGCCGCGCGAAACCAAGACTTCGATAATCCGCGCCAAGTCGATGTCTGCGAGCACCCCGTGTCCCTTGTATTCGAGCGGACGAGCGCGGTCTTTGACGTCATTGCTGACCAACAAAACGCGCCCTCGGCGGTCGCCCAAGGCATTAGGCGTAAAAAAGAGCGTGAGGCGTACGGATTCGCCCGGGGCCAGCGCGAATTGCGCTGGTGTAACGTGGGCTTCCTTGCTTTGGGGATGCGCCTCGACTTGCAGCACCGTATCGCCGACGTTAGTGGCCACAAAGGTTCTTTCTGCCTGCTCACCCAAAACCTCGTAGCCAAAATCGACGACGCCTGCCGGATTCAACTCGATTTCCGCGGCCACGCCGTTGCCTTTGAGCAAAACGTCGAGCGTCATCATCTCATTCGCGCCCAAGCCGTCCAAGCGCAAGGTCCCCGAAATCGCTCCACGAGCCGACGGGCTGAAGGACACGTGCAGCGGCAAGGTGCGCTGGCTGTGGGCCGGCAGCAGAAACTTGCTGTCGGCGTCGATTGAGGTGTGAACGGTAAATTCGCTACTCGTCGAGCGAAGCTGGTGAATCTCAAAGTCGGCGTTGCCCACATTGGCTATCTCGATGACTCGGCTACTGCTTTCGCCAACGGCGATTCGACCGAAATCCACGGTCGCCGGGCTAAGGGCGAAAAACTGGCCTATGCCCTGCAAGCGCACGGTCTGGCGTTCGGCTTCGGCCTCGATGTGGAGGATGGCTTGGCGCGGACCGGCTTCCTTGGGCGAGAAACTCAGCGCCACTTGAGTGCTGGCTTTAGGCTGGACGAGGACCGAGTGCTGTTCGAGACCAAATTCAACGCCCTCGTCTGCGGCCACGGCGACCTCCACCACGCTTGGCTGGCCACCCTTGTTCCACAACAGCAAGTGGCCACGTGCGGTTCCGCCGATGGGCACGCTGCCGAAATCAATGTCGCCATTGATAATCTCGATGCGTGGCGGACTGATTTGGCCGCGACCCGTGAGGGGAATAGTGACCTCGGCGGCTTGTGGATCGCTAGTGGACAGGCGCAGGACGCCGCTTCGGTCCCCTTCGCTCTGCGGCACAAACGCCGCACTCAGGTCGAGCCGCCCCTCGGGAGCAATGGTCGCCGACGAATCCACGACTCCAAGAGTAAATGCTGCGCCCTCGATAGCGGCGTTTTCAACGTACAGCTCGGCTTGGCCCTGATTGAGGACGGTCACCCGGCGCGTTAGGCGCTGGCCCACTTCAACGGTGCCAAAGTCGAGGCCCACTTGCGGGAGAGGCGAAAAGGCCGCTTGCGGCAGCAAACCGATCCCCCGCAAGGGAATGGACCAATTCCCAAAATCGGGCGAGGCGACCACGAACTCAGTCGCGGCCGGCCCCGCACGCGTTGGGGAGAATGCAACGTCGATCCGCGTCTCATCGCCGGGAGCGGGCCAAAGGCCAATGTCGCCCGCAATGCTAAAGGGACCCTGTAGATCGTCAACTTTCATCCGCCCAGCCGTCACGGGCACGGTTCCGGTATTTTTGACCGTAACGGCTGCCGTCGCCACTTGCCCGACGGCAACCGCGCCAAAATCCAGCCCTTCGACCGGCAAAAGCACCAAGGTCGGAACGACGGCTACCGTTTGGAGCGGCACGACCAAGCGCTCATCTTTGAACAAGGCGGCCACCTGCAACGTCAGTTCGCCCACATACTCCCCGGCCGCAATGGCGCTGAAGCGCACTTCGACGCTACTGACGCCCTTGCCATCCAAGCGCAGTGTATCCGGTGCCGCGCCAAAACCAGCACCGCTAATGCCGACGATCACTTCAAGTGCGTCGTCTTGTAGATTTTCGACGGAAACGGACGCGCGCGCCTCCACGCCCACGCCGACTACACCTAAATCGAGCGCACTCGGGACAATGGCGAGAGGTTGGGCGAGTAGAACCGCAGGCAGGAACAGGAGGACGAGCAGAGAAAAAAAAGAAGAGCGACCAATCCGCTCGAAGTTCCACGTCGCAGAGGAGTGGAAAACTTCCTCTGAGGTATTCTTTACGCCGATTCAGGTCGCTCTCTGTTAGCTGAAACATACGCTTAAATAACCTACCGTGTCAAGCAGAGAGAATCTGTTTTAAACCCCCGACGAGCCGATCCATGCCCTCGGCCACATCCTCTTGGCGCAGGGCACCGTAGGCAACGCGCAAATAGCAGTCCGCGCTCAATCCAAAAGCATTGCCGGGGATGACGGCGACCTTGTGTTCCCGCACCAAGCGAGCGACCACGTCCATAGCGTCGAGATCGCTTTGCAGACGCGCTAATAAATAAAAAGCTCCTTCAGCAGCCGGCACCTGCACCCACTCGCCGAGCGCGCCGAGTCGCTCTAGGCAAAGCCGGCGCACCGCATCCATATCCGCTAGATGGTCCTTACAGTACCCAGCTCCGGCCGCGAGCGCACCGAGCGCAGCGCGTTGCGAGATGACCGGCGGGCAGATGAGCACGGTGTCTTGGATCTTTTCCAGCGCATCCAGCAGATGCCGTGGAGCCACGAGGTAGCCGACCCGCCAACTGGCGAGACTGTATGCTTTGGAAAAGGAAAATAGCGAGATCGTGTGCTCGGCGCTTGCGGGCAGTGAGCCGGGCGAGAAATGTCGAGCCGCGCCATAGGTAAAGTACTCGTACGCCTCGTCGGCAAAGTGGTAGAGGCCCCGCTCGCGACAAAGCCGATTGACCGCCGCCAAGTCTGCGGGTCGATAGACTGCGCCCGTTGGGTTGTTGGGCGAAATCGTAACAATGGCGCGGGTGCGCGCCGTAATCGCAGCCTCAATCGCGTCGAGGTCGAGCTGATAGGCATCGTCCGTAGGAACGAGCACGGCCCGGCAATTGGCCATGCCTACGGCCATTTCGTGGTTAAAGTAAAAGGGCGACATCACGACGATCTCATCGCCTGGGTCAAAAGCCCATGTTGGAGCCAGCCGTGACCATCAGGATCTGGTCGTCGCCCACTTCGATTCGATTCTCGCACGCGAGTTTCTGGCACAGCTCTTCCCTGAGTTCGGGCAGGCCGCGGGCGGCTTGATAGTGGTGTTCGACAATCGCGCCGCCGAAGCGAGCAACCGCCTGCATGGCCTGCGGCGGCGGCGGATAGTGCACCACGCCCTGGCCGAGGGAAATGGTGCCCGGGTTGTCGCGGATGAGGGCGGCCACGTGCGGAATTACCGGACTCTGTACCGCCTGCAGGCGCTTTGAGTCGATCATGAGTTGTTGGGTTTTCGATTTATGGCAGAAGCTCAATGGCGACATCGCCGTCTTCTAGAACATCTACTATCAGGCGATTTCCATAGAGTAAAGACATACCAACTAAAGGTACACTACCAGATTGCAGAACGAGTATTTCGCGTTCTTGCCCATGCCATAACGTTTTTGCAATACACACGTCCAATACCACTACATTCCCATCTCCGAGCGTTGCGCGGCGATTGCCAGCTAACGGGAGTTCAAGGATTCTACTCAAGTCGCTCGGTAGCGTCAGGTAGCCATTAAATCCGGTATCTATTACTGCCTCAACTTTTTCTCTTTTTTGATTTGATCCAATAACGTGTAACTGTTCCATTAATCATCGCGTCTTTACCGAGCAATTTCTGCTGATTCTATAGGCGGTTGGAAATCCGATCCGAATGCCATAAATGACGGCGTTGGGATACTTTACAAGAAGGCGTTTAGTAGCTATCAGATCATCGTCGTCGATTTCGTATTCACCTGTTTCGATGTCGATAACTAAGAACTTGCCTTTATGCTTAAGTTCAACTTTGTCGCGTATCTGTCGCTCATAAATGCCTTCGCCTCGGGACTCGACTTCGCTGGGAGTATAATTGATATACGGCACGATAATTTCTCCTCACTCGTTCAACTTCTCAGGTACAAAATCGTTGCTCGCGCCTCCTACCGCAACGCTTCCTGCAACAACTTGAACAGACGATCTATTTCAGTGCGCGTTTCCGCATCGAGCGCAAAGCTCAAAGGGCCGCGATGGACTTGATTGGGAAAGAGGCCGCGCTTGTGCATTAGGTAGCGCTCGACCACGATGAAGCCGTCCAAGCCCCCTTGGATCTGCAACGTACACAGCGCACAGATCGGGAAATAGATTTGGTACGCGCGCTCTTCGTCGCCGGCTGTGAGGGCGCGCCACAGGGCCGCCGTACCGTCGAGCAACTCGACGCCGGGAATGGTGCCGCGAATGCCTCGGCGGAAGGAGTCGATCAGCAGCAAGCCGCCGCTGCCTTCAAATATACCGGCCCGGCCCTCGGTGTGGTCGCGCAGGGCCGAGATGCAAGGTCCTAAAGGAGTGGCCTCGGGTTTGAAGAGGACGCGGTCGCCGTAGTCGCCAAAGAGCGACGCTTGAAATTCAATGCTCATGGGATTGCCGACATACGAACTGGCGTCTTGGATCATGACCGGGATGGAGACCTCGGCGAGCAGGGCGGTAAAATAAGCGCGCAATTCGCTCTCGCCCAAAGCGCGGGAAATCGGCGGAATGGCCATGACAGCCGCGGCACCGCCGTCTTCAGCAGCGCGAGCGTAGAGCCGGGCCTGGGCCGTGCCCTCGGCCCCAACACCGATGATGACCGGACCTCGCCCGCGGGCAAACTCCACTAGCCGGGCCGGCAGCGCCAGCCGCTCGGCAGCCGTCAGGCGCAACAGATCGGATACCAAGGCGAGGCAGAACCCATGTGCCCCCGTCTCGAAAAGATAATCGACTTCGTTTTCCAACACGGCGTAATCAATGGCTTGGTCGTCGGTGTACGGCATGTGGACGACCGGCAGGACGTCTTTGATTTCGTAGCTCATAATCGTTGGTCTCGGCGCGCACGGCGCAGGACGGCAAAGAGGTGTTCGGCGATCTCGTCGTTGGCCGCGGCCAAAAAATGCCCGAATTTGCGGCGCTGGGTATAGGCCGGGCGGCGGTATTCCCCAATGTAGCAGCGTGCCCCGGCTTCTTCGGCAATCAGCGACGGCGGGCCAACGTCATAGATTTCGACTTGGCGCGTCAGGTACGCGCACAGCGCGCCCTCGGCGATTTCCGTGAGAACCAATGCCGCACCAATGGGACTTTCGCGCGGGTCCAGCGCGGGGCGGGCAAGGGCCTGATAGGGACGGGCCTTGGAGGAAATGAAGGCTTTATTCGTGCGCGGTTCGGCAGGTAGCTGCAAGCGCCGAGGGCGGCCATTGCCGACGCGCACGAAAGCTCCCTCGCCCTTGATGGCGGTAAAAATTTTGTCCTCCGAGGGCCGCGCGACAATCGCGGCGAGCATCTGGCCGTCGCAGGCCAAGCCTATGACAATGTGATAAGGCGCGTCACCCCGCTTGAAGTGCAACGTGCCATCGATAGGATCGAGGATGACCGCATAGGGCGAGGTGTTGCCAGCAAAGCGCTTTTTGAGCGGCGTGCGCTCTTCGGCGATGCAGCGCACAAACGGGAAATGCTGCAGCACGGCCGCGAGGAGGATGTCCTGTACGGCCGCGTCGAGCACCGTGAAGGCCGTGGAGGCGTCCTGCGCCTTGCTGCCGGTGAGGCTTGTGTCCGCGGCCTTGCCAATGTCGGCGACTTGGCCGTAGAAAATCAGCGAAGCGCGGGCGCACTGGCCAACGACCGGGAGCAACGCGTCGATAAAGTCGTCGGGGTCGATGTTTTCGGCCATAATTCTAATTAATAAAAGCGCCCGGCTCCCACGAGGAACCGGGCGCTAATACTCAGAGCGCTGCT
The DNA here is from genome assembly GCA_021295675.1 of Candidatus Latescibacterota bacterium. The sequence continues at coordinate 11,594 of JAGWBY010000042.1, read as the reverse complement.
CCTCAGCCAGCCGCTTCCTCTAGCTGATGCTCCTGCAAGGCGGCGACGACCCGGTCTGGACTCATCGGCAGCTCGCCCAAGCGGCAACCCAAGGCGTCGTACATGGCGTTGGCAATGGCGGCCATCGGCGGCACCAAGGGCACTTCGCCGNNNNTGGGCACTTCGACCAAAATCGTCTCGATCAAGGGAATGTCAAAGGTGGTCGGCATCCGATAGTCGAGGAAGGTCGGGTTAGCCATCTGGCCATCGGCCGTGTAGAAGTAGCCTTCCGTTAGCGCCCAGCCAATCCCCTGCACGGCCCCGCCCTGGATCTGGCCCTCGACGTAAGAGGGATGAATGGCCTTGCCCACGTCTTGCACCGCGGTATAGCGCAAAATCTCGACCTTGCCGGTATCGGGATCGACCTCCACATCGACGATGTGCACGGCAAAGGCATTGCCCGGGCCGCCGGCGTTGATCGTGCCCTTGCCGGTGATCGGGCCGCCGGTGCTGCCCTGGTTGGCGGCGACCTCCGCAAAGGTGAGCTGCTGAGCGGGATCGGATTTGCAGACAAAACTGCCGTCCTCGAACTCGATGTCGTCCTCGGCGACTTCTAACTGCCGCGCCGCGCGCCGGCACATCTCGGCCTTGACGTCCTCGGCCGCGTTGTAGCAGGCGTGCCCCGTGGCATAGCACACGCGGCTACCGCCGGTGCCGCCGGTAAAGCCAATCGAGCTGGTGTCCGGGATGGAGGGGTTGATGTCATCGGCCTGCAGCCCCAAGGTCTCGGCGACGATCATGGCCATGGCGGCGCGACTGCCGCCGATGTCAACCGAGCCTTCGGTGAGGTTGATCGTGCCGTTGTCGTTGACGGCAATAGCGGCCGAAGACATGCCGCCGCCGTTGAACCAAAAGCCACCGGCCACGCCGCGTCCCCGATAGGGACCTTCGAGCTTGCTGTGGTAGTGCTCCGAGTCCTTGGCGGCTTGCACGGTTTGCTCGCAGCCGATTTGCCTGTACACCGTGCCGTCGGCGCGACGCGTCCCCTCCTTAGCGGAGTTCTGTAACCGCATCGCCAGCGGGTCTATGCCGATCTTTTCGGCCAACTCGTCAATGACGCTCTCCGAGGCAAAGGCCGCGTTGGGTGCCCCAGGGGCGCGGTAGGCCGAAGACTTGGGCTTGTTTACTACCACGTCGTACGCGTCGATGGTGACGTTGGCGATCGCTCCCGCCCCCACGGCCGAGCCGGGATAGGCCCCGGCCTCGTACGCCATGTAGCAGTGGGCCGCGGTGATGGTGCCGTCGTTTTTGGCCCCCATCTTAACTTTTATATAGGAGCCGGGAGCCGGGCCGGTCCCCTGAAAGACCTCGGTGCGGCTCATGATCATTTTGACCGGCTGGCCGGTTTTGTGCGACATAATGGCCGCGGCTGGCTCCATATAGGTGGGGAACTTGCCGCCAAAGCCACCGCCGATTTCGCAGGGGATAACCTTGACCTTGGAGACCGGAACATTGAGCACTTCCGACACCTGCGAGCGGATCTCAAACGGCCCTTGCGTGCTCACCCACACAGTGACGCTGCCGTCGTTTTTCCACCACACGGTCGTGTTGTGCGGCTCAATGTAGCCCTGGTGAATGGTGGCTGTGTGGAATTCGCGCTCGACGATCACGTCGGCCTCGGCAAAGCCCACTTCGAGGTCGCCCATGGCGTGCTGATTGTGGGTGGCGATATTGCTCTTCTTGCCCGTGTCCTCGCCGAGGGCGCGCGTGGTGCGCTCTTCGTCGAGCAGCGGGGCGTCGTCGCGCATGGCCTCGCGGATATCCACGACCGGCTCCAGGACCTTGTATTCGACCTCGATTAGGTCGAGGGCCTCTTCGGCAATGTGGGGGCTGACCGCGCACACGGCCGCGACCGCGTGACCCGTATAGAGCACCTTGTCCGAGGCCAGCGAGTTTTTGGCGATCTCGCGCACATTAACGGTGGTTTCGCCGATATTAGATAGCTTATCCACGGTTTCGACCAAATCGTTGGACGTGGCCACGGCGCGCACTCCGTCGAGCGCGAGGGCCTTGGAGGTGTCGATCGAGATGATCTCGGCGTGGGGGTGCGGGCTGCGGAGGACCTTGCCGTAGAGCAGGCCCGGCAGGCGCACGTCAGCCCCGTACACCGCAGCACCGGTGACCTTATCGACGCCGTCGTTGCCGATGACTTTGTACTTGCCGTCGGACGTGTAATCGGGATAATCTTTGCTGGAAAAGGCAGCCATGAGGCACTCCTTCATTGATATATGGATTAAGTACTTTCAGAAAATTCGCAATCCGTCTTAATCTGAATGCGATAAACTGCGCCGTCAAGTGAACTTTTAATGACTATCGCTTGGGAAATCCCGTCGAGCTGGCCTCGGCTCAGCGACGATGAAATTCACGTCTGGTGCGTCGAGTTGGACGCGGCCGGTGAGGAGGCCGCGCTCGCGGCTTGTCTCAGCGCGGACGAGCGCGAGCGAGCGAGCGGCTTGCTCTCCGGCACCCATCAGCGGCGCTTTGTAGTGGCGCGGGGGATGCTGCGCCAGCTTTTGGGGCGTTACCTCGACCAAGATCCCGGCGCGGTAGCTTTTTCGCGCGGCGCGCACGGCAAGCCCTTTCTGCCAGAGGGGGAGCTGCATTTCAACGTGTCCCATACCCACGAGTTGGCCCTATACGCGATAGCGCAAAGCCGCGAGGTCGGCGTCGATGTGGAGTGGATGCGGCCCCAAGTCGCGCACGAGCAAATTGCTGAGCGCTTCTTTTCGCTAGAGGAACAGGAGGCGCTGGCGCAGGTACCAGCCGAGGAGCGGCGGACGGCTTTTTACAACATCTGGACGCGCAAGGAAGCCTATGTCAAGGCGCGGGGCGACGGTATCGCCGCTGGCCTCGGCACTTTTGCGGTGTCGCTGGGGGCGGAAGCGGCGCTTTTGCGCTCGGACGAGGGACGGGACGAGGTAGCGCGGTGGAAGTTGATCGCATTGGAACCGGCGGCCGGATACGTGGCGGCTTTGTGCGGGGCTGGCGTGGATTGGCGGGTGCGGAGCTGGCGCTGGCGGCCTTAGACAATTAGCTGCGTCACCACGCCGTGCAGATCCATCTCAAAGTCGATGTCCACAACCGGCGGCCGAGCGTAGTGCCAACATACGCCGCCATCGTCGGCAGGAGAATTTCTTCGAGGATTTCCGCTAAGGGATAGATGGTGTACACGTCAACCGCGTCGATCAGATCCCACGTCCCGCCGAGCCCCGCGAGCCGCTCGCCCATAACCTGCGCCACATAAGCGGCCTTCTCGCGCATGGCAGCGGACGACGTGTCGCCCGAGCGGATAATCCCCTCGGCCACGAGGTGCCCCTCCCGCAATTCCCCGGCCCCGGCCACAATCAAAGTTTTGCGGTCGATCCGGTCGTTGGGAACCGCATAGGAAAAGGCATACAGCGAAGGCACAGCCGGCGGATCGCACGCCGGCGCAACGTTCGTACGGGCCACCGGATTGAGCTCATCTACGTACAAACCCCACGCCTGGAGGACGGCGCAGTACTCGCGGTTAAAGTCGATAAACCCCTGCATGGTAAAAGGCGCGGGCGAGCGCAGTTCCATCGCGCAGAGCGAGACGCGGTCGCAGCCTTCCGCCGTTAGATACGCATCCACGCACTCAAAGCCCTCCCGCCACGGCAGCGGCTCGGCCAGCACAACGCGGACGATCTCCCAGCCCGGCTCGGCGACGACGCCACAAGAATAGGGGTCAATGCCCTGGAGAAAGCGATAGTGTCCTTTGGGATGTGCAATCAGCATGACGCCTCAAGGTCGCCCACGCCATCCTAGGCGTCAAGGTCTCTTGCTGAAACGGACGCCTTCTTTATATTCCCTCCCCTTGTAACCCAATCCCTAATCCCCAATTGTCCAATGCCCTACAAAGTCCTACTCCGCTCGGAAATCGAACCGTATTACACCATCATCCCCATGATCGAGCAACGCGCCGAGATAGTGCGCTGGAATCCGCTGGATCCGCAGCCCCCAACCGAACTCCTCCGCACCATCGAAGGCGTGTACAACTACGGCCACTACGCCTTCACCGCCGAATACATGGATCTCATGCCCGACCTCCGCGTCATCAGCAACTACGGCGTCGGCGTTGATCACATCGACCTCCAAGCCGCCCAAGAGCGCG
>JAGWBY010000042.1:0-7307 GCA_021295675.1 Candidatus Latescibacterota bacterium | reverse complement strand
CAAGTTTCATGCTGGGACAAGAAGTCCACCACCAAGTCCTCGGCATCATCGGGCTGGGCAGCATCGGCTACCAAGTAGCACGCCGCGCGCTGGCCTTCGACATGACCGTCTTGTACCACAACCGCAACCCCAACCCCAAGGCTGAAGCCGACCTCGGCGCGCGCTACGTCGAGTTGGACGAACTGCTCCAACAGGCAGATTTCGTGACACTGAACATGCCCCTGACCGATCAGACGCGGGGCATGATCGGCCAACGCGAACTGGGCCTAATGAAAAAGTCGGCCGTGCTGGTCAACGCCGCGCGCGGAGGCGTCGTCGATCACGACGCGCTGATAGAAACCCTGCAAAACGGCGGGATCTACGCAGCCGCCCTCGACGTAACCGAACCCGAACCCCTGCCCCGCGACCACCCCCTCCTAGCGCTGGACAACCTCGTCATCATACCCCATCTAGGCAGCGCAACGCACCAGACGCGCCAAGCCATGGCCGAGCGGTCAGTGGGCAACCTGCTAGCCGGGTTGGAGGGCAGAGAACTTTTGAGCCGCATCGTGTAAATAACGGACGTTGCGCATAGCAGGCTTCTTGGGTAGAAGATGCTTCGCTTGGCTCAGCATGACAGTGGCTGGTGCTTCCTTGTCATGCTGAGCCAAGCGGAGCGGAGTCGAAGCATCCCATACCTAGATTCCCGTGCGTAACATCAAAAGAAATAATAAGGAGACCAATGAGCGAGAATCACCACTACAAAGTCCTCATCGTCGGCTCGGGTCCAGCCGGACTGACCGCCGCCCTGTACGCGGCCAGAGCCGACCTAGCCCCACTCGTCTTAGAGGGCTTGCAGCCGGGCGGCCAGCTAACCATTACCACGGACGTAGAAAACTACCCCGGCTTCCCCGACGGCATCATGGGGCCAGAACTCGTCGATCTGATGCGCCAGCAGGCCCAGCGCTTTGGCGCCGAGTGCCAATTCAAAATTGCTACCGAAGTCGATCTGTCTAAGCGGCCCTTTGCCGTCAAAAGCGATGACGCCTCCTACACATGCGACGCACTAATCATCGCCACCGGCGCGTCGGCGCGCCTCCTCGATATAGAATCCGAGACGCGGCTCATGGGGCACGGGGTCTCGGCCTGTGCCACCTGCGACGGCTTTTTCTTCCGCGACAAGGAGCTAGTCGTCGTCGGTGGCGGCGACTCGGCTATGGAGGAAGGGACCTACCTGACCAAATTTGCCTCCAAGGTCACCATCGTCCACCGCCGCGACGAGTTCCGCGCGTCCAAAATCATGCTCAAGCGCGCCCAAGACAACGACAAGATCGACTTCGTGGTCAACGCCACAGTCGAGGAAATTTTACAGGCGGACGACGAGTTGGCTGTGCGCGGAGTCCGGCTCAAGGACACCCAAACAGATCAGACGCGGGAGTTTGCCTGCGAAGGGGTCTTTATGGCCATCGGCCACATACCCAACTCCCAGCTTTTCGCAGGCGCATTGACCATGAACGAGCAGGGCTACATCCTCACCGACCCGGATTCGACCGCGACGGCCATCCCCGGAGTTTTTGCCTGCGGCGACGTACAGGACTCCGTGTACCGCCAAGCCGTCACCGCAGCCGGTACCGGATGTATGGCGGCAATTGAGGCCGAGCGGTTTTTAGCGCATTAGGCAATGCAACCCCTCTTAAACCGCTACTCCATCCGCCCCAAGAAAAAGCTCGGCCAAAACTTCCTCACCGACACAGCGGTTCTCCGCCGTGAAGTAGCTTGCGCCGACATCGCTGCCGGCGATACCGTGCTAGAGATTGGGGCCGGAATCGGCAATTTGACGCAGTTGCTGCTGGAAAGAGCCGGGCGGGTCGTGGCGGTGGAGCAAGATCGCCAGTTCGCTCCGTGTCTAAAGGAATTGCAGCGGCGGCACGGGCATCTCAAGGTACTATGGGGCGACGCGCTGGCCGTGGATTTTCCGCACTTTGACAAGGCGGTGTCCAACCTGCCGTATCAAGTGGCCCTGCCGATTGTATTCAAACTGCTAAACCAGCGCTTCGAGCGGGCCGTGCTCATGCTGCCCAAGCGGCTGGCCCAGCGGCTGTGTGCCACCGTCGGCCAACAGGGCTACAGTCGGATTGGAGTCGCCGTTGGGCGGTTGGCCCAAGTAGAGTGGATCGAACAGGTGGGCAAAGACGCCTTTTTCCCCCGCCCCGAGGTCGAGAGCGCGCTCGTGCTCATCAAGCGCACCAAGCCCAAGTTCGCCGTGCCGTCCGATGATTTCTTCCGCCAGGTCCTCGAAAGCCTCTTTGCCCGCCGCCAAGAGCAAGTCCAGCAGATCGTCCCCCCAGCCGCCCTCGCCAGCTTGAGCAAGAAGATCAAGAACAAACCCGTGTACACCGTCACGCCGCGCGAGTTCGGCGAAATCACCCGCGCCTGGTGGCCGCTCAGCCAGCCAACCCCGCGAACGCCTCGCGCCCCCTCCTGAACAGCTCCCGCACATCCTCGCGCTGCTGATCGTTGTTGTAGCGGCCATACGAGTCAATCCACTTGAGCGACTCGTCAATCGAGCGGAGAAAAAAATTCGCGTCCGCCTCGCGCTCGGCCGACGGCGCGCCGCCGCGGAAATAGCTCGGGCTCGAATGCGCGTAAATGGACTGGCCGAAGCTGTCGCGCGAATCGCCCCACAACCGGGCGGCAACCCAACCGTCGCGTTCGTCCCTGAAGCCGTGGCGCAGCGCGCCCTCGCGTCGGCCACCCGGCCACTCCCAGCGCTGGACTACCGCGCCGTTGACCACCAACTCGGCGCGTTCAATTGGATAAAACGAGCTAAAGGTCACTTCGGCCTCTAACTCCGCGCCGCGGCCGCATTCCACAGTGTCGCCCATCGGACACCCGTTGAGTGTGAGTTGGAGGGCCGGGCCGTTAGTTATGAAGGTCCGCCCCTGTTTCATGCCCTCGATCCAACTCGCATACGAAAATTCCCCATCCACTTGCACGTACACGCGATTATTGGAACACACGAACCAATCCGTACCCGTCGAGGCCGGTAGCCGCAGACCGCAGTTGAGGAGCTTGTACCACAGGTCGTATTCCGGATCCATCCAAAAGGGATCGAACAGATTGAAGGCGTCCAGCTTGCCGAGCGCCGCGGCCACTGGGGCCTCCATGCCGCGACCGTTGTGGCACCATATCACCAAGCCGCCCTGCTCGCGGGCGTCATCGCAGCAAAAGCACAACGGCGGATAGTCCGGGTCGAATTGCCCGGCGAGGGTGTGGCCGCGGCTGACGGGCTGCACGAGGTTGCGAATGTTGAGCAACATCACGTGGCCGTAGCCAAAGCCCCACGGCGAATTGTCTCCGTAGTGGCGGTTTTCCTCGCAGATGTCGAGGACGTGATGGGCGGTCGTAAACTCGTTCATCACGCCAATGGGATACTTGTTGGATGCGTAGGGCAGTTGGCGGCGGTCGAGCACGCTGACGCAGGTGACGTTGTACCCCTCGACGCTGCAATCAATCCCGAGCCGCTCGTCGGGCCGAGTCTCCTTTTCGTCGTAGTGAATGTGCGTGTTGCCCGGATACCAAGCATCCTCTTGGGGGCGATACCAGCGGCGCAGCGGAATCTCCACCTCGACGCGGCCCTTTGCGGGCAGTTCGACGGTCGTGCGATACGGCTCGTACTCCGTGCCGCGCTCGACCAGCACATCCGTGCGCCCCCGACTGCCCTCGACGGCAAACGAGCCATCGCAAAAGAAAAACGGCGTGCCCGGGCCGCGCTTCAGCATGGAGTTCGGCGGCTGGGAAAAGTTGCCCGAGGCATTGAGGACGTGGACTTTGGCGTCGAGCGATTCGCCGGAAACTGCGTCGATAATCGTGCCGTACAGGGTGCCCATAGCACCTCCTGTCAGTTGAGCGAATACGTTTCGTACGGAGCTGTGCAGGGGTTGCCGCGGCTGATGTGCATGCGGCCTTGATCGGCTTCAATCACCACCGAAAACACGCTCGTCCAAAAGCCGGTCTGCGGATGGTCGTTGACGTGGCGGCAGATGGAGTACGGGTGCCGGTCGTGGTCGCGCAGGGCCTCTTGCACCTGCGCCATGCTCACGAGGCGCTCGGGACCGAGCAACTGTTCGATGCGCTGGTGGCGCGGGACAGACTCAATCAGCTCGGGAAATTCGCGGTTGATCGGCATCAGTTCCGGGTGCAAGCAGTGGTTGGTGTGGACGACGAACTCGTCGTCGCGCAAGACGTGGACGTGGCCCAAGGTGAGTTCGAGATCGGCCGGCCCCTGCGGGGTGGCGAGGAGGACGTTGCCGGGAATGGCCCGGTCGGCCCGGCGCACCGCGGCGACCGCATCGCTGAGCGAAGTCTGTTCGTAAATGGCGCGCACGGCAAAGTAGTGCGGGACGCCAACCGGGCGGCTGGGGGCCGGCAGGGTGTTCATGCAGACGCCCATGCCAGCGTCGTTGCAGCCGATGTAGGCGATGAGGCCCGCTTGGGTGACGTTCATCAGCGCGGGCTTGCCAGCCGGCCGGCGCGTCAGCACGATCGTGAAGGGGTCCAGCGCGGGGTCGTTGTCCCAGTTTTGCGCGGCAATCGCCCGGCCCTCAACGCTGCGCTGGGGGGCAACGGCAAAGGCCGTACAGCCCGCGTCCTCCTCCGGGCAAAGCTGATTGCGCACCTGCAAGAGCATCATCTCATCCATCGAAACGCCCGCCCCCTCGCTCATGCCGCGCAACTCGTCCAGCATGTCGGGCGCGTACGCAGCCGCACAATCCATGCTCTGGCGGCTTATGTCCATGGCGCGATCGCGCGAAATGGGCACGGTCTTGTTGACGCGCTCTAAGGCAATGGCGGCAAAGCCGCGGATTTCGTCGCGGGCGGCTTCCCCAATCTGTCGGCCCAGTTCACGCGGCGGGCCACTGACTTCAATGTGGCGGTAACGGGTGCTCATGTTCGCTCCTTTGGCTCAGGGCCGCACTTGCATAACGACCTTGCCGATGTTGCGGTTTTGCCGCAGGATGTCCTGGGCGTCGGCCGCGCGCTCAATGGGCAGCACGTCCTCGATCACGGCTCTCATGCGCCCGTCGATTAGCAGCGACCAGAAGCGCTCTTGGAAGGCCGCGATAATCGCTGTTTTCTCCTCGTCCGAGCGGCTGCGCAACACCGAGCCGATCAGGCGCAGCCGCTTTTTCTGTAGTTCCAGGAGGTCAATCTGGGCCTCGGCACCGGTCAGGACAGCAATGATCACGAGGCGACCCTCAGACTTGAGCAACCGCACATTGCGCGCCAAATAGTCGGCCCCCGCAATGTCGAGGATCACATCAACCCCGTCCGTGTGAGCGAGGATTGCCTCGGCAAAGTCCCGCTCTTTATAATTGACCCCAAACTCCGCACCCAGCGCTAGGCAACACGCCACCTTGTCGTCCGTGCCGGCCGTGACGATCACCTTAGCGCCGGCTTCGCGGCACAGTTGCACCGCGGCCGTGCCGACGCCGCTGCCCCCGCCGTGGATGAGGGCGGTCTCGCCCGCGCGCAAGCCAGCTTCGCGGAACAAGTTGACAAAAGCGGTGAGAAAGACCTCGCAGATGGCCGCGCCCCAGATGAAGTCGCGCTCAGTCGGCAGGGGCAGCAAATGGCTGGCGGGAACGGCCACGCGCTCGGCGTATCCGCCGCCGGAGAGCAGACCGAGGACGCGGTCGCCGGGCTGCCACTGCGTTACAGTCTCACCGGTGGCGGCGACCACACCCGCCATTTCCAAACCCATATAAGGAGATGCGCCCGGAGGCGGAGGGTAGTTGCCAGCTCGCTGTAGGAGATCGGCGCGATTGACGGCTGTGGCATGGATATCGACGATTACCTCGCCCGGACCGCAGGTAGGGTCTGGGACCTCTTGCCAGCAGAGCGAGTGATCTGCATCGTTGGCTACGGTTATAGCTTTCATGGCCTATACTCTGATGTATCGGGAAGTGAAGCGCAAGCTTGACGAACCGAAGGACCGGCGTAAATTTTCAGGCCGCATTTAACGAAACGCATCCAACATGACTAATATCGAGATCAAGGCTCACTATCACGACGTCGAGCGCGCCGAAGAAAATCTCAATGCTCTCGGCGCGGGGCTGGCGGGCACCTTCCACCAGAAGGACACCTATTTCAATATCGACCAAGGTCGGCTCAAGCTGCGCGAGCTTGGGACCGACGAAGGTCATCTGATTTTCTACCACCGCGAGGACTTGGCTGGCCCCAAGCGCAGCGACTACGAGATTGCCAAGACCGAAGACCCCGAGGGCCTGCGCAACATCCTCAGCAGCATCCACGGCGTCTGGGTCGAGGTGGAGAAGACGCGCCAAGTCTGGCTGTGGGAAAACGTGCGCATCCACCTCGACGACGTAAAGGGCCTCGGCCAGTTCGTCGAGCTAGAGGCTGTGACTGAAGAAAAAGGCGTCGAAGAATCGCACCGACGCGTCGAGGCCCTGATGCGGGCGTTGGAAATTACCAGCGACCAGCTAGTCAAAGGCTCCTACGGGGATATTGTCGCTGCTAGTTGACCCTGAGCCATGTCGCGGCCGACCAAACTTGATCCCTGCTACGTGAATCGTCGCGTCGTTCTTCCCTACGGACTCAAAGTGGAAGAAATAGAACAGGCTGTGGCAGAGACGTACCGACTTTTTCACGGGTTGAACGACTTCCTCGAAAGCAGCGGCTTCCGTCCATTGGAGGAATTATTGCTAGGCAACTCGCTGTCCGGCATGATCTCCGAGTTCCTCGTAAAAAATATCGCTCGCGCTGCTGAAACGCTGGAGGCCAATGCGAAGGTAGGAGGGCATCCCGACCTGCTGCCGAAAGGCCATTACGCATCGAATCTAGTGTTAAAGGGCGACGAGGGTATCGAAATTAAGTCGTCCATTCAGCGCGGCGGTTGGCAGGGACACAACCCGGAGGACTGCTGGCTAATGGTATTTCGCTATGAGATTGGCGAGCAGGAAGAAGGGGTTTCTACGCCGCTGACATTTCTCGAAATCCTCTGCGCCAAGCTCGACGAAGCGGATTGGTCATTCTCAGGCCGCACCGGTGCTTCGCGCCGGACGCCCACAGCGTCTATAACAGCGGCTGGTGTCGAGAAGCTGAGGAACAATTTTCTTTACCGGCTGCCCGATGTCGGCATTGGTCGCCATCGAGCCATCCTAGCCGAGCCGTAGCGTCTTCAGCCGAACAGACTCGGCTGCCGCTCGACTGTCGGCGCTGGCTTGCTTTCTCCGTTGACCTCCAACGTGGCCAATCGCGGAATTGCGGCTTTTGCGATATCGAAAAACGCGGGGTCACTTTCAATA
>JAGWBY010000041.1 GCA_021295675.1 Candidatus Latescibacterota bacterium | reverse complement strand
GCTCCCAAGCTGTCGGCCCATTCCAAACCGGCGACCCAGCGGTCCTCCTCCGAGGGCATTTCGGGCAAGTTGTCGTCTAGTTCGGTCTTGGCCAAGATGTACTCAGCGTCGGGTGCCACGCCGACAAAGTGATCGGGCTGATAGCCTGCCAGCAGGGAAAGTACTTGCGCACCGTGCAAGTTTTGGCTGCCGCTCATTTCGTCGCCCGTGATGGGTTGATCGGCTTCATCGCTGACAATCTCGTCGTCATTGACAAAGTCGCGCTGGGCCACCACGCGAATGGAAGCAAAGGCCGCGTGTTCGGCGTAGTGGAAACCATTGTCGAGCAAGGCCACGCGCACCCCAGCACCCGTCAGACCTTGGTCGTGTAGGGGGGGAACGGCGATTTGGGCCAACTGCTCAAAGGCGGGGCCATAACGGCTTTGCTGCAACTTAGGACTGGCAAACAGCGCGGGCGGCGGTGGACTAGGCCGCTGCAAGCGCTGCACGGGCCGCGTTGCCACGACAAAGTCCGCAGTCTGCACCCGGCGCTGTACCTCGGGCGAGACCTGCGCGCTGACTGCGTTGAGCCAACGCGAAAAAAAGCGCACCCCCACCCCCATCTCCCGCAGCCGCTCGATATAGCGTGGGCTGACCGTATGACCAGCCCCCAAATCCACCCAAGCGATGCGCCGTCCTTCGGCATCCGTTTTGTCGCGCAACAGAATCCAGATACTCTGATCCGCTGCAACCGCCAAGGCCCCCGCGTGTACCAGCAGAGCCGCCCACCACCACACTCCCTTACTCAACAGGGGGCTTCCTAGTGTCCAGCACCTCCACCCCTTCTGGCACCTCAAAAGAAAAGACCTCGTCGGCTATCCTCCTATTGGCGCGGTGATCCCTAAGGACGTACGCAGTGCGATTGCCATTGGCCTCGCGCTGCTCGACTTGCAGCAGAAACCACCCTCTAGGATCCACCCAGACCCGCATCTGTTCGACCACAGAGGCTTTGTTTTCCGGTGCCATGATCAGCAAATAGCAGGGCCGTCCACCCAACGCGCTTTCCTCCACCGCAATGGGCACATAGCGCTCGGTATAGTCGAAAAATACTTCCCACGGGGTCTTTATTTCCGCTTCGTAGGGGCTGATCACCACTTGGCCGTTGTGCACGACGTACGACCAAACGGCCTTGCCATCGGCCACTACCACATCGCCGCCTTCCAGTTCGATGCGAAAGCGATTCGGACGGCGCAAATAAATCCGGCCCTCGCGGCTGCGGTACTTGTCCAGCACGGCCCAGTAGAACTGCTTTTCAAAGCGGGCTGAAAACGTCTTGTAGCTAGCAAGGCGCTTTTGCACCCTAGCGATGATTTCTTCGCCGCTCTGTCCAAAAGCCGTGCTCGCAGCTAAGCCCACACAGAGCGCAACCCACAACCACAGTCTCATTCTTCCGCATCCTCCTCTTCCGCGCTCTCGACGAGAATCTCGCGCGGCTTTGCCCCAACGATCGGCCCGACGATACCGGCGGCCTCCAGCTCGTCCATCAACCGCGCGGCGCGGGAATAACCCACTTTCAAGCGCCGCTGCAAAAACGAGGTGGAGGCCTGCTGGTGTTCGCAGACTAAGCGCACGGCATCGTCGAAAAGGTCGTCGCGCGCATCGGCAGCCGCGTTAATATCCGGCTGCTCGGAAAACACCGCAACTTCCTCGGCCTCGTACTGGCTCTCTTTTAATGCCGCGACCAAGCGCTCGGTTTCCTCGCCAGAAATAAAGGCCCCGTGGACGCGGAGCGGCTCGCCTTGGCCGCTCGGCAGAAAGAGCATATCACCCATCCCCAACAGTCGCTCGGCCCCGTTGAGATCGAGAATCGTGCGCGAGTCCGTCTTTGACGCCACCTGGAAGGCAATGCGCGATGGAAAGTTGGCCTTGATTACCCCGGTAATCACGTTCACCGAGGGCCGCTGTGTCGCCAAAATGATGTGAATGCCCACGGCGCGCGACTTCTGCGCCAAACCCATCAGCGAGGTCTCCACCTCAGCGGGGGCCGTCAACATCAAATCGGCAAATTCGTCAATTACTATCACGATGTACGCCAGCGGCTTCTCAGGCTCAACGCCGTCTTCAGCAGCCTCGGCTTGGACGCTCACCAGCTTGGCGTTGTAGTCGGACAGATTGCGAACCCCCAGCTTGGCCAGTTTCTGGTAGCGAGCTTCCATTTCGGCTACCGCCCACTTCAGGGCCTCGGCGGCCCTTTTCGGCTCGGTGATAACCGGCACCAGCAAGTGCGGTATATCGTTGTACATCGTCAATTCTACTACCTTGGGATCGACCATGATAAAGCGCACTTCGTCCGGCGTGGCCTTGAGGAGGATGCTGCAAATTAGGCTGTTCAGGCATACGCTCTTGCCAGCCCCGGTGGCACCGGCGACCAATAGATGAGGCATTTTGGCCAAATCCGCGGCACACGGCTCGCCCGAAATAGTCTTGCCCAGCGCCATGACCAGCTTGGAATCCGACCGACTGAACACCTCGTCTTCGATGATCTCGCGCAAGTAAACGGTCTCTCGCTCCTGATTGGCAATCTCTACCCCCACCACGGATTTGCCCGGCACCGGCGCTTGAATGCGAATGCCTTTGGCGCTCATCACGCGCGCGAGATCGTCCGAAAGCGCGGCAATGCGATTGACCTTAACCCCAGGGGCCGGCTCTACCTCGTAGCGCGTCACTACCGGCCCGGGACTCACCTCTACGACCTTGCTGGCCACGTCGAAATTGTCCAACGCACTCTCCAGCAGCTTGGCGTTTTCCAGCAAAGCCTCCTTAGAGACGCGGCTATGGTTGGCCGGAACTTCGTCTAGCAACGCAGGACTCGGGATTTCATAGCGACCCCCTGTAGGCTTGCGGGCTGGCTCTGCCTTCTCTTTTTTGCGCTCCGGCGCGGGAGCCGCCGCGTCTGCAATCGTGGGTTTCTTCTTCTTTTTGCGCTCGCGCCGCTCAACGCGCGTTAGTTCCTGCACCCGAGGCTCCACTGCGTCAACCTCTTCAACCATTGGCTTCCAAGATGCCCCTGCCGCCTCAACCCGAGGCTCCGCGCCGGTCTCCGGCCATGTCGCTCCCGCCACCTTGTCCTTCTCCCACTTTGCCGCTTTGCTTTTCACAGCAGGGCTGAATCGCCGCAAACGCCCGAGCCACCGCCCGAGCCACTGCCAAACCACCGCCAAACCAGAGCCCAACCACGCCAACAGTCGCCAGTTCAGACCGGGGGTCAAAATCACCGCAACCACAAAGAGCGCGCCCAGCAAAACCGCCGCCCCTAGCCTCCCTAGGTACGGTATGAGGAAATCCAAACTGACCTGGGTTCCCAGTACGCCGCCCAGCGCATAGGCCGTGTGCGGCGAATAGTCGGGCAGACCGGTAGCGATGCTGATGAAGACCGCCATGAGCAAAAGGCCCACACTGCGCTGCACCGCAAGAGCCACCGGCCGGCAACGCACCCTATTCCAACCCCACAACAACAAGAGCATGGGCCAGACATACGCCGCCAGTCCCATGCCCGCAAAGGCCCCATACGACGCATACGCACCGATCCACCCCCCCCAATTCAAACTCTCCGCCACCGAGCGGCTCGAATTAGGGGGATCCAGCGGCGAATGGGATATCAAGCAGACAAGTAAAAACGCGCCGAGGCCGAGGAGGAGCACCCCTAGCGCTTGGGGTTTCTTCTCGCCTTTGGGCGTATGCAAAAACTCGGACATAGAGCCGCAGACTCCGCTAGTACCTAGGCTGGGAAGCAATCAGATGGGAAAGGGGATTAACAAAAAATAAACAAAAACGCGGCTTTTTGCACCTTGCGGCGCGTCAGATCATGCCGCTGCGCTTGCGTCCAAACCACTCGACAGCCAACAGGGCAATCGCCAAAAGCGCGGGCCACAGCGGCCCCCACAGTGGCAAAACCTCGGCCTTTTCGACCCAACCCTTGCGCGGCGCAAGCTGTTTTAGCATGTCCTCCCAGTCCGCGAGCGAATAGGCGCGGCCGCCACTAGCGCGGGCCAGCGCGCCCAAGAGCAATGGGTCGGCGCGCAAATCCCCAAGCTCAATGCTGTACTCTTCGACGACAAAGCGGCCCGTAGCCGCACCTACAGCGGCTTGGTCCACTGCAGCTCGGACCTCGTATTCATACGTGCCGGGGGCCAGCCCACTAGCGACGCCTCGGTAGTGCCCGGCTCCTTGTGATTGCAGGTCGAACGCTTCTCGCCCGGCTAGCGCAATCTGTACCGTCGCCCCCGGCTGCGGCTTCAGTAATTCGTCAAAAACCTGCACCGCGAAAACCACTTCTTCTCCCGCCCGGTACACGGGTCGCTCCGTTGAGGCTCGGACCCGCCCGCCCGGAGCGTCGAGCGCGAGCCACTTGGCGGCATCGCGCCAGAACGTGCGAATGGTCTGCGGCTGGCCATCGACGCCGCTGCTCATCAGGTCGAGCCGCCAAAAAGACGCGGATAGAGCCGCGAGGACCTTGCCCTCACCATAAGCCCCCGCAACTATGATAGGCTCGCCACCTGCACTCTCGACCAGCACAGTGGTGCCTGGCCGCTGCTGCGCCGTGCGAAAGTATCCTGGCAGCGGCGGCAACCGAAGCCACGGGTCGTCTGCCCCCGCGGGCTGGCGCACGACCGGATGGTGCCGCCCGCCCGCGCTGAGTCGCAACAAGACCTCGTCCGGCACAAAGGGCACAGGGCCAGCTACCTGAAGCGGCATGAGCGCAGCCAATGGCGAGTCGGCGCGCCAAGCTCGCGCCATCTTGGGACCGCCGACGACGAGCAAACCGGCACCGGCATATACGTGCTGGACCAACGCAGCGGCGGGCGGGCCGTTGAGCAGCCATGCGCCCGGATTCACCAGTAGCACCACATCCCGGCCCTGCAAAACAGCCGGACTCCACGCACCGCCGTAGAACGCGTCCGGCTCCCGCTGAATCATGGTCTCTACTACCCAACTCGAATCTGCGCTTAAACTGCGGCGCAAAAAGGCCAAATCCTCGCTGGGGCCTCCGGCTAGCAACAGAACCCGCGTGCGCCCGGCGAGAATGTGGGTAAACGCGAGGGCCTCGTTGTCTGCGATCGCAAATTCCCCTGCCACAGGCGCAATAGCCACGCGAAAAATGCGCGCTCCAGCCTGCTGGGGCGTCACTGCAAAGGAAACGCGCTGCACCTGTCCATCGCTGGCCAACAGCAGCGATTGTCTCTGGAGCAATCGCTTTCCCTCATAGAACTGGACCTCCACGTGCTGTCCCTCGTATCCCCAACTCCGCACCTCGGCGTCAATTGGCTGGCTCTGACCGACGTATCCGGTTTCGGCTGTGCGCACATCTACAAGCTGGACATCGACGGGTACCTCCGCGCCCCCCACGCCAAGCGCGTACACAGGTACGCCCAATTCCGCGCCCAGTTGCACCGGGTTGCGGCCCAAGTTGTGGCCCCCGTCGGAGAATAGGACCACACCTTGCACGCGCTCCCGCTCGGTGACCGCCTCCAAGCTGGTGGCGAGGGCACGGCCTATATTGGTCGCCTGACCGCGAGTAATTGCGGTCGCGACCGTGTCAAGCGCGAGCGGATACGCTGACTCGGCAAATCCCCAAGCGCGGACTTCGGCCTGCTGCAAGCGCGCTGACCAACCCTCGTCTCCCAGCACGGCCACAGCCTGTTGTAGTCGCGTGACAGACCCGTCGGCTACCCTCATGCTCGGGCTCGTATCGACCAACACCAACACCAGCGGTCGGATGACCTGCTGGTGCCACCACGTCAAAACCGGCTCGCACAACACCATAGTTAGCAAGGCCACAGCCACAGCACGCAACGCCACGAGCACCATGCGGCGCTTGGAATCAACTTGCGGATACGTCCGCTGATATACCCAATAAACGAATGCGAGTAGGAAGGGCAGCAGGACGAGGAATACGCGTGGTCCCGCTAGCTGGAGGTGGCTATCCGACCACTCAGACACGCCAGCCCAAGCGGGGAGCGGCGTCCACATTGAGACTGTCGCAGACGCCGCGACTGAGGTAGAAGGCTCCAACAGCCCCTACCATAGCGGCGTTATCTGTACACAAATCGTACGCCGGACAATGGAAGGCTAGGCCGCAGCGCTCGACCGCGACGCGCAGCCGCTGGCGCAGCCGCTGGTTGGCGGCAACGCCGCCCGCAAGGCATACGGTCGCCACGTCTGCTCGCTCCAAGGCCAACAGGGTCTTAGCGACCAAGGCATCCACTACGGCTTCTTGAAAGCTAGCGGCAATATGGGCGAGTTGCTGCGTACGCGCTTGCGGGGTAAGAGAGCGGACGTAGTGTAACACCGAGGTTTTGAGGCCACTGAAGCTGAAGTCCATCTCGTCCACAAGGGCGCGTGGGAAGTCAATGGCCTTGGGATCGCCATCCTCGGCCAACTCGGCGATGAGCCGACCACCGGCCACCACCCCTTCCCCGGGCAGCAGGCCCAGCAGCTTGGCGACCTTGTCAAATGCCTCGCCAGCCGCGTCGTCGCGCGTGCGGCCCAGCACTTCGTATGAGCCGAGTTCGCGTACCAAGATCAACTCGGTATGTCCGCCCGACACCAGCAGTGTTAGGAAGGGAACCTCGACCTGCGCGGAGACCAAGTTGGAAAACACGTGGGCCTCTAGATGATGGACGCCTACCAGCGGCTTGTTACGCGCCAACGCCAACCCCTTGGCCAGTGATAGCCCCACGATCAACGACCCGACCAAGCCAGGCCCTCGCGTCGCTGCCACCCCATCCACTTCTTCCCACCCAACGCCGGCGGTCGCTAGAGCCTGTCGCACGACCGGCACCAAAGCACGCATATGGGCGCGCGAAGCCAACTCGGGCACCACGCCCCCGTATGGCGCGTGATCTTGTTGCGAGAAGATGATATTGGAATGCACAGCGTACGACTCATCGACGACTGCCGCGGCCGTCTCATCGCAGGAGGTCTCCAGCCCCAGTACCAACATTCTAGTAGCTCACCAAATCGACGTATGCCGGCGCAATCTGGCGCACCTCGAAAAGTGATGTCTCCGCGCTGTACACTGGCAGTGCATTCCCCTGATATTCGGTATAATCTACGTACAGTTCTATGTCGCGGGTCGGGTCGAGCTGGGTGATCACGCCAACCCCGCCGCGCACCTTGATTTGGGCGGTGGCCGGCTCGGGACGCAGACGCGCCTCGCCGACATGACGCACGGTAATCGGCACTCCGATTAAATCGTCCTCGGCTAACATTTGCACGGTAGCGCGCACGCGTACAGCCTCGGGTACGAACGCGAGTTGCGTATGTTCGGGATGTCGCAAGGACCCCTTCACATCCACATCTTCCCGGACATCCTGCAAAACCAGCGAATCCGTATCCACATAAAGCAATGCTGCGACCTGCTGCTGCGGGCCGACCACCCGGACGAGCGCAGGGTCGGCTTGCACCGGCGTCACCTGTACGTGGGCAGCAGCCACTTCTAGGCTCGCTTGCACCCGCACGGGCACATCCCGTTCCATCCTCGGCGCTAGGGCGATTGCAATCTCTTTTGGTTCGAGAATTTCCTTGACTTCGACATCCAAGTCGGCCGCCCGCTTGGTGATTTGGGAAGGAGTCAAACGGTGGATCCGATTCTTGCCTTCCGCCCGCAACTTCAGAACAAAGGAATCATCGTCCAAGTCAAATAGCAGATCCTTGCCCCCTCCTGTGACCAAGACGCGAACCGTGGAAGGCACTTCACTGGCCAGCACCATATCTCCGTCCACACCTTCGCCCGGCGAAGGGACTTCGATCCAGAGACGCACTGCAATTTCCTTATCGTAGTACTTCTCTGTAACTGCATGAAGCCACATCGCAAAAGATAAGACCAAGGCACCTGCCCTGATTCCCCAACTGCTTACACTGATGTTGGCCAACAATAGACCCCATAAGAAGAAGAGGCTCCACAAAAGGGGGCCTCTTCTCGTGATCTACTACTTTTACCGCGTGCCAAAGGCGAAGACGGAACCGCTTACTTAAACGATTTCTTGAGTTCCTCGCCGATACTCAACTCGCCGTTGTCAATTCTCATATGGTATCCGCAACTTGGATTCGTGCAGGCCCACGCTTTGTAGTGAATAGCCGCGCCGTCTCTTCCATAGTCGGAAAGCGGAATCAAAACGCCTTCTCTGCACTTCAAACACTCGGGAAAATCAACCTTTTCCATCCGACCCTCTCCTCCGGTTTTAGCGTGTAGCCACTCGGGGCTACACTATTATTTCAATGTACTGGTGCCGCCCCACTATGTCAATTGCCCCAGATGCACGGCGTATTCATATACGGCCCGTTCTTGGGCGGCTGTTTCCACCGAGCCGGGGCGCAGGTTCCGCACCTGCTTCAGGGCGTCCGCCGCACTGCTACCTATTCTCACCAAATAACTCGCCAACATCGTGCCCGTGCGCCCCAATCCCGCACTGCAATGGACCATCACCGGCCGTCCTTGCTCGACGGCCTCGTCAACGAACTGGACAAACGCTCGTATATCCCCGAGCGAAGGCGACTGCATATCCTGTATGGGCAAGTGCAAGTACGCCATATCGCGCGCTGCCACCTCGCCCGCCGGCAGGGCATTCGCGGTCAGCGACACAATCGCCTTTACGCCCTGCGCCGCCAGCAAATCGAGATCACCCCCCAGCCGCTCGTCCTCCTCCCAACCGCCAACCTGCCCGGCACCTGCCAACCGGCCCTCTAATAGCCAACCAAAGTTGAACACCATACTTAGCGGCCTTCATAGGCTGCCTGTGGCCCTTCAACCCAGCTTTCACCCTCGACCCCTACTTCCTTCTTCCATATCGGCACGATCTGCTTGAGCCGATCAATAGCGTACTGACATGCGGCCAGCGCCTCGGCTCGATGAGGGCTAGCGATGGCAATTAACACGCTGATCTCCCCGATTTCGAGCCTCCCTACGCGGTGAATCATCCCGACATCCACGACGCCCCACCGCGCCTTCAGGTCTTTGCCAATCTCCGCCATCTTCTTCTCAGCCATAGCTGGATACGCTTCGTACACTAAGTACTCGGTTTGCTTGTCCCCAGAGTGATTGCGCACCACGCCGGCAAACGTGGCCACCGCGCCATTTTCATCGCGCACCACGTCGGCAAACAAATCGCTGGGTTCAATTGAGTCTTCGGTAATTTTGAACACGTCAGCCCCCACTTACAGGCGGAATAAGGGCCACTTCGTCGCCCGCTTGTAACGCGGTATGGCTCCCTGCGTACTCGGAATTGACCGCAATCGACAACACCTGCTGCACCGGGGCCAGTTGCGGATATGCGGCCACGAGTTCGCGCTGTAAGTCCGCGACTCGGCAACCTTCGGCAATCTCCCACTCACAGCTTTTGTGGCCTACGGCATCGCGGCAGGAAGCAAAAAATAAAACCTTGATTTTCATAGCCAAACGCAAATAACGCCTCAGCCTTTACGCAAGAGTCACGGCCAAAAAAGGAAATGGGACCCCTCATTGAGGCCCCATTCCACTCACTGATTACTGCTGTTGTCCCGCTGAGAAAACTACCTGAGCAACACCATCTTGCGCTTGGCTACATAGTCGCCGGCATGGAGCAAGTAAAAATACATGCCGCTGGCGACGCTAGCCCCACTTTCGCTCCGGCCATCCCACACGGCTTGGTACTGACCTGCGGCCAGCGCCTCGCCGTCAACCAGCTTGCGCACGACCTGACCCGCGATGTTGTAAATCGTCAGGGAGACGATAGCATCGCTGCTCAGATCGTAACGGATTGTGGTTTCCGGATTGAAAGGGTTGGGATAGTTTTGACTCAGCGAATTGGCCAACGGCAGGGCGGCTAGCGGCTTGGCAGCAGCCCAAGCCGCGCTGAAGTCCACCGACAATTTGCGGGTATCACCGGCAGCATTCTTAGTGGTGGTACTCGCCGTAATGCTGAGGAAAGACACGATCTCGGCGTCAACCTCAATCGACGAATTGCCATCGGTATCGGTCGTATTGCGCACAAACGCACTACCATGAGGGGGAATCTTGCCAATATCGGTCACGTCCACCCACTCCGCGCTCAGGTTGTACACGTCCCACAAGATGAGCTGACCCTCGTCCTGATTGCCCAAGCTATCGGTGAACGTGACCGAGAACTCGATCTGACTATCGTCACCATTCCTGACCACGACCGGCCACTTGGCGGGGTCGATGGGATCGGGGAGATAGCTAGGCTCTAGCTTCGGCTCCGGCCGGTTGAGGTACACGCTGAGATCCAACAACTTGGACTTGTCATCTAGGACATCCCACTCGCTAGACGACGGTCCAAGAGACACCATTTTGACCACAATCTCCGCCTCAGTCTGTGGGTTAAAGCTCCCCGCAGTGACGAGGGTGACAGTTCCAAGGTCCTCGTCACCAATTACAGGGTCTCTCTCAAGGACATTGACGACTGCGCCGATCCGCACCTGCCGCCCGGAGACTTCCACAGCCGGTCCCAACACGCTAAACGCTTCGGACTCAAATCTGGTTTTCTCTAGATTGAAGTGATCAGCGTTCGACACCTCTAGGAAGATCTCAACTTGCCTTACGCCGTTTTCGCCGTTTTCGCCGCCGAGCCCGGTCGCGGACAGCACGACTGGGATTTCAGCATCCCCACCCGCTACTAGCTCGTTATTCTCGTTTTCACTAGTCAGGGAAACCTGATCAACGGACATCAATAGGTCGTTCTCCGGCACCGCCCATCTGGCGTTGAAGTTAATCGGCTCAACCACCAGGGTGTCACCGGCCGCATTTTCCGGGGTTGTGCGCGCCCAAACGTCGAGCGAAGTCGCTGCGGCCTTTAAGTTGCCTTCGGCGTCAAACTGCACTTTTGCATTGCCGTCCTCATCGGTCACATTCCGCAGGCATACGTACACGCCGGAGGGAACCTCGCCGACATGGAGCAGATAGACCGACCGCGAGCCAGTATTGGTGATGTCCCAAACTATGGTCTGGCCCTTGGCCGGGGCACCATCATCGGTGTAATTGACCGAGAACTCGATTTCGCCGGGGCTATCGTCCTGTGCCGCCCCTGTGCCGACCGAGGAATAGGCCGGGTTAAGGGAGAGCGGTGAGGTCGCCAACATATTCGGCGGGGGCACGGCCCAGTTGACGATAAACAATTCTTCGACACCAAGGACATCCCGGTCCACAGACGACGGCCCAAGCGACACGCTGCTCACCACGACTTCGGCTGGGGAATCCCTAGTAAAACTACTCGACATCGTGAGGGTAAAAACACCCAAAGCACCATCGCCATCTACCGTCTCGCCGAGGGTGGCTACACCGCCTTTGATCTGCCCATCCCCTAACAATTCCACACCAGGCCCAGGCGAAAAACCAAAAGCCGGGGTAAAGGTCGTCGCCGCTAGATCAAAGGCATCCGCAGGCAATACCGTCAGGATAATTTCAACCTGCTTTACTCCGACCATTCCAACGGCCGACAGTGGCACCTGCACTTGCTCACCAGCATCGGCGGCAGCATGATGTTCCCCATCCAGCGAAATGACAACGTTCGCGTTATCCCCGGCGACAGCGGCACCACAGAGTGCGAGCAACAGGGCGATGGCAAGAGAAAACGTCTTGCGCACGCTGTTCTGCATAGTTGCTTCTCCTTCTATTTATAACCTGTTGATTTAATAGTGAAATGGGACCCCAATTTGAGGTTTGAGGTCCCATTTCACTAACTCGCTGTGCAGTGGGTGCTTACTTGAGCAGCAGCATCTTCTTGACTTCGAGGTCTCCACCCGCCTCTAAGCGGTAGAAATACATCCCCGAAGACAAACTGTGACCACTATCGTTCGTCGCGTCCCACTCCACGACGTAGCGACCAGCATTCTGATGCTCAGCTATCAGCGTCCGAACCGGCTGACCCAGTACGTTATACACCGTCAGCTCCACGTCCGCCGCCTGCGGCAACGCATACTTAATCGTCGTCGCCGGGTTGAACGGGTTCGGATAGTTGTTCGCCAACGAGAAT
>JAGWBY010000193.1 GCA_021295675.1 Candidatus Latescibacterota bacterium | reverse complement strand
GGCCATGACAAACAGATCGTTCAAGATCAATATCCGAGCCATCGCCGTGGACGAGAAACTGGGATACAACTGCGTGAACCCGACAGCGGACAGGCCATCGCACGCGAGGAATATGACGGACTGGTTGTGTTCGAATCGTCGCAGCAGAAATTGTCGAGCTCCTTCCGGGTCCGCCGGCTCACGATAGAACTGGCGGTAAGCATCGAATAGGGGCACGATCAACTCCAGATCATTCACCGTGGCTTGTCTAACTCTCACTTCGGCCTTCAACATAGAACATTCTTGTTTCTGACCGCCCGGCAGTATGAAGGCGGGACCTCAGTTCCCCTGTCGCACGTCGGCGAGCCAGTCGCTGAACTCGCCCAAGAGACGACGTGCTAAAGCGGGGCGCTCTTCGGCTAGGTCGCGTGATTCTGCGAAATCGGTCTGCAGGTCGTACAGTTCGACCGGGGCTGTCGGGGAAGGTCGGACGAGTTTCCAGCGACCTTGGCGCAGGCCGCCGATGTCTCGGTAGCGGAAATAGATGTTGCGGTGGGGCGAACTCGCTTCGCCACGGAGAACGGGCAACGGGTCACGCCCGTCGATGATGCGGTCGGAGGGTGCCTCGATGCCCGCGGCCCACAGGGCCAGCACGAACAGATCCATGTTGACCAAGGGTTCGCGCGCCACTGTGTTCGGAGGGAGTACGCCCGGCCAGCGGATGATGCACGGGGTGCGGACGCCGCCCTCGTACACCGAAGTGCGCCCGTCGCGGAAGGGTGCGTTGGAGGCTACCTCCAATTCGGGCTTGCGCGGTCCCACCCAAGCACCGTTGTCCGAAGCCAGCATGACCAGCGTCCGCTCTGCCAGCCCGCTGGTGTCGAGTTGCTGCAAGACCCGTCCCACGCCGGCGTCCAGCGCAGTCATCACGGCGCGGTAGCCCTCCTCGGCCACGGTGGTGCTGGGCAAGTACCCGTAGGCCTCGAAGAACTCGGGGGGCGCCTGCCACAGAAACGGCTGCCCCGCAGCCTTGTTCTTGCGGTTGGGGTAGTGCGCGGCGTTGAAGGGCACGCACAGGAAGAAGGGCCTGTCGGCGCTGCGCCGGATGAAGTCGACAGCAGCGTCGGCAAAGATGTCTGTCGAATAGCCCTCGATGCGCTTGGGCTCGGTGCCTACGTGCATGTCCAAGCGACCGTTGTAGACGTGGGTGTAGTAATCGCAATTGCCTGAGATGCAGCCGATGAATTCGTCAAATCCCCGGTCGGTCGGACGGCTGCCCGCCGCGAAGCCCATATTCCACTTGCCGAACGCGGCGGTCGCGTAGCCATGCTCGCGCATGATCTCGGGCAGCAGTTTCTCGGCATGGGGCAGGCCAATGCCTGTCCAGTTCTCTTGGACAGAAAGCTGGTGCGTCAAACCGTTTCTGTCGGGGTAGCGCCCGGTTAGCAGCGCACCCCGCGAGGGCGAGCAGGAGGATGTCGGGATGTAGAAGTCGGTCAGGCGCACCCCTTGCGTCGCCAACCGGTCCATATTGGGGGTGCGGATCACGGGATTGCCATAGCAGGCGAGATCGCCCCAGCCGACGTTGTCGATATAGATCAGGACCACGTTGGTCCGTTCACGGTCCGGCAATTGGGCCTGCCCCGCGAGGCAGGCTGCCAACAGGATGGCTAGGCCGGGGAGGACTCGCATGTGCTACTCGATCAGGGTCGCTTCCTCGCCGCGCAACAGGGGGTTGCCGAACACCGCGAGGGGATCCTTGGTCTGCTCGAGCCACTTGTCGAGCAGGTCCCGCATTGCCGCCAGCTTGCCAGAAAACCTAGGGTCCATCGCCAGATTGTGCTGCTCGTGGCTGTCGTTCGCTACGTAGAAGAGTTCTTCGGCTGGTCGTCTGCGATAGCGGTCCACGACGCCCAGCGCCTCGCGGTCATGCTCGGCAGCTTCTAGCCAGGAGGGCCAGTAGCGTCGGCCGGAGCGGAGCCCTCCCCGGTTGATGTGCGTCGCAAACTGAAATTCCGGGTGTAGGTTGCGGATGTACTTCCATTCGGCAGTTCGGACGGACCGCATCGGAAACACATTGAAGTCGCGGTCGCCGCTGTGCGTGGTGTAGA
>JAGWBY010000192.1 GCA_021295675.1 Candidatus Latescibacterota bacterium | reverse complement strand
CCAAGCTCTTGGTGATGTCGAGCACGTATTGGATGAAGTGCTCGTAGTGAATGTTGAGCGAACCCGGAAAGTCCATCACGTGATGGACATAGCCGTAGTTCACAGGCGGCAGGACGAGGGCACGCTCGGGCTTTAGGCGCGCGGCTTCCGTTGCCACCGCGTTGGCGCAGAGGTGATCCACCTTGAGCGGGAGGTGGTGGCCGTGTTGTTCAACCGAGCCGGTAGGTATGATGGGAATTTTGCCCATGGCTACGGCTTGGTTCACTTCGGGCCAAGTAAGCTCGTCGAACTTGTAAATCTCAGCTACGTCGGGCATGGGATCTCCTCCTAGTATCGTCATTCCTGCGAAAGCAGGAATCCAGTGGGGGGGCAGTGGGGCATCTTCTCAAGGCAGGTCGAGCGTCTTGTGGATGCGGGTGGAGAGGCGCCAGCGCGGATGGCGCTTGAGTATCTCAAGGGCCTTCTGCACGTAGCGCGGCTCAGAGGATTCGGGCTGCAAATAGACGTAGTCGGCGCGGTGCTCCTCGACGCGCTCCTCGCGAAAAGCCCTGCCGACGACGTATTTGAGCTCGGTAATGCGCACAAAACCAGCGACGACCGGGTAGCACTTCGGCGACACGGTCCAGTGATCAATCAGCTCGAATAGCACCGGATCGGGCGCAATCGTACCGTTGGTCTCAATATGGAGCTTGTAGCCCGCTTTCTTGAGCCGGCCAGCTAGCACCGCGAGATTTTGGCCCAAAGGCTCGCCGCCGGTCAAGCACACCCATTCGGCCGGGTGGCGCGCCACCTCGGCGGCAATTTCCTCGATGTCCATGGGCGTGAAGCGGTCGAACTCCGTATCGCAGAATGGGCAGCGCAAATTGCAGCGCGCCAAGCGCACAAAGGTAGTAGGCTCGCCGACGCGCAGGCCCTCGCCCTCAATCGAGTAGAAAATCTCGTTGATCTGCAGGACGCGCCCCGAGTCATTCCACACCGGCAGGCGCTCGGCGCGCTCTTCGGCTGGCATCTGAGCGGTCACGACGTCTGCTCACCCGTTGGCTGAGCTTTGGTCGAAGTCGCGGCATACGCCAGAGGATCGCAGGCCCGGTTCTCCGCAAAAGCCGCGAGCCGCGCGCAGCAGGCATCGCACAAGCCGCAGGCCGGCCGCAAGCCCTCGTAGCAGGTGTGGGTTTCCGCGTAGGGAACGCCGAGTTTGAGCCCGACGGCAACGATGTCCCGCTTCCACAGCTTGACAAAGGGGATGTGGATCGTCCACGGTGCGTCGTCGGCAGCTCCCAAGCGCAGGCTCTGTTCGAGGCTTTCGTAAAAGGGGCGACGGCAGTCGCGGTAGGCCGCGTAGTCGTCTTTGACCGGCGCCATATACAGATCGGTAATACCCTTTGTTGCGCAATACGCCGCCGCCAGCGTCGCAAAGAGCATGTTGCGGAAGGGAACCACGGTATCGCGTTGGCGTTTGGATTCAGCCGTGGGCACTTCCAGCTTAGGATCGGTCAGCGGATTGCCCCCTAGGGCTGCCAAATCCAACGCCAACGTCTCGTGGGCCGCGACCTCGGCGCGGCGGGCGAGGCGGGCGGCGCATTCCAACTCGACGCGGTGGCGCTGGCCGTAGTCAATGCTAATGGCGTGGATCGGGCCTAGTTGTCGCGCTTTTAGCCACCAGAGCAAGGTGGTCGAGTCCATGCCGCCGCTGAGTAGAATAGCAGTCATAGAGGATAAAATAGGCCACCGCGCAAAAAACGTAAATGAGTGGTCAGTGGTCAGTGGCCGGTGACCAGCCCCCACACCACTAACCACTAACCACTAACCTTGTATTGACAGTATTTTGACTCAGTTGGATATTCAAAAAATGTCAATTTTATTAAGGTATTTACGCTATGAGTGAGATGCCTCTGCGCAAAAGCCCCACTCGGCTACAGCGGCTTCGGCGCACGATAATGGCCGGCCTGACGATTATCGTGCCCCTGTGGCTTACTGGCTGGGTGCTCAAGTTCCTCGCCGTTGATTAGCCAAATGGCCAAGCTGTTTGACGATCCCGACTTCCACATCCCCGGCTTGGGCTTTGTGCTGACCTTTATCATCCTGTGGGTCGTCGGCGCACTAGCCACCAATGTGGTCGGCCGCAGCCTGTGGCAATTCGCGCGCGAAACGCTAGAGGGCCTGCCGTTGGTGCGCACGATCTACGCGCCCATCCAGCAACTGATGGAATCGCTGACCTCTCCGGGCAAGGCCGGCTTCGAGAAAGTCGTGCTCGTCGAATACCCGCGCATCGGGATGTGGACTTTGGGCTTTTTGGCCGGCAACGTGCCCCGCGAGGACGAAGCAGCGCCGGCGCACAGCATCTTCGTGCCCACGGCTCCCAATCCCACGACCGGCTTTATGCTCATCGTGCCGCCCGAACAATTGCGTCCCACCGACCTCCGCGTTGAAGAGGCCCTAAAAATGATCGTTTCGGCTGGCGTCGCTGTGCCTCCGGCCCTTTCCCTTCCCGCCGAAGCTGAAGAGAAGATCTAATTCCCCGATCTTGCGATTTTCAAGTGCTTTCGTTATTCTGCTAGAAACTTGGAGCGTTCATTTAGCGTCCTAATAGAAGCCCTTCGCTTATTGAGGAGATGAGGAGATGTTTTCGTTTCTTTTCAACCCGTTTTTCATCCTGCCTATGATCTTGGTCGCTTGGGCCCAGATGCGGGTCCGCAGCGCCTTCAAGAAGTACAGCCAAGTGGCTTCGGCCGCGCAGCTCTGCAACAGCAAGGCATCTACGACGTGGCCGTCGAAGAGACGAGAGGGATGCTCTCCGACCACTACGACCCCCGCGCCAAAGCCGTGCGCCTCTCTTCGGACAACTTCCACGGGCACCATCTAGCCGGCTTGGCCGTGGCGGCGCACGAGGTCGGCCACGCGATCCAACACGCCCACGGCTACGTGCCGCTCAACCTGCGGCACTCGATCCTGCCCATAGCCAACTTGGGCTCGTCGCTGGGCTTTCCCCTGATTCTGGCGGGAATGTTCTTCGGGGCCACCGGCCTGATGGATATCGGCATCATGTTTTTCGCCGGCGCGGTCCTATTCCAACTCGTCACCCTGCCGGTGGAGTTCAACGCCAGCTCGCGGGCCATGGCCATCCTCTCGCAGGGCTACCTAGCCAACGACGAGGTGCGCTCGGCTCGGCGGGTGCTCAATGCCGCAGCCATGACCTATGTGGCAGCCGCCGCGACCGCCGTGCTAAATCTAGTGGGTCTGTTGCTCATGCGCGGGGACGACTAACAGCAGGCGCGGCAAGAAGCTCCGAGGCCCCTCGCCCTTGCAGGCGGGGGCCTTTTTTTGTTTATGGGCTAGCAACTGCGTTTCGCTATATTATGCTTTTATTGTCGTTTATAAAAGGGACTCTTTTCCCTCCCCTATGGTGTTATATATGGCACACGTCTTCCATCCTACCTACCACAGGAGAGTGCGCGCATGGTTCTGCTCTTATGTGCATTCCTCGCCAGCGCGGCGAGCGCCGGGGAAGAGGTCGTCAATCGAGGCTTTGGCAAAGACAAAACTGGAGCGCGCAAAACGACCAACAAAATCTACATCAAGGGCAAAAGCCAGCGGGTCGAGCAGCAGATTGAGACCGACGCAAAGATGGCAAAGGCCCTCCGGCAACAGGGCCAGTCCCTCAATACCAGCACCATCTTGCGGCTGGACCAAGCGCAAGTGTACGAAATCGACCTGACGGCCCAGACCTTCGTCCAGCAGAAGGCTCCTCCGGCGCGCAAGGCCGTTGCCAAGCCGGAAGCCGCTCCCGGCGAGCCGCAGAGAGCCCTTGCAGTCAAGGTGCCGGGAGACACGGCGCGCATCGCTGGCATTCCCTGTCGGCGGGTCGTCGCACAGATGCGCGCCCGCTACCTCGACCCCAAAACCCAAGAGCTGCGACGCGAAAACCGCTATACGTACGATGCCTGCATTGCCAAGAACTTCCCCGGCTTTCAGGAGATATCAGCGTTTATGGACTTGCAGGAGGCTAGCACGTCCTATCCATCGCTAATTAGCGGAGGGCTGGAAGGGCTAGAAGACCACGAAGCTCTAAGCGAGGAGCTAGAGAACGCCGAGGAACTCAAAGGCTTCGCCCTGCGCGCAACCTTGACGGTCGCAGTCAAGCTCCCCGAAAAAGAGAAGCCGAGCCAAGTGTTCCGCTTAGACCGCGAGATCAAGACCATGGCGTACGCGCCGTTGCCCGACTCGCTCTTCCACGTGTCTAAGGCCCTGACCCGCCTCAAATCCGAATGAAAAGGAAGCTGCTCGGGACGGCGGTCGTTTTGGCTGCCGTCCTCGTCCTCGTTGCGGTCACGCCCATAGGGCCGGCCGCACTCGCGCACCTGCTAGAGCGCGGAGTTGGGGGATGGCAGATCTCCATCGGCAGTCGCCGGGGAGGCTTGCTCTACGCGTTTTCCTTTTCCGACGTGTACTGCAAAAACCCCGCGCTAGGGGTGACCGTCAATGCCGAGTACATCGCCGCGTGGCCGTGGTCTTGGGAAGTCGATATACAGGCACCCAAGGTGCGGGTCGAGCCAGGCACCAAGGCCGATTCAACTACCGCAGCCACGGATATCGAGCTGCCCCTTGCCTTCTTTCCCAACCTCAACGCGACAGCCGGTACGCTCGATTGGCAGTTGGGCAAGACGCGGATCTGGGCGCGGGACTGGCGCGGCGCATATCGCGCAGTA
>JAGWBY010000040.1:1763-13996 GCA_021295675.1 Candidatus Latescibacterota bacterium | reverse complement strand
ATGCAGCGACAGCAGCGTTTAGTATTGGCCGAAAGAAGCTGAAGGATAGCCAACTCCCTGACGAGGTCGTCAAACCCGGTGGGTTCGTCCTACGTCGCCCAACCCAGTGGAATTGAGATCCGATAGAGATGACGGAGTGCCGGATACGCATATCGCTCAGCGAAGTTGCCCTGCCGCTCGAATATCGAGCCGAAGAGGCTATCTCCGACGGGATGTGGCCACAGTCTCTTTGAGAAAGTCCACCATCTCTTGTAGGCCTTTTTCTTCGGCCAATCTCAAGGGGGTTCTGCCGCTATTATCTGGGGTGTTTACATCAGCACCCTTGTTCACTAAAAAACGCACCATCTCTAAACGGCCCCACTCGGTGGCTTCCATCAAGGCCGTCTCGCCGTTATCAGTTTGGGCGTTGATATCAGCACCATTTTCTACCAAAAAGCGAACCTTCTCCAAATCGCCAACCCGCACAGCTTGTATTAAGGCCGTCTCGCCGTTATTAGTTTGAGTGTTTACATCGGCACCCTTACCCATCAAAAAGCGAACCATCTCTATGTTAGGGGCGGCTTGCATCAGGGCCGTCCAACCGTATTTAGTTTGGGCATTTACATCAGCACCGTTTGTTACTAAAAAGCGAACCACCTCCAAAGCACCGACCCGCACAGCTTTCATCAAGACTGTTTCGCCGCTATTGGTTGGGGCGTTGACATCGGCACCCTTACCAATCCGCCCGGCTTTCATCAAGACTGTTTCGCCGCTATTAGTTTGGGCGTTTATCTCGGCACCGTTTGCTACCAAAAGGCGAACCATTTCCAAATCGCCGACCCCCACAGCTTTCATCAAGACTGTTTCGCCGCTATTAGTTTGGGTATTTACATCGGCCCCGCTTGCTACCAAAAGGCGAACCACCGCCAAATCGCCCTTCCGAATCGCTTGCACCAAGGCGGTCCAACCGCGTTCGTCTTGGACGTTTGTATCGGCACCCTCACCCACTAAAAAGCGAACCACCCCTAAACGCTCCCACTTGACAGCCTCCATTAAGGCGGTCCAACCGCGTTCATCTTGGACGTTTATCTCGGCACCTTCACCCACCATAATGCGCACCATCTCTAAATCGCCGAGCCGAGCTGCCTCCATCAAGGCCGTCTTGTCGCTATTGTCTTGGGTGTTTATTTCGGCACCCTGATCCACCAAAAAGCGAACCACCGCCAAAGCTCCAATCCGCACGGCTTTTATCAAGGCCGCCTCGCCGTATTTATCTTGAGCGTTTATCTCGGCACCGTTTTCGACCAAAAAGCGAACCACCGCCAAAGCGCCGACCCTCGCCGCTTGCATCAAAGCCGCCCTACCGTCATTAGTTCGGGCGTTGACATCGGCACCCTCGCCCACCAAAAAGCGAACCATCTCTACGCCATTGGGGGCGGTTTGTATCAAGGCCGTTTCGCCTATATCTGTTCGAGCGTCTATCTCGGCACCGTTTTCGACCAAAAAGCGAACCATCGCCAAAGCGCCGACCCGAGCCGCCATCATCAAAACCGTCCAGCCGTATTTAGCCCGGGCGTTTATCTCGGCACCCTCGCCCACCAAAAAGCGAACCACCGCCAAGTCGCCTTCCTGCGCTGCTTGCATCAAGACCGTCCAGCCGTATTTGGTTTGGGCGTTAATATCGGCACCCTCACCTACCAAAAAGCGAACCATCGCCAAATCACCGCCTAAAACAGCCCAGTGCAAGGGTGTCTTGCCATCCTCAGTTCGGGCATTCGCTCCTGCTTTCGCCACCCAGCGTTCTACCAAAGAGCGCACAACCTCTACATGGGCAACCCCTATCTCTGGGTCGCCACCCCAGGAAGCCAAGTCCAAGGCCGTCCAGCCGTTTTTATCTTGGGCGTTTATGTCAGCACCGTTGTCCAGCAAAAAACGTACTATCTCTACATCGCCTTCTCCGGCGGCCACCATCAAGGCGGTCCTGCCGCTACCAGTTTGGGCGTTGATATCAGTGCCGTTATCCACCAGAAACTGCACCATCTCTACATGGCCTTCCCCGGCGGCCACCATCAAGGCGGTCTCACCTTGGTCAGTCCGGGCGTGAATAGCCATCCCCGCATCCATAAATAGCTGCACCGCGAACAAATCCCCCTTTTCCACGCGCTCGAAAAAAGAAGACCGGGTATATTGAATCCCCCGCTCACTTAGCTCGCTGCGAGCCTGCTCAGGGGTTCGGGATTGGTAGGAGTCGCCAGCCGCATCCGGCTCGACGACCGTTTTGTCCCCTCTATCCTCACCATACGCGATACTCACCAGCAATAGGCTGACTAAGCCGATCACACCTTTCCAACCTTTCATGCCGCCGTCTCCTTAACTACAATCTCGCCAAGCTGCTGGCGCGGTCCAGCCTGAGCAACTTGTATCTTGTCGTCCTGTGCAAAAAAGATACTCAACAACTGGTTGGTCTGCTCTCGATCAATACGTGGTCCAAGGCTTGGACAAGGATAGCTAGCACCCTATCTTGATCCTTGGTCGTCCGAAGATCGGAACATGGACAGAGACTACAAAGGAGCAAAGCCGTGAACAAACACCTCTACACAGTCTCAGAAGAAGAAAAATACTACTTCGACCTGCGCGGCTACCTAGTCGTCCGCAACGCCCTCACCGCCGAGGAAGTAGGCGAATGCAACGCCGCCATCGACCACTTCGCCGACCAGATCTCCGTTTACCCCGACTCCCTCGCCCGCGGCTCAAGCGCCCTGCAAGGCACGACCAGCCGCCAGCAACTCACCGGCATGTTGGGTTGGTCGCCCCCCTACCGCGAACCCTTTCGCCGCTTGCTGGTCCATCCCACCGTCGTCTCGCGCCTCAACGAATTCAGCGGCCCGGGCTTTCGCCTCGATCACGGCCCCTTGCTCATCGGTGCCACCGAGGGGACCGAGGGGCACTACCTGCACGGCGCGGGCGAGCCTTTCAGCCCCGCTACTTGGTATCACCAGCAAAACGGCAAAATCTACTGCCGAGGCATCACCGTGGCTTGGCAACTGACCGACTGCAACCCCGGAGACGGCGGCTTTGCCGTGATCCCCGGCAGCCACAAAACCTGCGAGCCGACCCCGCCCGAGCTCCGCTCGCTCGCAGAGTACGGCGAATTAGTGGTCCAACCCGCCATGTGCGCTGGCGACGTCCTCTTCTTCGCCGAGACCGCCACCCACGGCACCCTGCCGTGGAAGGGCAAGACGCAGCGGCGCTCCGTACTCTACAAATACGCTTCCCGGGGCGCGGCCCGAGCTACGGGCAAATACTTTACTCCACAGGCACGCTACGGCGCTTGGACCGACGAACTCACACCCGAACAACAAGCCGTCCTCTACGGACCAGGCGTCCATCACAAGGGGCTACCCCTGCTGGAATCCGACGGCCAAAAAACCTCGATTGCGGAGAGTTAACATGGATGCACGCGAACGCTACTTCTGGGATCTGACCGGCTATCTGGTCGTCCGCAACGTCCTTACCGCCGAGGAATTAAGCGCATGCAACGCCGCTATCGATCACTGCATGGACCGGATGCAGCAAG
The DNA here is from genome assembly GCA_021295675.1 of Candidatus Latescibacterota bacterium. The sequence goes on along the minus strand of JAGWBY010000040.1, from coordinate 10,440 downwards.
GCCCCGACAACGGCGGCACCCAAGGCAGGTCGAACGCGCTCCAAGGCACCGGCCAACAGACCCTTCCCAACCTGCTCGAATTGCCCCATCCCCACTGCGAACCCTTTCGCCGCCTGCTGGTGCATCCCCAAGTCGTCTCCCGTCTCAATGCAATGTGCGGCAAGGGTTTTCGCCACGACCACGGCCCCTGGGTCTCCTACAGTCCCAAGGGAACCGAGGGCCTCATCCTCCACGGCGCGGGCGAACCCCACAGACCCTACGTGGCCTACCATCACCAGAACGGCCAGTTCCACTGCGCTGGCGTCACCGTGACTTGGCAGTTAGCCGACTGCAAGGCCGGCGATGGCGGTTTTGCCTGCGTGCCGGGCAGCCACAAAGCCAAATTCCCCATGCCCGCCGGCGTGCGCTCGTGCGATGAGCCGCTGGACGTGGTCCACCAACCAGCGCTCCAAGCCGGCGATGTCATTTTCTTTATGGACGGAGCCCAAACCCACGGCACCCTACCTTGGAAAAGCGATGCGCCGCGCCGCTCTGCCCTCTACAAGTACTCAAGCCGCACCGCCACCCGCGGTGGTGTCTCCATCGAGTTAGCAGAGCCGGAAGTCTATTGGGACGAAGCTATCGTAGAAGGTATGACACCCGAGCAACGCGCCGTCATGTACGGCCCCTGTTCCAGTATCTCCCAGAAGCTGCATTTGCAGGTGGACGCCGACGGCAACGTCGTACTCGGCAAGTAAATTTTCCAAAGGAGATTCTGGAGGCGCGGACTGGTCGCCGCCTTCGGCCCGGTCACTAGCGTCAAAGTCGCGTTTAGTTGCGCCAACAGCTATATCTCAGCCCTAACTACCCGACACCAGCCTCACGGCGTTGCCGAATTTCCCGCCAAAGCCTCACGGCCAGCGGGAAATCGCCGTCCGCCAGAGCGACTAGAGCTCGCACTTTTAGGGAATCGGGGGAGCGGTGGAGGGCGCAAGCGCGGCGGGCACAGGCGCGGGCTTGAGTGCCACAACCGCGTTCAAGTGCCGCCTGTGCCTGTCGCCGATGGCGGCCTGCGGCGCGTTCAACCGCTAGCACTTGGCGCAAATCGGTCTGACAGCGATGGCAGCAAAGGCCCCCTCGGTACGGGGCCTTGCACGTCGGACAGCGTTCCACGTGGGCTACTCCAAATAGAAGAGAATCTCGTCGAGTTCCCGCTTGAAATTGGCAGCCTCCTCGGCCCGCCCTGCCCGTAGGGCATCGCGCAGATCCTCCATCAGATCGACGATCTCTTCGCGATCTTCGGCTGGAGCGGTATCGAGCGATTTTTCGGCCCGCTCTAGGGTATCTCGCATCTCCTCGGGCACCTCGACGTGGCCGGCCTCCTCCACGGCCCCCCCTTCCTCCACGCCCCAGAGTGCCTCAATTCGCTCCCTCGACGCGCTGAGTTCTTCTGCGGTGGAACGCCCCATAGCGTCTTCGATTGTGCCGTGGATTTCCCGGCCGGTCGCCCGCTCCACTGCGTGAACTTTTAGCAGGCCGTCGAGATCCAAGCTGTAGGTAAAGAGGATGCCCTGCTCATGGGCGTCTTGCTGTCGATTTAAGTCGCTAAAGATAAAGGTGCCGATTTCCACGTTCTTCAAGGCGTCTGGATCTTCCCCCTGATAGACTTTGATCTCCACGGTCTCCTGGTCTTCAAACATCGTGAAAAACACCTCGGTCCGAGTGGCTGGGAGTTTGGCGTTGCGCCGGATGAGGGGAATGAATTGGTGGGCGTAGGGCATGCCGTGGAGTTCCCCCATGGCACTGGTGCCAAAAGTATAGGGCGTGATATCGACCAGCACGGCCGGCACGGCCTGACCCATTTCGATCCCCGCCTGTACCGCCGCCCCCAGTGCCACGCACAAATCCGGATCCACGCCGCCGTGCGGCTCCTGTCCCAGTCGCTCCGCAAGGAGTTGGGCAATGCGCGGAATGCGGGTCGAACCGCCCACCAGCAGAATGCGGTCGAGCTGGCTGGGGTGCACAGCGGCGTCGTTGAGTGCCCCAGTGACGGCCTGCATGGTGCGGGCGAGCGGCTCTTCTAGATCGCGCTCAAAGTCGGCGCGGCTCAGTTCGCAGGAAAGATGCAGAGCCTCGCCGTTGACCGAGGCGATGTGGTCCTCCTCCACGCGGGCGTATGGCTGATGCGAGAGTTCGATTTTGGCCCCTTCGGCTGCCCGTCGCAGCCGCGCCTGCAAAAGGCGGTTCTGGCGGACGTCTGCGAGGCCCAACTCGGTTTCGAGGTGGACGTTGAAGCGCTCGAGGAGGACCTGATCGAAATCGTCGCCCCCCAAGTGGTTGTCTCCGGTGGAAGCCAAGACCTCGACCACCCCTGCTTCCATGCTCACCACCGAGACGTCGAAGGTGCCCCCACCTAGATCGTACACGAGGATTTTGCGGTGTCCCTCGCTGCTGCTTTCGTAACTGAGCGCCGCGGCCGTAGGCTCGTTGATGATCCGCACGACCTCTAGGCCGGCGAGATCACCGGCTTCCCGGGTGGCCTGCCGCTGGGCATCGGTGAAATAGGCTGGCACCGTGATGACGGCCTTGGACACCGGCTGCCCTAGCGCCCGGCTCGCCCGCTGTTTGAGCGCCTTGAGGATAAAGGCCGAAATCTCTTGCGGCGCGTATTGCTCCGCCCCCATCGGCACCTTGGTCTCAGACCCCATTAGGCGCTTGATAGACAGCACCGTCCGCTCCGGGGCGACCGCGTACTGATTGCGGGCTTGGCCCCCGACGATGACCTGCCCTGTTTCATCGAGCCCCACGCACGAAGGCAAAATCGCCTCATCGCCCTCTCGGACGATCTGGGGCGTCCCCCCGGCAATGATCGCCACTTCCGAGTTGGTCGTGCCCAAGTCTATACCGATAACCGCTGCCATGGAAATCACTCCTGTATGTCGAGGCGGTTGACGGCTACCTCGGCCAAGCGCAGCACGTGGCCGTCGCGCGTGAAACCACTGAGGAACTCCTCAACGACCACATGGTCTGCAAACTGCGCGACCCGGCGCGTCTCCACCACCCGCATCGTGCGCGCATCAAAGGGCTGTCCTACAGTCTGCAAAAGCTGGACGCCGAACTGGGCCAGCATCCGGTCAAAGCGTCTGAGGGCCAACTCATAGCCTTGCACCACTCCGGCGATCCCCGGCGCGGGACGCCGGAACAGTCGCGGTGGTCGGTGCAACTCGACTGCCGCAGCTTGGCCGCGCACCAAAGCGTCGCGCACCTCAAAAAAGGACTGCAGACAGCGATCCTCGGCCGCCCTAGCGACGCGCTTCTCAAAGGAAGCCAGCTCCTCGTCCCGGCGCTGCGCCCAATCTGCGACCGTCTCGTATAGGGTCGCCGCCTTTTCCAGCTCCCGGCCGACCTTGGCCTGCTCCCGATTCTGCAAACGGGTCTCCTGCCGCAGGGCGGCCATTTCGGCGAACAGGTCGCGCAGGTCGCACTCGGCGGTTTCCTCGCCATCGGCCTCTAAAGGGGCCTCGTTCCACTCGTCCAGCCACTGCCCAAAATCCGCGAGGGCCTGTTGCTTCCAGTCGTCGCCCTTTCTACCCATCCTTGCCTTCGCCTTTCATCATCTGCGGATTTCCAGTCGTCTTGCCTTCTGCGGCGAGGAGCATTTTTAAGCCCGGCGTCTTGCGCTCAGCCGGACGCGCCTGCACCAAGGCCGCGAGGGCCAATTCAAAATCGCCGTACTGGGCCATCCCGAAAATGGCCGATTCCACGCGGGAGCGGTCGTCCTTCAAGGCTTCGTATGCAGCGGTAATTTGCTGGAAGCGCTCGGGACTCTGACTGGGGGGGTGGGTGCGGATTAGCTGCAAATAGCGCTGGCGAATCTCTTCTTGGGACGCGGCCGGGGAAAGTCCCAAGACCCAATAATGAGCTAGCATGTCTGTGCTCCTCTCAGAAGCCGGCGCAACATTTTAAGTGCGCTCCTCACATCTGCGTTCATCTGCGGATACGCTGCTGTCGGGCGACTGCTTCTCAACGATGTTTTTTCTTTTTTTTGCGGGCGAAGAGTAGAAAATACAGTTCGGACGAGAGGTCGTCGCTCAGGTCCGCCGCCTCGCACTCGCGGCCGATCCGTTCCAGATCTCGCCGCGTCTGCTGGCTAGACTTGAGGAAGCCGGCAAATTCCTTCAATGCGGCCAGCGGGGCACCGCGCAGGCTGTTTTCGTCGATGAGGTCCTCCAGCTCGCTCAGTTCGTCCGCTAGATCGCCGTCGCTCAGCTCCGGTATCGCCAAGGGCTCGGCCTCGTCGCCGAGCAGCATCTCTAAAGCCTCCTCTAACGACCCGCCTTCCCCTGCGGGCAGCGGCAGCCCACCTCCGAACAGGGGCACGGGCCAATCCAGCACGTCAAAGCGGAACTGCTGTAGGGCCTGCCGCAAGGGGCCGTGCGCGTAGCTGGCCAGCCGCACCGCAGCCGCCCGCAGCCGCGTCTGGTCGGCGGCATCCGCCGCGTCGAGGACTTCGGCAAAGCGCCTCGAATCGTAGTCTTGGCCTTCTTGGTAGCGGATCACCGCCAAGTAGAACAGGAGCAACGGGTCGCGTTGAGCCTTTTTGCGGCCCCGCAGGCGGCGGTTTATTTCAGCGCGCACCGGAGCGTGCTGGTCGCCGGCCAGCAGGATATCGAAAAAGGCGAGCAGGAGATCTCCTTCGAGGTGCTCCATGAGCGCGGTCCACCAGTCGGCGAGGACCAGAGCGATCTGGAGGCGGTCGTAGAGGATGTGGAAGTCAGCGGGCAAAGGGGCGATGAGCTCGAGCACTTCGTCGGGGCCGAGTTGCTCCAAAACCGTTGCCTGGCGATTGAGCAACGCCTTTAGGGCATTTCCCATCTCGGGCTTGACGTTCTTGACATGGCTGTTTTCCGCCAAATCGTGCAGCAGCAAGGCCAAAGTTCTGAGGCCGGCCCCGAGCGACAGATGCTCTAAGTGGGGAGCGACGACCTCGGCGGCATCCCGGCCGGCGGATACCACCGCCAGCAGGAGACGCTTCACCCGCAAGACGAACGCCAGCCGCGGGCGCTCCAAGTCCGCGGCTCGCTGGAGATCTCGAGCCGCCAGCTCAAACCGTCCGCGCTTGCGGCTCTGATCGGCGGATTTGAGGAAGCCGATGGCCTGCATATCCAAGAGACGCTCGTCGTGGGGAGCGCACTTGCGGCCCTCAGCCAGCGACTTTTCGGCTCGGCGATACGCATTTTTGGCATAGTGGAGGGCCGCCAATTCTAGGTGGGGGTCTGGATCGTCTGGGAAGCGGGCCGCCATATCGCGCAAGGTCTTTTCGAGCTTGGCTTGGTACTCGAGGTGGCCCCGCAGCAAATCGAGGAGAAAGCGATAGCCCTCGCGGTTGTCGGGATCGGCCGCGAGGCTAGCCGTCATCAATTGGGCCAATACCATCCTGGGATCGTCGAGCCGCTCGTCCAGCAGGGCGGCGAGCGACTCGACCATTTCGGCCGGCAGGAAGTGGGGCTGAAGCCCGACCTTGTGGCCGGTCCGGGCCATGGCCTCCAGCACCCGGCCTCGGGCCACGGCCCGATCTGGCGCATGGGGAAACGCCACGGGCAGCCGGTTGAGGTACACAGCAGCCGGACCGGGATCCCATCTATCGGGAGACATCTGCTGGATTAGCAAGCCAATCTGGGCCGTGGCACTAGCCACCCGCTCAGTCGGCAGGAGACGCTGCACCAGCCCGGGCATGGCCTCAATGGGTACGTTGTTCCGAGGAACGGCTAGCCCAACGACCTGCAGCAGGGCCTCTTGAGCTTGGAGGGGGTCTTCGGGGTAGAGAGCAACAGCCAAGCCGGGGATAAGTCGTTCGATATCGCGCAGACGCCCTTTGTGGATCGCCTCGCCCAGTTGGTCGGCCAAGGCCGCGCTGGCCGTCCCTAGGGCTTGCTGCACGGCCGCCGGCCCGCCCACTCCCTCGCCGGTGCAAAGGCGTCGCCATTCGGCGACCACGTGCGTCAGGGCAAAGTCGGCCGGCAGCAGGTCGAGAATCCGGCGCAACCCCTGGTCATCGCCGCTGCCGAAACACACCATGGCCTTGCAAAACAGACGCCAAGCCGCAAACGGGGAGCGCCGACCGATTCCTCCTAGCAGGCCGACGGCCCGCTCCCAGTCCCCGGCATCCATAGCTTCGAGACTCGATTCGACCTGCCCGGCGTCTCGCCGCAGGGGATGATCCGCCGCGAAGGCTTCGAGGCCCTGCCAGCAGCGTTGGATCACGAGGAGGTCTGCCAGCATCCGTTCGACTTGGAGAATGGGCGACTGTTGGGCCTGCAAATAGTCCGCATAATCCGCCAAGGCTTCGGCCCCATCTGAGTGGCGGATGTACTCCATCCAATCTTCTTCGGCTAGCTGCTCGAAGGCAATGGAGACTCGGTGTTGTGCAGCCGAGGTACGCATCGCAGCGGCTTCTTTGGCCAAGCCCTTTTCCGCCAACTGACGAGCGCGTTGCATGCAGGCACAAAAAAGCAACAGCGGCAGTTCCTCTAGCGCGGGGTCGCCGTGTTGGGCCTGCCTGAGCAGGTCGAGTGCTCTGCGTCCATCCTCCTCAGTTAAACTCTGTCGGGCCTGCGCCAACAGATGCTTGGGCGGTACGCGCCTCTGTTTTAGCCGTTTCCGCTTTCGCTCTCTGCGGCTGTGCTTACTAGGCATTATACTCCGTCTGCCGAGGTTGCAGAATTGTACGTTCTAAACCTAGCTATAAATAGTAAATTGCTCGCACCCAGCAAAGGGCATGTGCTCCCCCTCGACGTACTGCGGCCGCGGCGCGTACTTGTTCCCTACTGCGGGCACCACCTCCCCCCGACACATAATGCAAGGGCTGCGATCCACAGTGACCTTGGTACTAGTCGGAATGTAGCGCAGGGTAAGCCCAACCCGCCATTGGTCCGAAATATTGGCATTGGACCCGTGAATGATACTGGGGTGATGGATGGAAATATCCCCCGCCTCTAGCTCCAGATCGACGGCGTCGGCATCGTCGATCTGGTCGGAGTGGATGCCGACACCGAGGACGTACTTATCCCTATCGAGATCGACCATCTCGCTGCGCTTGAGCAGGCTCTTGGTGTGCGTCCCTGGCAAAACCCGCATACAGCCGTTTTCCACCGTCGAGTCCGTGCCAGCCACCCACAACGTAGTGACCTCCATCGGCTCCAAGGGCCAGTACGAGCCGTCCTGATGCCACTGCACAGCTTGGCCAGTGCTGGGTTTTTTGGCGATATAGTGCGCCGCGAACATGGCCACATTAGGCCCGAGGAACTGCGCCGCAATATCGACCAACCGGTCGTCGGTGACTAGGCGGTGCATAAAGGGATCGTGCACCATCAGTTCGTGGTGCAAGTGCTCGGGGCGCGTTCCCGGATTCTTTTTGACCAACCAGTGCACGTGCTCCACCGTCTCGGCAGCCAATTCCGCATCAATGGCCTGGCGGGCAATGCAAAAGCCCTGCTCGTCGTATGCTTGGCGCAGTGTCGTTTCCATTGCTCTCTTGCCCTCCTATGCTCGCCACGCGGGATGGGTCACATGCAGCAAATAGGCCCGTTCCGGCACGGTGATGATCGTCTGCGTACCCTTCTCAATATAACCCAAGTCACCTGCCTCGTATTGCACCGGTTCCTGACCCGCGACTTGGATCTCCAAGTGCCCCTTCAACATGAAAAAGACCTCGTCGTAATCAAAGGTCCACGTCAACCGGCTGGCCTCTAGATATTCGGTAAAACCGGCCGACAGTTTGTCTCCCACGCCAATAATGGGATCGGAAACCTGCACCGTGGCACCGGGCACGTCAAAAGCGGCTAAATTTCTCTGGTCCTTCTCGACTTTATAGATCACGGCGCACTCCTATTTCGGGTTCTTTTTATCCAGCTTGAATTTCGCCATATTTCCTTTGCTCATGGCGCGTCGCTCTCCGGGCAGATGTGATAGAGCTAACGTACGAGAATCCCGTAGTTGCACCAACAAGGGCACTCGCCTCCCCAAGTGCCCAAGCCACAGGAGCTAGCCGCTTTGTCCCACCCGTCCATTCCTCCGGCCACAGCCCAAATCCTCGGACGGCCCCCCCAAGACTTGACCTCTTTCTTCGTCGACCGCCCCTATGCCCAAGCTCTAGAACGCCTCGAAATCCTGGCCGCTTGGATGGCCAAGATAAATACCCAAAACCACGACGGCGTGACCTTGACTCCGGCCTTGGTGGAACACCTGTCTAGCGGCGATATCCAAGCTCGCATCGCCGATTTGGACCAGCGGCGCCGGGCGACCAGTCTGGGCCAATTTGACCCGGATGACCTTTTACAGCGGGAACTGGAGTACCGGCGCTACGCCTCCGAGGCAAAACGCCAGCCGACCTGGCCTCAGGACGAAGTCGAACGGCGTCGCGCCTTTGACGCTTTGGAAATTCTCCCTCCCCAGCAGGAAGAGGATTGCATCCTAACCGACCAGGACCGCATCGAAGTCCAGCGGGCGGCTTGGGAGGCGCGCGGCCTGCTCGACTTCCTGCGCCATTTCCGCGCCCACACCCAAAGGTCTATCGTCGTGGTCGGCAACGAGCGCTACGGCCGCCTCTTTGTCGTCGAGCCCCTAGAGCCGCATTTGGCCGGCGACTTTGCCGTGCGCTACGAGCGCACCCCCTCACACCTCTCTATGCGCCTGACCG
>JAGWBY010000040.1:0-1648 GCA_021295675.1 Candidatus Latescibacterota bacterium | reverse complement strand
CGCGGCATCCGCGATCTGGTCAATTGGTTCATGGTCTTCAACCACCTCCGCGCCCAAGGCGACCGCAGCCAGTACCAGGATCAGAGCGGCCTACCTCATCACTTGCTGGACGAGTTGGAAAAGTGGTACGAATTTGTCGTCGTACGGCGGCGCATTGGCCCATGGATAGAACCCGGTCCGACCTACGCCATCAGTCACTGGGCCCCTGAACTGAAAGAGGAAGTACTCATGGGCGATCTAGCCGTCCCCCGGCGGCCAGCCGCACCCGGCGACGAGCCCCAAGTCATTTTGGCCAATCCCGCTCTGTATCGCACCGAGAGGGCGGACCTGCCCGAGTTCATGCGCCGCACTCAACCCTATTACTTCAACGACCCGGAGAAACGCATCCGCGAAGAGATTGTCCCGACCCGCGTGCGGGGCTGTACCACGGATCAGTACGTGGCCGCGGTGCAGCGCGCGATGGGTCAGGCCCTGGAAAAGTGCGAGTATAGCTAGGCATGATTCGCTGCCGACTCACCATTACTTCGCTCCTGCCCAGCGATTGGGGCCGCATTCCCTTTTCGCCCGTCGTCGACTTTGGCCGTCTCATTGCCCAGGTCGGGGCCCAGGGCGTGCTCGATCCCAATTCCATTGTCGTGGTCGATCTCGCCAGCGGTACACCCGTCGCTTTTGCCCGCAGCGAGGACCTGGCCTACGGCGACCGGGGCCGCATTGAGTGGACTATAGACGAGCCCGACCACATTGAATACGAAATCCGCTTTGCTACGGCCGACTGCCGGCCAGCGCTAGTGCCGCAGTCCTATGTCCCCTTGGTGGGCAACGGCGACCTGCTGCGCTACAACGCCCCTAGCCCACGCCCCTTGGTCCTGAGCAATTCCCTGCATCTGATCGACCTGACTGGCGACGGCCGGGCCGATCTAGCGGGCTGCTGGAATTACTACCACCGTCCCGGCGCGCCCGTAAGCGGCTTGGTTTGCTGTCCGCGCATTGGCACCGGAGAGGACTTGCGCTATGTCGAGGACGGCGAATTAAAGCACTTTCCCGGTGTGTACGTGCGGGTCGCCTTTGCCGATATGGACGGCGACGGACTGGGCGACTTGGTCTTTGCCGACCGCAGTTGCAGTCAGGTCGCCTTCTTTCGCAACACTGGCCAGCGCGACGAGGGCAACCTGCCGCTCTTCGCTCCCTATGGCTCTATTGAGACCCCTTTTGCTAGCATTGAGCACTTGATTCTGCAAGATATCACCGGCAACGACGCGGTCGATTTGGTGGTCAACGGCCACCTCATTGCCAATCTCGCGGCAACCGGCGCTCCCTTCCGGCCCGGTCCGCCCCAGGATTTGGGCAGTGGCCCGCACATCGCCTTTCTCGACCTAGATGGCGACGGCCGTTTGGAACTGATCGGCCTAGAAGGGAGAGCTTCCGCCTACCCGCCCCCGGACCAGCCGCACGCACTCTGCTGGCGCTGTCTCACCAGCACCAATCCCATCCAGTACGGCCCGCCCCAATCCCTACCCGACGTACCCGACGCCGCGGACTGCACCCAACTGGCCGCCAGCCAAGAGCCACACCCCGGCCTCCTGTTGCAGTGCAACACCTATCAGCATCTAGTCTTTTACGAATTGACCAGTCCCAGCCAGCTAGTGAG
>JAGWBY010000039.1:18760-34174 GCA_021295675.1 Candidatus Latescibacterota bacterium | reverse complement strand
ATCAAATCGGACAGGCTTGCCCGCAGTTGCTGGCGGGCTGCGTGCAGACGCCAGCGCACAGCGCCGACTGAGCAACCCACTGTTGCGGCGATCTCTTCGTAGGAGAGTCGGTGGTATTCGCGCAAAACCACGACCAAGCGCCGTTCGTCGTCAAGCGCCGCAAGCGCCGTGCGAATTCTGCTCGCCAACTCGACGGTCCGCGCCGATCCCATATCCGCGAGTTGAAGGTCGAGATCGATGTCGCGTTCGATCGTGTGGTAGTCGCGGCATAAGTTGCTGGCAATGGCCCAGAACCACGAGCGGAAACGCGTCGGATCATCGAGGCTGTGGAGGGACTCATAGACGCGTACGAAGGTCTCTTGTGCCAGATCTTCCGCATCGGCTCGCCGGCCCGTCATGCGACAGAAAAACAAAAAGACTCCATTTTGATAACGGGTGACCAAATTGGCAAAGGCGGCCATATCGCCCTCGGCAAAACGCCGTACCAAGTCCCCATCTGTAGGATCGCGTTCGTCTCCCATGTTGCCTTTGCATCCATTCTCGCACCGCTCAGTAGGACAGCAGATACGCCACCTTGAAGCGGAGCTTTTCCGCTCTCTCTGCGGCAGTGTCGCCTAAGTTGTAGGCCAGATAAACCCGGCTTTTTGGCGCGATCTCATAGCTGGCGAGCAAGTTGATGTCGCGCTCATGTAGATAGCCAGCGTCTTGTGCGAATCCGCGTAGAAAGAGGCGCTTGGTGGCAAAGTAGGTCGCCCGTCCCCGCCAGATCGTCTTGCGCTCGTCGAGCGTGCCGCCCGGCAGGTATTCCCAGACGCTCGACCAACTGCCTTCGATCGTCAGCGATGCGGACGGCTTGAGTTCGAGTGTGCCGCTGGCGCTTCTCGCCGTGCCGAAATAAGCGTCGGCGAAGTCAAACCTGTCTTGCAGTCCCGCGCCGATGTCCAGCTTCCACTTTCTGCCGTCGCCCGTATCAAACCCCATTTCGAGTGTCTGTCCTCTGTACCAGATTCCCTGCCAAGGCCAAACGAAAGAATCGTCCCAAGTGTAGAGCCATACATCAGCAGTCGTCCATTCCCAACTCCAGCCATCTTCGACCGAGCGCTGCTCTATGAACATAGCTTGTCCGAGATTCAACTTGCCGAGGCGTCTCATCCGCGGACGCCAGTCGGCCGAAAACTCCACGGACTGCGACGCGATTCCGGGGTCGCGCTCGATAAACCCGAGTCTGTCGGCGCTGAAAGTGGATTCTATCGACCTGTAATTGACGCCCCCTGCGAAATTCCCGTGCCGATAGCTCATATCGGCACCGGAGATATACCCGCTGCTGCCTTGTTCGGCACTTCTGGCGGCATAGGCATTAATGACGTAGCGGTCGTCCCATTCCACTCGGGAATCCAACCCCGCAATCTGTTGCAGTATCATCCCGCTATCCCAGATGCCTTCCACTAGCGCGCCTACGGTCGAATTGTGGAATACTTCCCTCTGTAGCTTTAGGACGCCGAATCTCGGTCTTGCACCGGCTTCGCCTCGGTCTTGCGCCGTCAGAATGCCGAGCGTGTATTCCCCGGCTTTGCCGATAAACTTAGCGCCGAAATCTGGATCGGCGATCCGTCGGCTGTAGAACAACCCGTGTTTGCCGAGGAAGTCCGCGTTTTCGACGAAGAACGGACGCCTTTCCTTTAGTAAAAGGGGAAAGCGAGACAGGTTTATCTCCTCCTCGTCGGCTTCGATTTGTGCGAAGTCTGGATTCACGGTTATGTCCAAAGTCGCATTCGCGGCGACGCCGTATTTCACGTCTAAGCCCGCGCCGGCCGTCTCTCCCCGCCAATCGGCGTGCGTCCTATCGACGCCGGACGCGGCATAGGGAAGTAGTTCGAGACGCAGCCCAGGGTCTATTCCCCGCAATCCGACCAAGTGACCGGCTTTCGAAACCCTCAGAACGGAGCCGTCCTCCTGATAGATAGCGGCCCAGTGGCTGCGCTCCCTCCCCGTGATCGATAGACGCTCCAAGTTAAACCCCCATACCATGTCGTCCCCGGCTGCAAAGGACAACGTGGAAAAGGCGATGGCTACTTCGGCGGACCAACCACTGTCTAAAACCGCAGCCTCTGCCCGCCAGACTCCATCCCAACCCTTGTTGTTGCCCCCGTACCCTTTCGCGCCGTCGTCGGTCATCTGGAAATCGTGCTTGTAGAATCCGTAGGCGTTGCGATGGTCGTGCTGGGTGTCGAGCAATATGCCGATTAGATCTCGCGGAGCGAAGCGACCGTCCCGAGGGACCACCCGCGCGTCGATATTCTCGGCGTTAGAATCGGCCATGAACAGGCCGATGTATAGCTGATCCGCAGTGTAGAGGATTTTCACGACGGTCTGATTGGCCGCCGGAGCGCCCTCGACCGGGTCCAGCAGGATGAAATCGGTGGTGGGCAGTGCCAGGTCCCAGCAATGATCGCTCAAATGCCCGTCGACAACCGGCGCAGTATCGGTCCTCGTAGCCTCCGCTGTTTTGTCCGCACCCGCGAATACACTTAGTGGAAACGCCAGCAGATACCCCATGACCATGAGAGACATGCCCCCCACCAGAGTGCGCCGGTACCCGGCCCTGCGCGCCCAGTTGCCGGCTATCGGGCTGAAAAGGGCAAAGCTCAGCAAGCCTACGGCGTTGAAATGACCGATCAAGCTGACGTCATAATCCATCCTCAGCAGATAGAGATTGAACAGGACGCTGTAGATGCCGAACGCCGAAAACCCGATCAGGGCGGCACAGGCCATATACAGCTTGACATTTCTCTCAAAGCGCGTGAGGAAATGACCCACATAGGCCGTTGTGCGATGCATATATCTCGTCTCCCTTCGTACAGGAGACGAGTGAGTGGGGCATGTGTTTGTACGAAAAAATTAAAACTGGACAGTTGATCGAAGTCGATGGCCAAAGCGGGGTGATAAGGCTGTTGTGAAGTAAGCCCTGTTGGCTTTTACCACGGCCAATACGGTCGAATGTACACCACAAAGGGCTGCGAGATTACACTCGCAGCCCTTTGTCTTTCCCGTGCAGCCAGCCTTCAGCCTTCGTCGTATCCCTTTACAGGCCGCGCCCAGATATTGCGATAGCGCACTAGATCGCCGTGATCTTGCAAGCGGAGCGGGCCGGTGGGGGGATGCACTTCGTAGCGATAGACGCCGCGATGGCCCGTGGGGCCTAAGACCTCGACGTGGTGGTGGACCAAGACGCCGTTGTGCACCAAGGTCAGATAGGCCGGGCTGACCAACTCGGCACCGTTGAAGCGCGGGGCCGTCCAGAAAATGTCGTAGGTTTGCCATTCGCCGGGCGGGCGACAGGCGTTGACTAGGGGCGGGTACTCGCCATAGACCGCGGCCGTGGTGCCGTCGGCGTACGTGGGATTGTCGTACCCGTCGAGGACTTGGATCTCGTATAGGCTCATGAGGAAGACGCCGCTGTTGCCGCGCCCTTGGCTCTCGCCTTTGACCTCGCTGGGGCAGGCGAATTCGAGATGGTACTGGACGTCGCCAAAGCGCGCCGTGCTCACAATGTCACCGGAACGGGGCGCGACCTCCATGTATCCGTCGGCCACTTGCCAAGGGGCGTCGGCCAGCCGTCGAGGCTGGTCCCGTCGAAGAGGACGACCGCGTCTGAGGGGGGGCTGTTGTCGCTGCCGGGCGTCACCACTGCCGGGGCGGGCCGCCGGTGATCGTGGACGCAATAGGGAGAGTTGGGTAGCATGGGGGTATCGTCGTACCCTGATTTGCCCATGTGGAAAAGCTCCTTGTTGGGGTGAGATAGGTTGGGATATAAAGGGAGCAGGACGCGCTCGCGTCAATAGCCCGCCCTTGCGCATCGCATTATATTGAATGCCATTCAACGGGAGGGCGTGATGGTACGCACACCGATGTATAGAGTTGCTCTGATCGCGCTTGCCCTGTGCTCCTCGGCGGAAGCGCAAATATCGCTGTGGCAAATCGGCGGGGCCGGGCTGGCGTGGGACGGCAGGGACACCACGCGGATCATTATGGCCGTCGACGCGAATGGCATCCGGCCCGTGTATTTTGCCGATGGCGACAACATGTTCCTAGCGGTTGCGGGTTGGTCCGAGTTAATCGTCCCGCGCGAACTAGGGTACATCGACGGGCATCAGCCGCGACTGTGGTACACCGACGGAACCAATGTCAACCAGACTTCCTACTACGACAGCCCGCTTTACGTGGATGGGCTGCGGAGCACGTACAACACGGCCCGCGATGGCTGGTGGACCCTAGACATCGGCGTGCCCGTGCCGGCTAGGCGCTTTGGGTTTGCCACGCCGACCGAGGGAGTCCGCTCCGACGGCGTGCCGCTCAACCAAGACCCGGTGCCGGCCTTTGAGGTGAGCATTGCCGCCGAAACCAGCGACATCTTCGCGCAAAAGGGCTATCACCGTTTGAACACCCTCATCGCCGACGTGCCGGTCAACTTCGAACCGGAGGTCGAAATCGAGTTCCCCCAGCAATACGTGCGCTTTGTGCGCTACCTGCGCAAAGCATCCGTGCTCGACGAGCAGCGCACCACCGACAGCAATACAGTGCGCGGCACCATCGCCGAATTTGTGCTCACCGGTCGCGGCGCGCCCAAGCGGGCCATCTACCGCAGCAAAATTCTCGACTTGGGGGCCGAAGTGAACTTTGGCCGCTTGGCGTGGGCTGCGCGCACCATGCGGATGGTCGGTGGAGAAGCCGTGGTTGTGCCAGACGCCGAGGCGTGGGTGGAGGTGGAGGTGCGGGCCGGCCGCGACGGCGATCCCAACATCTACCGAGAATACACGGATTCGGGCAAGGAATTTGCGGTGACGCGCGAGCGCTACGAAGGCGAATTGCGCCAGCCCGAGACCGAGGGAATTTTGCAAATCGACCGCCAGCCCGGCATCCGCGCGTCCATTGGCTACGACAGCGAGAATTGGTCTTTTTGGTCTAGCCCCATCACAGAATCCGGCACTTGGCTCGACTTGCGCAACGGCTCGCATTTGCAGTTCCAAATCACCCTGCAAAGCCGGGCTTTTGGCGACTGGGTGGAGCTCGATTCGCTGTGGATTGAAACTTCGCCGCCCTTGGCCGCGCAGATCGTAGGCGAAGTCGCGCGCGCAGCCGACATGCAGCCTCCTCCGGGTTTTGTCCAAGTCGAACTGGGGGCGCGGGAGACGTTTGTGTACGACGTGCGCGCCTCGTTTGCCAGTGCCGCCGAAGGAGGCTTTGACCGGGTGCGGATCCACACGGGGATTGCGCCCGAGTTTGCGCGCTTGGAAATGGGCGACCCGCTCGCGGCCGTCGAGCCGCTGGCCGTGGTCGAAGGTGACGCGAGCTTGGAGGTGATGCTGCCGCGCAAAGTGACTGCCGCGTCCAACGAGCCGCTGCGGGTGGTCTTTGCCGCGGAAGTCTTTGCGCGCGCGACGACCTTTACCGGCGAGGTGTTGACCGAGGACGAGAACCGCCTGCCACAGCCGATTGAGCCGGGTGATGCCAGCGCCGCTGTCTCCACCAATAGCCTGCGAGTGCTCGGGGCTGCGAACCCGGCCGCGGAGATCGTCCAGCGCGTGCGCTTGTCGAGCGGGGTGGTCACGCCCAACGGCGACGGGGTCAACGACCGCTTAGCTCTAGAGTACGCGCTCTTCCTGCTGCCCGCGCCCGTGCCGGTGGTACTCGATGTGTACGACTTGGCGGGCAACCGCCGCGCTCACGTAGAAATCGGCGTACAGGGCACTGGTCCGCAGCGGGCCTTTTGGGATGGCCGCGACGAGCAGGGCGCGCTCTTGCCGCCGGGCTTGTACTTATTGGAACTGGCGCTGGTGACCGAGGCCCAGCGCGGGCGTGCGCTTCTGCCTGTTGGCTTGGCCTATTAAGGGAGCAACGCATGGCGATCTTTTTCTGGTGTGCGACTCTCAGCCTGTTAGCCCGCCCCCTCGCGGCCGAGGTTTTTACCTTTGACAGCGCCGAAAAGTGGCAGACTTGGCAACTGCCGCAGGGACTGGTGCAGCTTGGTCCATCCGGGCACCTAGAGCTGATCAAGTTCCGCAAGGGCATCGACCCAGTGCGCGACGCGGGTGATTTTTTCCACGATACAATGGAGCGAGAAGCCGTGCCGGGCGGCATTTTTCGGGTCGGTTCCAATCCCGGCGACGCCTTCAAGATCATCGACGGCGATTACAACACCTTCTGGAAGCCCGACCCGGCCGATCCGCTGGCCAAATGGGAAGTCGAGATTGATCTTGGGCGGGCGGTGTTGGCCCAAGAGCTGCGCTTGCGCTTCCCCGACCAAGCGCGCGCGCGTCCCTTGCGGCAGTTTACGGTCTATGTGGCCACCGGGGCGACGATCAACCCCCGCAAGGACCTCTTCCGCTTCGAATCGGTGTATCAGACGACCTTGCCCAACGAAGAGACCGAAATCCGCATCGGGCTGAGCGGGCGCAACGATACCACGCGGGTCCTAGACACCGGTCTAGATGTGATGCTGGAGGACGCGGCGCGTTTCCGGGTCATTCAGTACATTCGCATCGGCGTCGATGAGCAGAGCGCAGACGCCGCTCTCGCCGAGGTCGAGGTGAGCGCCGTCGGCGACAACCTCAGCCTCGGCGTCCTAGAACGCGGCGGGACCTTTGCAACCGGCCTAGTCGTCCGCGACGTGGAGGGCTTGGTTGACGGCGATATGAACACCTATGCCAACAAGTTCACTACCTATCGAGCCACCTCTGGCTGGCGCAACGAAGGGCTGTGGTGGGAGCTGGATCTAGGGGGCCAATTTTGGATTGACGAGATATTCCTCTACTTCAACAACCAAGGCGAGGGGGCTTCCGGCTCTTCGGTGCGCAACGGAGGCACGGGATTCGCCTTCTTGGTCTCGGACGGTCGGCGCACGACCTCGGGCGAGGTGGACTACGATCGCTTAGTGGGCTACGGCAACGAGCAAAATCCCTTCACCAGTCCAGAGCGGCACTATCGCTACCTGTTCAAGCCGCGCAAAGTGCGCTACCTGTTCTGGCACGGCTTCCTGACTTCGAAGGAGTGGCACGCGCGCGCGGCCGAACTGATGCTGTTTTCGCCCGGCTACCCGGCGCAAGTGGTGCTGCGCTCGGGCTTTATCGACTTGGGCGAGATCGTCGGCGATGGCCGTGCCAAGGCGATAAAGCGCCTGTCGTGGGATGCGGATTTGCCCGTGGGAACGCGGATGCAACTGCGCTCCCGCTCGGGCGTGCAGCTCAGCGAGGAGTTCACGTATCACAACAAGATTGGCGAAGTAGTAACTGAAGAGAAGTGGCTCAGTTCGCCCAAGGTGTTGCGCGGGCAGGTGGATACCGCGCTGGTCGTAGGCGAAGATTGGGGCGCGTGGAGCAATGTCTATCAGCTTTCAGGCGAAGCCTTCCAGTCGGATAGCCCGCGCCGCTTCATCCAGCTAGAGGCCCTGCTCTCGACCGAGGATCCGCGGGTTGCGCCCGTGTTGCGCTCGCTGGCGATTGAGTTTGAGGACGCGTTGGTGACCGAGGCCAAGGGACAGGTCTGGCCGCGCGAGGCCCAGCCCAACGAGGACACGCGCTTTACTTATACGCTGTGGCCGACGGTTGCCGAAGACGACAGCGGCTTCGACCGGCTGCGGCTCGTCGCTCCCGGCGGCTGGCTAGAGACTGGAGCGGTGGAGGTGGTCCTCGCTGGCGAGACTATCGCCGTGGAGGAGGTCGCGCAGCGGGGCGATTCCCTATTCGTGGCCTTGGGCCAGCGCATTGGCGGCGATTCGCTAGAGGTTCATTTCACTGCGCGTCTGTGGCGCAATGCTACGGTCTTCAGCGCGGAGCTTGGTCATGGAGATCGACCGGGCCTGTGGCAGTCCGTGGAGGCCGTGGCGCGGCGCGCCAATGTGGTGCTCCTGCCGGACCTGACCGGCAGCGACCGACTCATCGGCGATCTAGAGTTGACTCCGGCCACCCTTACGCCCAATGGCGACGGGGTCAACGACCAAGTGCATATTCGCTTCGTGGTCTTCAAGGTGGAGACGGCGACGCCACGGGTGCGGATATTTGACTTGGCGGGCCGCGAGGTGACCGAGTTGGTCGCTGCAGGCGAGGACGTCGTCTCCTATACGTGGTCTGGGCGCGAGGCCGAGGGGGCGCTGGTGCCGCCGGGACTTTACCTCTGCCACATTGATCTCGGTGCCGCCGCTGGCAAGGACGTGGCTGTGCGCCCCGTCGCTGTTATCTACTAACCCTCTTTCGCAAGGAGTTCCATGTCTCGTCCCAATATCCTCTTCATTATGACCGACGATCACGCGGCCCACGCCATGAGTTGCTACGGCAGCCGCATCAACACCACACCCAACCTCGACCGCATTGCCCAAGGCGGCATGCGCTTTGACAACTGTTTTTGCACCAATTCGATTTGCGGCCCCTCCCGCGCGACCATCCTCACCGGCACGTACAATCACGTCAACGGCATGACCACCTTAAACTCGCGCCACGACAACCGCCAGCTCAACTTCGCCAAGCTCTTGCAGGGCGTTGGCTACCAGACCTCCATCGTCGGCAAGTGGCACCTAGGCCAAGGACCGGCCCACTGGCCTACCGGCTTCGACTACTACAACATCCTCCAAGGCCAAGGCCCCTATTTCGACCCGGAGATGGTGTGCAACGGCACCAAGGTCCAATACCAAGGCTACACCACCGATATCATCACCGACCTGTCGCTCGACTGGCTCCGGGCGCGCGACAAGGAGCGGCCCTTTTGTCTGATGTACCACCACAAAGCCCCGCACCGCCCTTGGGAGCCGGACGAAAAACACGCCCATCTGTACGAAGACGAGGATATCCCCGAGCCAGAGACCTTTGACGACGACTACCAGAATCGAGCGGCAGCCGCCGGAGCCGCCAAAATGCGCGTTGACCGCGACCTCAACGCCACCGATCTCAAGCGGCCCGTACCCGCAGGCCTGACTCCAGAAGAGGAGAAAAAGTGGAAGTACCAGCGCTACATAAAGGACTATCTGCGCTGCGTGGCCTCGGTTGATGACAACGTCGGCCGCGTGCTCGACTATCTCGACGCCGAGGGCATTGCCGACGACACCATCGTCGTCTATACCTCGGATCAGGGCTTTTTCCTCGGCGATCACGGCTGGTACGACAAGCGCTTCATGTACGAGGAATCGCTGCGCATGCCCTTCCTCATTCGCTATCCCCGCGCCATTGCCGCCGGCAGCGTCAGTGCTGACATGATTCTCAACGTCGACTTTGCCCCGACCTTCCTCGACTACGCCGGCGTCGCCATTCCCGACTCATTCCAGGGCCGCTCCATGCGCCCCGTGTTGGAGGGACGAACCCCGGACGACTGGCAGACCGCGATGTACTACCGCTACTGGATGCACTTGGCGCACCACCACGTGTACGCCCACTACGGAGTCCGCACCCTGCGCTACAAGCTCATCTACTACTATGCCGACGCCCTAGGCCAGCCCGGTGCGCTAGACGAGAGCAAAGAGCCGGAGTGGGAATTGTTCGATCTGGAAAAAGACCCGTGCGAACTGGTCAATGTGTACCACGACCCGGCCTACGCCGAAGTGGTGCGCCAATTGCGCGGGGAATTGCGCCGCCTACAGGAAAAAGTAGGCGACCAGTCCTATGCGGAGGAAGATCCGCTGCCGAATTGAGCTAGGTGAAGCCCAAAGCGGTACACTCGCAGGTTTTAAGACGGCTGCTGGGAGAAAACTCATGCCCGAATCATATCGCGGTTCACATCAACAGTACGACGCGGTTTGCCAATCTAACGTGATGATGCCGATGCGCGATGGCGTGTGCTTGGCAACCGACATCTACTTTCCTGCGCTGGGCGGTCGGCCGGCGGCGGGAAAATTTCCGCTAATTTTGGAACGCACTCCCTACGACAAGGCGGCCGCGGGCAATGTGACGAATGGTGCGTACTACGCCCGGCGCGGTTACGTCTGCGCGATTCAGGACGTGCGCGGCCGTTTTGCCAGCGACGGCGAGTGGTACCCGTTTGCCAAAGAAGCCCCCGATGGCTACGACACAGTGGAATGGCTCGCCGCGCAAGAGTGGAGTGATGGACAGGTCGGGACGATGGGCGGGTCGTATTGCGGCAGTGACCAGTCGGCGCTGGCAACGCTCAACCCGCCGCATCTGGCGACGATGATCGTCGCTGTGGGCGCATCGAATTACTACCACTGTTCGATGCGCCAAAACGGTGCGCTCGAACAACGGTTTATGATCTATGCCTTCCGCATGGCGACCACTAGCAAGGAAGCGCTTGCGGATGTCAATATCAAAGCCGCGGTTGACAAGGCGTTTGCCCATGTGGGCGAGTGGGTGTTGCGTGCTCCGCTCAAGAAAGGCACCTCGCCGTTGCGGATGCTGCCGAATTACGAACAATGGGTGCTCGATCTGTTCACGCACGGAGAATACGATGATTACTGGAAGCAACGCGGGTACGCCATCTCCCAGTATTACGAAGAGCACGCCGACGTGCCGACGCTCTACCTAGGTGGATGGTATGACTCGTATGCGCGGGCGACCTGCGAGAATTTTACGGCACTCAGCAAAATGAAAAAGTCGCGGCAGGTGTTGTTGATGGGACCGTGGACGCATGGCGGCTGGAGTGTGTCCAATGCCGGCGACGTCGATTTCGGCAATCACTCCTTCATTAATTACAATGACCTGCGACTGGCGTGGTTCGACCACTTCCTCAAGGGGATGCACACAGAAGTCGCTGACTGGTCGCCGGTTAAGATTTTCGCAATGGGTACTGGCGAGGGCACAGCCAACTATCAGGGACGCCTCCATCACGGCGGCCATTGGCGCGACGAACAGGACTTTCCCCTGCCCGACACCCAGTTCACGCCGTACTATCTACACGCCGCCGGCGAGCTATCCACCGAGTTACCAACGACTGGTCACTCAGCAAGCCGCTTTAGCTTTGATCCGCGCGATCCCGTTCCAACCATTGGCGGCGGAATCTCCGCTGCGGACCCAATCATGGGCGCTGGCGCGTTTGACCAGCTAGGGGACTCCAGGTTCTTTGGCTGCAAAGACACCCTTCCCCTCAATGCCCGCAGCGATGTGTTGACTTTCCAGACCGATCCGTTAGAGGAGGACGTGGAAGTCACGGGACCCATTACGGTTAAACTCCACGCCTCATCATCGGCCCGCGATACGGACTTCACAGCCAAACTGATCGACGTCTGTCCCTTGAGCAATGACTATCCCGATGGACTTGCGATCAATCTGACAGACTCCATCATCCGCGCCCGCTATCGGAATAGTTGGGATGCTCCAGAATTATTGGAACCGGGGGAAATCTACGAGTTCGTCTTTCAACTGTATCCAACATCCAACGTCTTCAAGAAGGGACATCGGATTCGCTTAGACATTTCCAGCAGCAACTGGCCGCGCTTTGACGTGAATCCGAACACGGGCGGTGATTTGGGCTTTGAGCGGCGGTTTGAGATTGCAGAGCAGGCGATCTATCACGAGCCCGAACACCCGTCGCATGTGGTTTTACCCATTATTGAGCGGCAAGCGAGGTCATAGGGAATTGCGCGTTCGACGTGCCGTTGCAGGATAATTCGCAAAAGTCTCGCGGTACCAAGTGTGTGAGAACATCAAAGGTGAAAAATTCCCCGATCAAAAACGCATTCTCTGCTCTGTGAACCACTTGAAGGCGTCGCGAATCGACTCTTCAAGTGGCCGAGGTTCGTAGCCCAATAGTTCCCGCGCTAAGGATTCATCAACGGATGCCGGGCAGTCGCGCAAGAGTTTGAGCGAATTGCGGGAGTAAAGAGACGATTGGTTGCGCTTCGCAGCACGTGATCTAATCAGGGGCAGGGCTACCCGCGCCAGAAAATAGGGTATGACTGGGCACCTTACACTACGCCCTAGAACTTGGGAACACAGACGCGCCAGTTGGCTGGTCTGTGCGTATTGTCCCGCAGTGAAATAAACCTCGCCCCCGTATCCGTTCGCCCCTACCGCGTTCGCTATGGCATTCGCCACGTCTCGCACGTCGCTCCACCAAAATCCCCCGTTGATGAGACACGGGAGTCGCTTGCGCGCTATGGCGAGCAACATGCTACCGACGCGGGTCGGGTCGCTGTCGCCGGGACCTATGAGATTCGCAGGACAGACAATAGATGTATTGAGCCAACCGCTTCTCGCCGCGTCGAGAACGCTCATATGCGCTTCGGCTTTGGTGGCTACGTAGGGAATTTTGGAATTTTGGCCCAGTTTTGAACTGACACTCAGAGTCGCTCCACGCAACGGGCTGAATGCGTGTATGGAACTGATGTGTACCAGTCGGCGAACGCCGGTGCCAATACATGCTTGAATCACATTGCGCGTACCTATCAAGTTGACTTCGTCAGCTAACCCTTTGGGATCAGCGTCAACTGTCATAATATCAGCACTGTGTACGACGGCGTGAGCATGTTGGAATGCTTGGTTCAACGACTCGGGGTTGCGGACATCGGCCGGCTGCAATTCGACCTGTTCGCTCAGATCATCGGGAAGTTTGCGATTGCTACCCTCGCGCGTAACAGCGCGCACCGCATGTCCGCAGTGCAATAAGGCTCGGCATATATGGCTGCCGAGAAAGCCTGCAGCACCGGTCACCGCCACCGTGCTATCTGTATCTCCCATCCTATTCAGCCTTTACTGATGCTCTGTCCTAAGACCAATTCTTTGGCCAGGAAAAATGCGCGTTGATATCTTCCACATACTTCATCGGTTCGTTAGGCTCGATGTTAAACAGCGCGTCCAGCGTCTCCAATCCATGCTCATAAGATTTTGTCTCTTTGCTTTCGAGTACGCCAAACAGCATCATCGATTTATCGCCGGACAGAACCGCTTCGAGGGTGCGCTCCATGTCGAGCCAATCGGGATAGATGCATTCCAGCATAATTTTCTTGGGCAAGGGCGGCACGCGCAAAGGCTGAATGCCCTTCTTATTGACAATTGCGGGGACTTCGACCGCCACGTCGTCGGGAATGCCCGGCAGGGCACCGCAATTGGGCACATTCACCTGAAACTGGCCTTCCACGTTGTTGACCAGTCCGTTCATAATGGGAATATGCTGCTCGGGCGTTAGCTGAGCGCCAAACAGATCAATCGGGCGGATTTTCTCGTCGTAGGCCGCCGCTTTCATCTGCTCGTATTTTTTTGCTTTGCCAGCTAAAACCGCATCGCGTCCGGCTGGCGTGTCTTTGCCGCCATTGGGATCGTACCAGTGTTTCCGCGCCTCCAAATCCGTGTGATACCACCAGCCGCCCCGCCGAGGCGTATCGCCAATGGGCATCAGGCCGTACATCCTGTATTGGTGAATTGCCGCGCGCGACATTTGCGTGGGGATCGCCCTGCCCTCTCGGGTCATCCGCTCCCAATACTCCTCGCTCGCCTCGGCAATCCACTGATCCAGCTTTGGATACATGTCTTCATTTTCGTAGATGAAATCCGTCAGCCAGATGTTGTGATTCAGCCCCGGTGCTTGCCACGTCACCTGATCGGGGTCTAGACCCAATGTGCGCGCTACGCCCGCGTAGCCGTAATGCCCGTGACACAACCCACACACCTTAATTCCGGTCTCTCGCGTCATCAATGTGGTTCCATCAAATACTGGATTACCCGCCAACAAAACCCACGCATCGGGACACAGTTTCTCCATGTCCTTTGCTACATCCAACATTAGTTGCAAATTGTGATATTCGGGCATCCCGGTTCTGCCATAAAAATAGCCCAGCTCAGCCGTCATATTGCGTCGGCGCTGCATGAAATACTCATTGTGCGTCACTGTTGCCGTATTGATTACAAAATCGGCGTCTTTTAGCGCAGCTTCCTGATCCGTGGTTTTCGCAAACGTCATATCTGCGCCCAAGTCCTCGGCATAGCGTCGCCCAAGTGCATAGATGACATCGAGCACTTCCTCGTTGATATCCATAAAGCAAACGTGGCTGCCATTCAGTGCCTTGGTCAGACACAAATCCTTCACTAGGCCGAGCGAAAACACCACGCTGCCCGCGCCGAAGATCGTCACCTTATTGGCCATTGCACCCTCCTCGATGAAAATATCAAAAGTGATATAAATTGTTGTATAAATTCGAGTTAGATTTATTTTTTCGCTCTAAGTACAGGAGCTACACCGCGATTATACATACGTCGAAAAAAGTCCTCGTGCAAGGGCAAAGGAACGATCCACCTGCCGACGGAGAGCCTAGAACGCCGCCTAGAGCCGCCGTGGCTATCTGGACGTTTGCCGCGTTGAGGTCTATTATGAAGAGCCGCTCTTTTGCGGGAGTTTTGACAAGGGAAGGAGCATTTATACAGTGACGGAACTGATGTGGCGACAGAGTGTTTGGCGCTTTGGGGCTTGTGTGCTTTTAGCAGGGGTGCTCTGGTTCATGCCTATTCCCGCAGACCTGCCGGTCAGGGGTTGGCACGTCTTTGCGGTTTTTATCGCTGTGATTGTGAGCTTTATTCTGCGCCCTTATCCGATTGGCGCGATGGTGATATTCGGTTTGGTTGCATTGACGGCGACTGACATAATTACAATACAGGAGGCGTTGTCTGGATATGGCGACCCAATGGTCTGGTTGATCGTCGCTGCTTTTCTGCTGGCGGGCGGTATTATCCGCACGGGATTGGGTCGGCGGTTGGCGCTTTTGTTGGTCAGTCGCTTGGCGAAATCGCCTTTGGGATTGGGATATTCGATCTGCGGTGCGGAGTTATTGCTGGGGCCAGTGGTGCCTTCAAACACTGCACGCGGCGGTGGTATTTTAGCGCCTATCGTGCGCTCCTTGGCCGAAGCGTTGGACTCCTATCCGACGCGGCATCCCGAACGAGCGGGGACTTATCTTGCGCTGGTTGGCTCGCACGCCAATCTGATCACCGCGGCGATGT
This sequence comes from Candidatus Latescibacterota bacterium, assembly GCA_021295675.1. The sequence continues at coordinate 19,250 of JAGWBY010000039.1, read as the reverse complement.
TTCTCACGGGCATGGCGGCCAATCCAATGGTGGCGCAGAACGCCCAAGCGGTGTTTGGCGTCACCTTTGATTGGGGGACGTGGGCGCTCGGGTCGGTGGTTCCAGGACTCGTCGGACTAGCTCTGCTGCCGGTATTTATTTTCTTGCTAGCAAAGCCGACGCTGACGGGCGGTCGCGCGAAGGGAACTTGAGGAGATGGGCCGGTGGAGCAGGGGCGAAAAGATTATGGGGATCGTGCTGCCGGTCCTGCTTCTGTTGTGGGTGAGCAAACCGCTGCATGGGATGCATACAACAGTGGTCGCTTGGATTGGCGTCTCCGTTTTGCTCATCACCAACACTGAAAAATGGCAGGACATGGTGGAGAACGATAAGGCGTGGGAGACGCTTATCTGGATCGGCGGTTTGCTGACTATGGCGAGAAGCCTCAAAGAGCACGGGTTCATTGATTGGTTTGCCCAGGCTGTCGGTGCGTGGTTTACTGATGTAAGCG
>JAGWBY010000039.1:14822-18624 GCA_021295675.1 Candidatus Latescibacterota bacterium | reverse complement strand
CCAATCTCTGTGGGTGTACGACTAATTACTCGACGGGGCCGGTGATTATCTACTTTGGTCTGGATTACGTATCACCCCGCAGGTGGTTCGCTAGCGGTTTTATGGTGTCGCTGTATCATTTGGCGATTTGGTTGGGGATTGGACTGATCTGGTGGAAGATACTTGGTTGGTGGTAGTTGGGATTGAGCCGCAGGTTAGAGTATCCCGACTCCCTAAAGCCATGCGTATTCGTTTCCGTCGATACTGAGTCGCTCCGCGGTCTTGCGCAGGTCCGCCAAGGTTACGCGATTGAGCGGGATTCCCTGCGCACTATATTCAACGCGGCGAATCGCTTCTAGTTCACCTGGGGCGTACACTCGGTCAAAACCGGGCGCGAGCCGGCAGTCGTGAATCTGTTGGATGGCGGCATCTACTCTTGACTTGAAGCGTTCGATATTTTCGAAGGAGGCAATGTGGATGGCGGCGACGAAATGGCCGTCTTCGCCGGGAGTTGGCCCCTCCTCGATACTCCCTAGTTCGGTCCCGTAGCTAGCACCGGAAAGCATGGACGAAAGGATGCCCATAATCATCGCCAGCCCGGCTCCTTTGAATCCTCCGATGGGGGCTAGCAGGCCGTTGATCGCCGCATTGGGATCGGTCGTGGGCTGGCCTTCCCGGTCTAGAACCCACCCCTCGGGTATGCGCAGCCCTTTCTGTTGGTAGATCCGAATCTTTCCGTGGGAAGACCCGCTAAACGCGGCGTCGTACACAATGGGAGACATCTCTCCTGCCGGTATGGAGATCGCAATCGGATTAATGCCCAAGAGCCGCTCGGCACCTCCCCAAGGTGCCATCGTCGGAAGCGCATTTGTGGTCGCGATTCCGATCATGTCGTGCGGCAGCGCCATGCGGGTGAAATACGCCATGGCACCGCAGTGATTGCTGCCGCGAATGGCTCCGGCGGCAATGCCAGTTTTCGCTGCCTTGTCGATCACCTCTCGCATGGCCAAGGCCGCGCCGATTTGTCCCATTGCATTGCGTCCGTCCACGATGACAAACGAGGGGCCTTCGCGGACGACTTCGGGCTTGGCGGTAGGATTCACGCCCTGAGTTGTCAGCTTCTCTGCGTACTCGGGCACTCGCAAGACGCCGTGCGAGTGAGTTCCGCACAAATCCGCGTACACGAGCGAATCGGTCAGCAAGGCAGCGTCCGCTTGCGACATGCCGCATCGCTCGAAAATAGTGACGACTAGTTTCAGTAGCTCTTCTACATCAACGCGAGTTTCGCTATCGGACTCGCTCATGCTATCCATCCTGTGCCGCTTGCGTAATCGCCGCGATTTTATCGGCAAAGCGCACTTGGCTGTCGTCTTGGGGCGCGTAGCCGACCACGCGCCGGGCATTGGCCAAGCTCCAGAAGTTGTGCGCGTTGCCGCTGATGCCGTAGAAAATCTGGAAGGGCACGCCGTTGGCGTCGCGGATATCTTCGGTTTCAATGCTTTTGATCACCAGTTGCACTTGGTCGCGCACGCTGAGATAGGCTCCTAGGCCACGGTGCATTTGCTGTAGATCGTTGCCGCAACTGTCGATGTCGGTCTCGCGGGGGCCGCCGATGCGCAATTGCACGTTTTCTAGGGCCGGTCCCTCCTCACCACAGGCGAACATGAAGCCCAGCAGTTCATACGATGCCTTGGCCCAGCCGTAGAAATTATCCGACAGCGGCAGCATATCGGGCGTGACAAAGTCCATGCGCCCCGACCAGATCAAGTTTTCGTAGTAGTCGGCTGCGTGGTTGGAGCTGATGATCACGGCTCGCCGCACGCCCTCATCTTGGCAGACCCGGTACACATTGTGGGCCATGGTGATATTGTCGGCCTCGTTCCAGAAGCGCTTTTCGCCCTGCCCGGTTCGGACGAAGCCGCAGTGGACTACCGCGTCGGCACCTCGGAAGTGTTCTCGGTAGGCATCGCGGTCTTTCTCCAGCAGATCGGCAATGTGGATCCCTGCGACTTCTTCGCCTTGACGATTGGTCGTTTTCACATCCAAGAGGACGGTTTCGTAGCGTTCCTGTAGGGCGGGCAGCATGCGACCGGCGACGTATCCGGCGGCACCGGTGACGACGATTTTGCGTTTAGACATGAAGGCTTCCTGAGTTATGGGTTTTGTTGAAGGTTTTTATTGATTGATGGGCGCGATTGTTTTGTCAAATAGGACGCGGCTACACTTCCAATACGGGACGCTCCAACCGTGCGTGATAGGGCGGCTCTAGAACCTTGCGCTGCTCGTCGGTCATTAGGGCGAGCATGTCTTCGGGCCAGTTGTGGGCCACGTAGGCGAGGTTGCCCGGTGAGAAGCGGAAGAGCGGTCCAAGGCAGGGTGCCGTGGGTGGTGGCCTCGGTGAATATGATGCAGTCGCCGGCGTTGCAGGTAATCGGCTTGATGAACTCGCGGTATGCCTCGCCGCGGCGGAGTGCCATTGGGCAGGGATAGTTGCCTTTGTGGCTGCCAGGGATCAAGCACAAACCCCCGTCTCCCTCGCGGACATCTGTTAGTTGGTAGGCGGCCACGGTCAGGCCGTTGTGCATTTTGCCGTCTTTGAAAATGTAGTACTGGTGGCGGTCAAAGCCGGGGCCAGACGATCCGTGCAGGAGATGGCCCTCGGCTCCTTTGCGCATGGTGATGATGCCGAGATTGTGATCGAGGCGAAAGCCGGTGCCCAAAATTTCGTGCAGAAAAGGCACGATCTTGGGGTTGACCAGCATGTCGCGGAAAGGGCGACCGTGGGGATCAGGCCACGAGAGCGCGCCGCCGAGGTCGCCGCGGCCGGTCGTACCCTCTAGGGCTTTGGAACCAGCCGACAGCGACAGTTCGCCTGTGCGCTCGTGGATCTGATCGGCACGGCGATCAATGGCTTCGTTGGCCAGCGCGATGTCCTCGGCTGACAAGACGTTGGGCACGACGATGTAGCCGTTGAGGTCGAAAAAATACTTTTCGTCTTCGTTCATCCTAACATTCCGTAGCCTGCCACAGTTCCTCAAAGTGCTCGGGGTCTTTTTCTGCGTCCCAGAATTCAGTGGTGAGCGGGTTGGCGTATGAAGGGGACCGTCCGGGGATGCCTTGGCGGTGTAGGCGGTCGTGGAAGCGCAGATTGTCGGTAGAGCCGTTCGGCTCGGGGTCGTGGCGCACATACGCGGTGAGACCACCGGCGGAGCGGATACGGATTAAGAAGCGGCCTTTATCGGCTGGGGCGGCGTTGGCCAATTTTTCCAATTGTGCGCGATCGAGTTCGATCCCTAGGCCTGGGCCTTGGGGCACGGCGACGCTGCCGTCGATTACAGGCATGGGGTCTTTGACCACGTCCTCTTGCCACAGGTGGCAGCGATGGTGGCCATTTTGAACACTGCGACTTCGTGGGCTAGGAAGGCTTGGTTGATGGTGCCGCCGGTTTGTTGGTACATGAGGGGCATGTTGAGCCGCTCGGCAATGGCGGCTGCTTTGATTGCACTGCCGATGGGAGCGTGTCCGGCCATGGTCCCATCGACGTAGCGCTTGGTCATGGCTTCGGGTGGGACGTGGTGGCCGATGACGGGCAGCGGGCACTGCTCGCGCAACATGCGGTAGGCATCTTCGTCCGTGCCTTGGACTACGTCTTCAAAGCGGCCGGCGACCCGAAATTTGATCAGCTCGGCGAGAATGGTGCGCATGGTGTAGTAGTTGCTGTTGGCGTTGAAGTCGTAGTGGACTTTGAAATAGGGCGGGGCTGCTTCCTGCATGGCCTCGGTTTGGGCGATGACGTCCTGCATTTCATCGACGTGGTACTTGA
>JAGWBY010000039.1:3012-14691 GCA_021295675.1 Candidatus Latescibacterota bacterium | reverse complement strand
ATTAGGTCGTAGCAAGCCATGTTCATGGCGAGGTCCTGCTCGGCGTTGATCCAGTCAAAGGGCGAGGTGCCGATGTATCGGGCGCGCAAAGCGTCGCCGTCGGGCGCGTCGCCGATGTTCTCGCCAAGGCCCTCTAGGCCATTGTCCGTGTGGACGACGAGGATGGCGCGGCGTTGGATGCGCGCGCCGTGATAGCGGGCCAGCGCTAGGGCGTTGAAGTCGCAATACGGTGGGCAGATGGCGTGGACTTCGATGTCGGTGATGTGCATGGGAAGGGCCGGGAAAAGGGTGGGATGGGTTCGCGAGTGGGTCTAGTATAGCAGTACGCAATTGCTTGGGCAACCGAGAAATGAGAGGTCTTATGGACGCTGAGATAAAGGAAAAAGTGGATCAATTGCGCCGCGAGGGTTGGTGCGTGTTGGAGCGGATTGTTCCCGAGGACGCCATAGAACGGGTACGGGCGCATGTGCAAGAAGCGCACGAAAAGGCGCGGCAGGATACATCGGGCGGCAGACCGGCCCCAACGGCGAGCCGGGCATTTGCCTGATCGCGTATTTGCCGGAGTTTGCGCCGTATCTAGGCGACGAGCGTTTGTTGGGGGTGGCGCAGGCGGTTTTTGGCGGGCACGTGCGGATCGCGCAGACCGAGTTTAAGACGCAAGTGCCCAACCGCGAGGACTTGAACTGGCGCGGCTTTCACTCGGATTGGCCGCACGACCTGACCGACGGGGACTTTGCCGGCCGGGTGGCGCAGCCCTTCCCAAACGCGACCATGCAGCTATCGGTGCTGTGGATGCTGTCGCCGTTTGGCCCGGAGACGGGCGGAACGTGGGTGGTGCCGCGCAGTCACCGCGATCCGCTCAATCCGCGAATGCACCAGACGCCCGAAGGGCTAGAAGAGCGGCTTGATCAGTTCAAGTCGGCCCGGAGGGCAGTGCGCTGGTGATGGACAGCCGGATCTGGCATTCGACCGCGGCAAATCCCAGCCCGGAGCCGAGGGTGGCGATCATCACGCGCTATTGTCCGTGGTGGTTGAGCGTGGAATTTGGCGGGCGCAACAATGCGATTGTGCCGAGGGAAGCCTACGAGGCCCTGCCGGAGGCGGTCAAGCCACTCTATCAGCATCGGGCCGAAGGGGAGGAGAATCCGTTCCGGGGGTGAGGGGGATGTGAGCGCTCGGCGCGTGCTGGCGCTGGGCAGCATCGTTACCCCCAAACGGCGACGGAGCTTGACGGAGCATCAGCGATTCATTAGATTAAATATGTTTTAATCAAATTTTATATAAAAATAATATAAACATAGCAGCACTGCTGCGTCCCCATTCCCCCACGGAGGTTTCTTATGAAGCCAATACTCACGCTTTTTTCTCTCTTATTCCTCGCCTATTCACCTCTGTTTGCCGCCGAGCTAAAAGGCACCGTGCGCGATGCCGAAACCGGCGAATCACTGCCCGGTGCCAACGTCTATATAGAAGGCGTCGAGCGCGGCGCTACTACAGACCTCGACGGACAATTTGCCATCGCCAATGTCGGTGCAGGCAGCCATACGCTCGTCGTAAGTTTTATCGGCTACAAAGAACATCGCAGCCCCGTCGTCGTAGAAGCGGATGCGGTCGAGTTGTTTGTCGAACTCATGCCCGAGGTATTTCGCGGCAAAGAAATTATCATCGTCGCCGATCGGGCCACCGATGTGCCCAAAGCCGACATGCAGCGCAAACTCGGCTCGCGCGATCTGCCGCTGATTTTAAATGATACGCCGGGCGTGTATGCAACCGCGCAAGGCGGAGGGGCCGGCGACTCCCGCATCAATGTGCGGGGCTTTGACCAGCGCAATGTCGCCGTTATGATCAACGGCGTCCCCGTCAACGATATGGAAAACGGCTGGGTCTATTGGTCCAACTGGGATGGGCTGAGCGACGTCACGTCGGGGGCCTCCAATCTGGCGATTGCCTCGGTGGGTGGCACCATGAACATCATCACCGATATCGCCAGTCAACGGCGCGGATTCAAAATCAAACAGGAGGCTGGCAACAACGCCTTTTACAAAACCACGCTCAATTTTTCATCGGGTTTGATCGATAAAAAAACAGCTTTCACCGTGGGCATGACGCGCAAGAGCAGCGAGGGTCTGCCCGCTCAGGCGTGGTCCTCGGCGTGGGCCTACTTTGGAGCGTTGAGCTTTTTGGCATCCGATACGCACAAAATTGATCTGTTCGTTACCGGCGCGCCGCAGCGCCACGGGCACCGTCTCTACAAGCAATCCATTGCAACCTTTGACGCCGATTACGCCCAATCCCTAGGCATTGACGTTGCGGACGCAAGAAACTACGGCGTCGATTACAATCCCAACTGGGGACGCTCGCCCTTTTCGTCCTATCAAGAATATTACAACGGCAGTGTCCACGATGCACGCGACAGCGCAATCATCATGGAGCGCGAAAATTTTTACCACAAACCCCAGGCCAATTTGAACTGGTACTGGACCCCCAACGCGCAATTCATGTTGTCCAATGTATTCTATTTCTCGCGCGGCAAAGGCGGCGGCACCGGGCGTTTGGGTTCCAATCCGGGCACGCTACCCGATGGTAGTATCAACTGGCAACGCGTTGCTGATGAGTTGAATACCCAAGCCGACTCCGCGTTGGTGGCTGCCGGTGAAGTGGGTGCCGATGAAATCGCGGCACAGACCATTATCCGCAATTCGGTCAATCAGCATTTCTGGTATGGGTATTTGGGCACAGCCGAATACCATTTGAGCGACATCTACAAGCTGACCTTTGGCACGGATTTGCGCTATTACAAAGGCGAGCACTGGCGCGAGGTGCGCAACTTGCTCGGGGCCGATTACTACGTCTCCGTCAAGCGACTTGGCGACAGAGTCGCCTACCACAACGATGGCCTTACGCGCTGGGGTGGCGGCTTTGCCCAGCTCGAAGGACAATTTGACAAATTCACGGCCTTTTTGAGCACTTCGGTATCGACGACGGGTTACAAGCGCATCGACTATTTCCGCGCCAAGATCGATGGCGACTGGGATCAGACCGCCTGGGAAAACTTCCCCGGCTACACCATGAAAGTAGGTGGCAACTACAATGCCACTCCCACAGTCAATGTGTATGCCAACATGGGCTGGCTTTCAACCGCGCCCAAATTCGACTCCGTTTACCACTATGACAACAGCCTGTACGATCCCACGTTCAATGAAAAGGTCGCTTCTTTTGAACTAGGTGCCGGTTATTTCAAACGCGGCATGTTTACTGGCAACGCAAACTTCTATTACACTAGGTGGATAGACCGCTCGTGGCCTAAAAGTATTTATAGCGATGAGCTCGAACAGAGCTTCCGATTTTTGCTGAACGGCATTGACGCGCTGCATACCGGCGTAGAGTTCGACCTGAAGGCGCGTCCCCATGACAAATTCGAGGTGCGCGGCATGGTATCGCTGGGCAATTGGGAATGGCTCAACGATGTCAATACCACATTTTCACCCGAAGAGGATCCAGAGACGATCGGCGAATTTCAAGTCTATGCCAAAGGCCTAAAGGTGGGCGACGCAGCGCAAAAGACCCTTGCCCTGAGCGGTGCGGTATTTCCCACGCGCGGCCTCTACGCCTCGCTAGGTGTGCGGCGGTTCATGGATCACTACGCCAAATTTGATCCCGCCAACCGCACCGACCCCGACGACCGCGCACAATCGTGGAAACTCCCAGATTACAATCTGGTGGATTTACACGCGGGGTACACATTGCCCGGCGCTTCGTTTAGCAATATGAAACTGCGATTGCACGTTTTCAATTTGCTCGACGAAAACTACGTGTCCGATGCCGATGACGGCGATGGCCACGACGCCGCAAGTGCTCGCGTATTCCTCGGGCTGGGACGCCGCTGGAACATTTCACTGTCGTACGATTATTAGCGGTCAGCAGTCCACTTGTCCCGTCTTGGTAGGGTCCGTGGGCCCTACCGAGATAGCGGCCCATAAAGTCGTACGTGCTGGAATCAGAAGTGCCGAGGAACCCATTGAAAATCACTGCTGGCGGCTGATCGAGTAAATTGTTGATGCCGACGGTCAGGGTAGAGAGCCCAAGGGCCGTCCCTAATTCATACGATCCACGCACATTGAAGACGCTGTTTGGATCGACCTTGCGGCTCGGGGGTACTTCTTCTACATCCTCGCGGTACTTGCCCTTGCAGTCGTCATCTTCGCATTCCTCGAATCCGCCAACGTAGCGCCACGTCAACCCAACGGAAAAACGCTCCTTTGCCAAGCTAACGGAAGCGGTGTGACGCCACTTGGGAAACACGCCCAAGTCGTAGTAACCCAAGCCCCTGACCAGCTCAGGACCGCTGGCTGAGGGCAGCGTTTGCTCGTATTTAACGAGCATATTGCTCTCGAACTGCGCCGAGACAATGCCGAGGGAGGAGTTGGCAGTGTAATGGAGCCCGAAATCCACACCGCTAGTTTCAGTCTCCCCGATATTGGTATTGGTCGCCAAAATTTGGGAGATCAGGTGGTTGTCCGGATGGCGCGTCCTGCGAGTAGCAGTTGCTCAGGATGAGGCCGGCTGGCAGGGTGCCGATCTCATCCTCGATCTTGGTAGTATAGTAATCGACGGTCAGGTCTAATCCCCCCAATAAACCCGGCTGATACACCACGCCGGCAGTGATCATCGCGGCCTTTTCTGGATCGAGATCCGTGGAGCCGCCTAACTTGGCCAATAGCTGAGCGCGCGAGTCCTCAAAGTCGTCCGGGATGCCTTGAGCGGCGCAATTGCGCTCCTGCTGTTCGGTCAACTCCCGGGCATTGCCCGCTTCATCTACCCTGCTGCAGGGATCGCTGACCAAGGGGAAGGAATCGCTGACTCCAAGGAACATTTCGGCGATGCTAGGGGCGCGAAAGGCGTTAGAGGAGGTGGCCCGTAAAGCTAAGCCTTGGGGAAGCTGGAGACGGCTTCCGGCTTCATAGGTGAAGCCCCCGCCGAAGGTGTCGTAGTCGAAGGCGCGTCCGGCGGCCGTTGCATCGAGGCTGACGGCTCCTGCTTCGTAGATCGGCAGTTGGGTTTCTGCGTACAGCGCCCTGACCGAGTACGAGCCCTCGGTGGGAAACGCTTTGCTGCCAGTGGTATTTCCCGATGCGGTCATGGGATCGGGGAGATAGGCCCCCGCCTCCCAGCGCGACGAGAGACCGGCCGCCACGGCGAGCGGACCGGCAGGCAAGCGCGCCACTTCCCCAGTCAGATTCCACTGCAGGATCTGCTGCCGGGAATAACCTCGGCCGATGCCGGTGTACTGGATGTAGTTCAGCATCTCCTCGGTGATGGTGCCGGGGCCGTGGAGGAGGTCCAGCGGGACGCAATCGCCCGAGGGCATTTTTTACGTGACTGAGAATGAACCGGCCCTCATTGACGTTGGTGCCCTCGCTGCGGCCGTAAGAGAAGGACAAGTCGCCGTCAAAGCTCCCGAGCCGATGGTCCAGCCCTAGGACCATGCGGTAGGTATCGATATCTTGGAGAAAGTTGCGATTCCCTGCCTCGACAAAGCGCCGGCGCACATCGATAAAATCGCGGCCGAATTCGTTGTACCGGTTGGTGGCCGACACCACGATTCCGTCGGTGATGGTGAACAGCGGCGTCGGCGCTAGCTTCTGGTCGGATTGTCGGTTGGTGTACACCACCTCGAAATACGCCTCTGCATCCTCAGCGACGGTATGGGAACCGCTGAGAAAGGAGCTGTAGCGCGTCTGCGGAGTGTAGAGGTAATTTTCCGGCTGGTAGTTATACGTATCGCCGCTCCCGTCGGAGGAGATCCCCGCCCAATTGAAGGGCCGCCAGCCAACGTTCGGATCGCGGTGATAATCCCCGACCTCGTCGCCAGCCGCCTCCACGACCGCCTGCCACGCCTCGTTGCCCTCCTCACCCGAGCGGTCGATGATGTGGCCTTCCGGGGTGGCCGAGCTGCCGTTGTTGTTGTAGGAGCCGTCGTTCTTTTCCCAGTCGTAGGCCTTGTCCGATTCGCTGAAGCTGCGGTCCCCGGTCCAAACCGGCCGCTGGTTGTGATAGCCAGCCGAAAAGGCGATGTGGCCTTTTTCGCTTTGTAGGCCGGTAGTTACGCTGAGGTCCAAAACTTCGCCGTCGCCCGCGCCCGCAGTCCCCGCGTAATAGTCGATTTCTATCCCCTCTATCGCGGTCTTGGTAATGATGTTGACCACGCCGCCGATGGCGTCCGAGCCATAGACGGCTGAGGCCCCGTCTTTGAGCACCTCGATGCGCTCGATGACGGAGGCTGGAATGGCATTCAGGTCAACGGATGAATTCGCGCCCGTCCCGCCCGGCACGAAGCGACGGCCATTGACCAACACGAGGGTGCGATTGGAACCGAGGCCGCGCAGACTGACGCGGGTAGAGCCGTCGCCGCCGTTGTTGGCTTGGGTGTTGATCGCATTGGACTGCACGGTGAGCGTTTGCAACACATCCCCAAGAGAGGCCAAGCCCTGCGCCCTGATTTCCTCGGCTGACAGGACGACGATCGGCGCTGGCGCCAGCGTCTCCGCGCTTTTGATGCGGGATCCGGTCACCGTGATCTCTTCGACTTCGTATATCTTCCGTTCGTCCGTCTCCTCTTCTGCGGATGCGCCCATAGTACAGGCGCTGGCAGCAACGAGTGCTGCCAAAAGTGCGTGCCTAGTGCTCATGGTCTGTATCCTTCGCTGTTGTTCACGGTTTCGCCGCTCTAAAGCCAATGACTGGGGGATGCGACATAAAGGCGTCCCAAAATGGTGCAAATAGGGACCGACCCATTGAAAACCGGCAAACCCAGCTTTTTGAAAGGCCCATTGATAGGTCTCTGGTTTGAGAAAGTAATTTTTAAACTCAAGCTGCGTCCCATCTTCATTTGTCAATCCAAAGGACGAGTGCGTTCTTCCTCTTCAGCCAACTTGATCATCTCTGCGGAAAGATCGACGCCGGTGACCTCTAACGCCCCGGCCTGCTTGATCTTGCGCGTGTAAAACCCATCACCACAAGCCAAGTCTAAAGCCGTCGCCCCGCGAATATCCCCCAAAATCTCGAAGAGAGAATGCGCTTCGATATATCTCCGAAAGGGCAATTGCTTTGAATCTTGATAGGCTTCGGCGATCGCGTCATACTGATTTTCAGATGAACTCACAAGCCTCTCCTTGGTTGGCACTGATCCCTCAATACTGGCTGACCACAACCAGCGGTTCCAATCGCTGGTTGCCAGTGCGCATCTCCCCGCCTGAATCGGCCAACTGGAACTGACCCTGGCGCACGTCGAGCACTACGGCGTCGCCCCAAGCACCTACCGTTAGGGTGCCGATCTCGTCCGGCATCCCCATGACTTGCGCCGGCACTGCGGTGACTTTGGCCAGCGCGGTGTCGAGATCCATGCCCAAATGGAGGAATTTGGACGCGACGTTGACCAAGTCATATACCGGCCCGTGGAGATTGTACACGTGCAAGTCTGAGGAGATAGTATGCGGCGCAAGCCCAGCGCTGAGGGCGGTCTCGGCCACCTCCCAAGAGAAAGAGCCAGCGCCGTGCCCCACGTCAAAGAGCACGCCGCGCTCCACGGCCTCGTGTACCGCAGGGCGCACTTGGCCAGCTTCGTCTAGGATGCCGCACTTCATGCCGTGGAAACAATGGGTGAGGATGTCGCCTTGTTTCATAACGGCCAGCACGTCATCGAGGCTGTCGCACCAAGCGTCTTGGGGATGGACCATAATGGGCAGACCAGCGGCATCCGCGGCCTCGCGAGCCCGGTGCAGGGGCAACTGTTGCGGGTGAGCCGCACCTTGACGCCCAAGATGAGGTCGCGGTGTTGTTCGATCATGCGGCAGGCTTTGTCCACGTCTGCGTACTCGGGAATCTCGAACTCGCCGATTTCCTGCGTCAACATGCCCTGCGAGGAGATGTTGAGCTGGGCCAAGATGCGGGTATCACTCACGTCGATGATGAACTTGCGGAAGCCGGGGAAGGTATCGGCTCCGGCCGAGCCAGCATCGACCACGGTGGTGACGCCTCGGGCTATACAGGTGGGATCGGGCTCGACACCGAAGTGACTGACCCCCCAATACACGTGGACGTGCAGATCGATGAGACCAGGGGCCACCACGTTGCCCGCGACATCGAGCGTTTGGCGCGCTTGGTCCGCAGACAGGTCGTCCCCGACCGCGGCGACTTTGCCGTCGGCGAAAGCTACGTCCAGCATCGCGTGCAACTCCTGGGCTGGATCGACTAGGGTACCGCCTTTGAGGAGCAGATCGTAGAGCATGGTAATCTCCGAAAAAGTGTTTGGGGAATATGCGGTCTCCTGACGCTAACCGACGAGCCAGATGTACCGAACCACGAAAAGTACCGAGAAGAGGTAAATCAGCCAATGCACTTGTCTCCCTTGGCCACTTACCAGTTTCAGGAGGGCATAGGAGATAAAGCCAAACGCAATCCCTTCGGTAATACTGAAGGTGAGCGGCATCATCAACAACGTCAGAAACGCCGGGATGGACTCTGTAACATCGTCCCAATCAACGTGGACGACATTTTTGAGCATCAGGCTACCGATAATGATCAGTGCCGGGGCAATGACGGGATAGAGGACCGCATTTTCGCCGACTGGGTATCCTGCCCCGACCATCTCAATCAGCGGACTAAAGAATAAGGCCAGTAACATTAGGGCTGCCGTCACAATGTTGGTTAAGCCCGTGCGTCCCCCTGCGGAAATCCCCGACGCGCTCTCGATGTAACTGGTAACAGTCGATGTCCCGAGCAGCGCACCGGCGCTGGTGGCAACCGCATCGGAAAACAGGGCCTGCCGCGCCCTCGGCAGTTTGCCATCGACCATCAAACCAGCTTGTTGGCTGACGCCAATCAGCGTTCCAACTGTATCGAATAAATCCAGAAAGATGAAGATGAAGATGATCGCGATCAGGTTCGGCTCGGCGAAAATGTTTGGAATTTGGAGTTGGAAGAAGGTCGGCGCAATGGAAGGCGGGTCGGCAACAATGCCCTGAAATGCGACCATTCCCGTGAGCAGTCCAACAATGGTCGAAGCGAGAATGCCGATCAAAACTGCGCCACGCACGTTCAAGGCAAACAAGATGGCAATCGCCCCAATACCAAACAGCGAGAGCAGCACCGGGGCCGAGTGCAGATCGCCGAGGGTGACATAGGTCACCGAGTGATCAACGATAATTCCCGCCCATTCCAATCCTACAAGGGCGATGAGCAAGCCAATGCCCGCGGGAATGGCATTCCGCAACGAAACAGGCAGGACATTCATCACCTTTTCGCGCAAACCAACGAAGGAAATCAGAATAAAAAATACCCCTGAGATAAAGACGGCACCGAGCGCGTGCTGCCACGATATGCCAAGCGCTAGACAAACCGTGAACGCAAAGTAAAAGTTTTGTCCCATGCCCGGCGCGAGAGCGATTGGATAATTGGCGAGAAACGCCATCAGTACCATCGCAAGTGCACTGGCAATACACGTCGCCGCCATCACGGCACCGGCATCCATCCCCGCCGCCGACAGCACGGCCGGCTGGACGAAGATGATATACGAAAGGGTCATAAACGTCGTACAGCCCGCGACCACTTCGCGCCTGACCGTCGTTCCCGATTCTTGTAGATGGAATAGTTTCTCTAGCATTGAATTCGCCCTAAAGCATCAGGCACTCGCAGACTGGGCCGCTGTCAAGTGGGACCAATTCGAGATGCGGATCGCCTTGTTTCTAGTATTCTGCGTCCATCTGCGTCCATCTGCGGATTATATAGGGGCATCAACTTATGCGACCGGCGCTTCAAACAAGGCCAACCAATCGTCCACGCTCTGGGCCACCGATTCGGGATGAGCTTGGCTGCGGGCGATAAAGCCGGGGACGCCGTCGCGGCCGCTGGGCTGAGCCGGGTCGCTGTAGCGCAGGTCGAGGCTCCAGCGGATGTGGTCGGAGAGGTTGGGAATGGAGCGGTGGATGGTCTTGTGCTGAATGAGCAGCACGCCGCCGACTTTGACTGGGCAGCTAACTTGCTCACCGGGGGGCAAGTACTGATCGGTGATGCCCTTGAAATTGGCCCCCGGGCCCAGGCCGTGTTCGTGACCGATGAGCGGGGCGCGGTTGCTGCCGGCAATGACTTCCATGCAGCCATTTTCAGGAGTGGCATCGACCAAGGGAATCCAAAAATTGACCATGAAGGTCTCTTCGGCGTCGGGTTGCAAATAGCCTAGGTCTTGGTGCCAAGGCACCACAGTGGCGTCTTGATTGGGCAATTTGGCGCGCAGGTTGAATTGCGGGGATTCGACAATGTCGAGCAGCGCCGGTTGGGTCAAAATGGCGAACATGCCTTCGGTTTTGAGCTTGCCGTTGACTTGGCTCAACAGCGGGGAAGGGTCGGCCAACTGGGCGTGGATGTGGACCAAACGCTTGGCAAAAGGCAGGTCTGCGTGCAGCTCGGCCAGTTCGCCAGCAGCGTGGGCCTCCTCGGCGGCGGTATCGACAATAGCATTGATTTCGGCAATGAGGCGGTCGAAGACAGCGGGGTCGATGACATCCTCGACGAGGAGGTAACCTTGGGTGCGATAGAAGTCGAGTTGGTCGGAGGTAAGGCCGCTCATGGGAATGGTCCTTTTGCTGGGGAGATGCTTGGAGTTGGACTGTAGGAATGTACGGTTTCACAGGTAGTGTCAGCAAGCGCGACCAAGCCCGGCTTGACAGAACCCACACTACCCACACCCACTTTTGACATTGTTCAATCGGCAGGGGAGTTTGAATTCTAAGTGGAGTTCTTTGATATCCTCAACCAAGTAAGGAAGGAAAATGCACATGTTTGCGGCCGTGCTCGCCGCCGTTTTTCTCATCGCCGGGGCAGCCGGAGCCGATGAGCAGCCCGCCCACACCGACACCAGCGATGCGCAGATGCAGTTTTGGATGACGCACCCCCAGCGCACCGCCCGCGCCGTGCGGGCTGAGGTGCCGCCGCGCCTCGACGGCGTCATCGACGACGCAATCTGGCTGCGCGCACCCATACACGAGGGATTCACGCAGAACGACCCAGACAACGGCCAGCCTTCGACGCAACGCACCACCTTTCAGGTGGCTTACGACGACGACGCGCTCTACATCGCCGGCATCTGCTACGACACCCGTCCCGACAGCATCACCGCGCGTCTGGCGCGGCGCGACGAATGGCGCGAGCGCGACCTGTTCGAGATCAACCTCGACCCCCACCACGACCATCAGAGCTGGATCGAGGACGGAATCATCTACAACGACGACGACTTCGACGATAGCTGGGACAGCGTGGCCGAGATGAAGACGGCGCGGCGCACTGACGGCTGGAGCTTGGAATTGAAAATCCCGTACCACGTCCTGCGCTTTGGCGAGAAGGAGAGCTACACTTGGGGGATCAACGTCTTTCGCAAAATCTCCCGCCGCGTCGAGTGGTCGCAGTGGAGCTTTACCCCCCGAGGAGTCAGCGGCTACGTCTCGCGCTTCGGCCATCTCGAAGGGATCGAAGGCATCCGGCCGCAGCGCAGCCTCGAGATCTTCCCCTTTGCGCTAGGCAGCAGCACCCTGTCGCCGGGAGACAGCGGCGGCAGCGAGCACGACCTGTTCTCCTCGGCCGGCCTCGACCTGCGCTACGGCCTGTCGTCAAATATCTCCCTCAACG
>JAGWBY010000039.1:0-2971 GCA_021295675.1 Candidatus Latescibacterota bacterium | reverse complement strand
GGCGGCAGCGAGCACGACCTGTTCTCCTCGGCCGGCCTCGACCTGCGCTACGGCCTGTCGTCAAATATCTCCCTCAACGCCGCCGTCAACCCAGACTTCGGCCAGATCGAGGGCGACCCGGCCGTGCTCAATCTGGGCGTCTTCGAGACCTTCCTCCGCGAGCGCCGGCCCTTCTTTTTGGAAGGCATCCAGATATTCGAATCGCCGACGCCGTTCATCGTCGGCATCCGCCGCCCCACGCGCCTGTTCCACTCGCGGCGCATTGGCCGGCCGCCCTCGCGCTTTGACCTATGAGGTGGACCGTCCCCACAACACCACGATCCTCGGTGCCGTCAAGGTCTCGGGCAAGACCGCGGGACGCACGGCCTTTGGCCTGCTCAACGCCGTCACCGGCCGGGAGGAAGCACTCATCGACCAGCGCATTATCAACGCCGAGACAGGCCGCATCGACACGGTGCGCCGCCACGTCGAAGTCGAGCCGCCCACCAACTACCTCATCGGCCGCGTGCAACAAGACCTGCTCACCAACTCCACCGCCGGAGCCCAGCTCACCGCGGTCAACGGCCGCGGCTTTGACCCGGCTTACGTCGGTGCTGGCGACTTGCACGTCAAGTGGTGGGACAATGCCTACCGCCTCTACAGTCGGCTCGCCGTCAGCCGCGCTGGACAGGCCGAGGAGCGCGACACCGGCTGGGAGAGAAGACGGGCGGTGCCTTCGGCGGCCAAGCCTACGTGGACGCGCAGTCGCCCGACTTTGAGGCCAACGACCTCGGCTTTATGCAGCGCAACGACCGCATTCAGGCCGGCACCCACATCCGTTACGAGAAGCTCGATCCCTACTGGTTCGCCCGCCGCTCCGGGTTCAACTTCAACGCTTGGAACCACTGGAACTTCGCCGGCGAGCGGCTGTCCCGCGGCGTCAACTTCAACACTTGGCACGAATTGCATAACTACTGGGGATTCTGGATGGGCCTCAGCCGCAATTTCGCCGCCTTCGACGACTTGGCCCCGCCCACACTTGGTTTGGCATGGACGTGTGGACCGACGACCGCAAGCCCATCAGCGCCTGGCTCGGCTGGAACATCAGCGGGAGCCAAGGAGGCGACAATCTCGGGTCGTGGATCGGCTTTGAGCTCGAACTGCGCCCCGTATCCCAGTTCGAGCTAGAAATCGAGCCGGGCTACAACTTCAACCGCAACTTCGCCCAGTGGGTAGAAAACGAGGACCAAGACGGCGACGGCGAGGACGACCACTTCATCTTCGGTGAGCTCGAAAGCCGCGTCTTCGAGCTCGGCGTGCGCGGCACCTATGCCTTCACCCCGGGCCTGAGCTTGCAGCTATTCGTCCAGCCCTTTGTGACAACCGGCGACTACGGTGCCATCAAGGAGCTGGCGCGCCCGCGCTCCTACGAATTCTCACCCTACGCCGGCCTTGAGGAAAACCCCGACTTCCACCGCCGCTCACTGCGCTCTAACATAGTATTGCGCTGGGAGTACCGGCCCGGCAGCACACTCTTCGCGGTATGGCAGCAGAGCCGCGACCACGCCTTCGACGACGTTAGAGACCCCCAGTTCCGCCCGGCCGGCGACTTGAGTCGCGCCTTCGCCGACGACGGCGACAGCATCTTTTTGATCAAGCTCAACCGCTGGTTCGGGCTGTAGGGCCAGTCCGGCTTGACGTAATTCGGCGTTCCGCTATCTTAAACGACTATGATGACCCGTCAGAACAACCGCACGCAGAATAATAATAACCCGCTAGCTCCAACCCAATCCGAAAATTCACACCCGTCGCGAACACGCATCGCGGCGGGTTTTCTGTTTTTAGGAGCTTTTGAAATGACATTCCGGCACAAGCACACGGCACGCGCCTTTTCGCATAACAACGACGACAATAATCCCGCCATTCGGGCTCGATGGCGTTGGCCGTGATCGGATTCTACCCTCACCCCAACCCGCCGTTGAGCCTCGCGCCGACGGCGGGTTTTTCATGTACATCCAAAACTGGAGGCTACCATGCACCGCTATCGCACTCATACATGCGGCGAACTCCGCAAGCGCCACGCCGGCCAAACCATCCACCTGAGCGGTTGGCTTCATCGCAAATATTGTTCCTAGACCTGCGCGACCACTACGGCATCACCCAACTCGTGATCTCGCCGGAGAATGACGCTGCGGAGACCGCGGCCAAGATCCCCCGCGAATCCGTCATCCGCGTCGTAGGCGATGTACGCGAGCGGTCGCCTGAGACCATCAACAGCGCCATGGAGACTGGAGAAGTGGAAATCGCCGTCCGCGAGTTGGAAGTGCTCTCACTGGCGGAACCACTTCCCTTTTCCGTCGCCGAAGACCCCGACGTGGGAGAGAGCACCCGCTTGTCCTATCGCTTCCTCGACCTGCGCCGGGCCGGATTGCACCGCCGCATTCAGCTCCGCTCGGAGGTGATTGCCAGCATCAGACGGCGCATGACAAAGATGGGTTTTGCCGAGTTCCAGACGCCCATTCTCACCAGCAGCTCGCCCGAGGGCGCGCGCGATTACCTCGTGCCGAGCCGGCTCTATCCCGGCCACTTCTACGCGCTGCCGCAGGCACCGCAGCAGTTCAAGCAGTTGCTGATGGTGTCCGGCTTCGACCGCTACTTCCAGATCGCGCCCTGCTTCCGCGACGAAGACGCCCGCGCCGACCGCTCGCCCGGCGAATTCTACCAACTCGACCTCGAGATGGCCTTCGTCGAACAGGAGGATGTCTTCGCTGTGGTCGAGGAACTCTTTTCCGGTCTCTTCCGCGAGTTCACCGATTGGAATGTGACCGCGCCGCCGTTCCCGCGCCTTTCCCACGCCGACGCCATGCTGCGGTTCGGCACGGACAAACCAGACCTGCGCTTCGGGCTCGAAATTCAGGACCTCTCCGAGATTTTCGCAGCCTCCTCGTTCAGGCTGTTCAGAGACATCGTCGCAGCAGGAGGGGTCGTCCGC
>JAGWBY010000191.1 GCA_021295675.1 Candidatus Latescibacterota bacterium | reverse complement strand
ACTGCGATAGCTGTCAGTCATACAGGTCCTCGTCTTTGAGGAGGGTCTCTAGTTGTTTCATGCCGCGCGAAAGCCGCGAAAGCACCGTGCCCTCGGCAATCTCCAATAGCGCAGCCGTCTCCTTGGTCGAATAGCCCTCAATCATCCGCAGCACTACCACCGCCCGGAAGGCGGGCTTGAGTTGGTCGAGGGCTACCTGCACTACTTGCTCGCGCTCGCTCGCGGCCTGTTCGTCGCGGCCATCGACGCTCGGCTCGGGTGGGGCCTGCTCGTCGTCGCGGCTCCAGAAGCGCCAGCGCTGCCGCTTGCGGCGCTCTAGCGCGTTGAGCGAGAGGTTGATAGCAATGCGGGTCAAATAGGTGCCCAGCGCCGCGTCGCCGCGAAACTTGCCCAGCGATTGGTAGAAGCGGACAAAGGTTTCCTGCCCCACGTCATCGGCCTCGTCGCCCGGCCCCAACATACCCACAACTGTGGCAGCTACTTGCGGCTCATAGCGCTCGATTAGGGCGCGCAAGGCCGTTTCGTCGCCCGCCCGCGCTTGGTCGATCAGGGCGCGGTCTGTGCCCACTTGCTCTGCCATATTGTTAGACAATGTAAGGGCCGAACTCATTCCCCACCTAATAAAAATGCGCAAATCGACAGTCTTGCCGTCGGTGCCCAATATCCGTTTTCTTTTTTTATGATATTAACTATCCTCGCATCCCTGCTGTTGGTGGGCTGCCGTCCCGATCCCCCCAAAGCCCTCGACTTGGCTGGCAATCCGGTCGATCCCTTTGTCAACCGCGCTCCCGCTGCGGTTTTGCTCTTCGTCCAGACCGATTGCCCTGTATCCAATCGCTACGCCCCGACTATAGCGCGTCTCTACGCCCGCTTCCAGCCGCAAGGCGTTGCGTTCTACTTGGTGTATCCCGACCGCCGCGAGGATGCGGACGCCATTCGTCGCCACAGCCGGGAATACGGCTTGCCGGGGCAAGCACTGCGGGATGTGCAGCTCGCGCTCGTCAAAAGAGTCGGCGCGACCGTGACCCCAGAAGCCGTGGTGTTAGGTGAGCGCGGCAACATCGTCTATCGGGGTCGCATTGACGACCGCTACACGGCCTTGGATCAAGTGCGCCCGCAGCCGACTCGGAACGACCTTGCAAACGCTATAGAGGCGGCCCTTGCTGGTCGCCCCCCAGACCCGAGCGCCACCGAGGCGATTGGCTGCTTTATCGCCGACCTGCAATGACGCGATATTGGATATTCCTAATTGCGGCCTGCTTTGGATGCAGTGGAGGAGAAGCACCGACCTTCAACCGCGACATTGCGCCGATCGTCTTTCACAACTGCGTCCCGTGCCACCGACCCGCAGGCCCGGCTCCCTTTGACTTGCTCAGCTATGAGAATGTGAGCGCGCGCGCCGAGCAAATCGCCTTTGTCACGGAGACCCGCTACATGCCGCCGTGGAAGCCCAAGCGCGGCTATGGTCGCTTTGCCGGCGAGCGCGGATTGAGCGCGGCGCAGATCGCCGCGATTCGTCGCTGGGTTGACCACGGTAAGCAGGAGGGTAGTCCCGCCGATTTACCGCCGCTGCCCCAATGGGAGGGCGAGTGGGAGCTAGGCCAGCCTGATTTAATTGCCTCCATGACATCGGCCTACACTCTGCGGGCCGACGGCCCAGATGTTTTCCGCAACTTCGCCATTCCGCTGCCCGTTGACTCGACGCGCTACGTCAAGGCGCTAGAGTTCAGGCCGGGCAACGCGCGCATCGTCCACCACGCCACCATGATGATCGACCGCAGCGGCGCGGCGCGGCGGCGCGACGGGCGCGACGGTGCCCCGGGCTTTGACGGCATGAGTTTTGGCGAGGCAGAGGACGCCGATGGGCACTTTCTTGGCTGGACCCAGGGCAAGACCCCGTACCCCGGCAGCGACAGCTTGGCTTGGCGGCTCGATCCGGGCACGGACTTGCTGCTCCAGTTGCACATGTTGCCGACCGGTAAAGAAGAATCCATCGAGGCCCGCGTCGGCTTGTTCTTTGCCGATGCGCCGCCCAAGAGACGCCCGGCCATGCTCCGCTTGGGTCGCAAGGATATAGATATACCGGCCGGCGCGCGCGACCATTGGATCCGCGAT
>JAGWBY010000190.1 GCA_021295675.1 Candidatus Latescibacterota bacterium | reverse complement strand
GGCACGGCGACGCCTGAATCGAGCAGACCAAAATTTGCCAGTGCCACGCGGGCGTTTACGATTGTGGCGATTGATGTGGCGCGGTTGGGCGATTTGGAGGCTTATAAGGCAGAGCTTGCTCGCATCTTGCGCGAGAGCCGGTCGCTAAACCCCATGCCGGGACTGGCAAGCGCCGAAGTCCCCGGCAGCTTAGAATGGCAACGCGAACAGACGCGCGAAGAAAGCGGCATCCCGCTGACTGGAGATCATCTCGACATGTTGCAGCGCATTGCCACGGAGATCAATGTGCCCGTTCCTTGGGAGTCGTAGAGGACGATAACGCGGCGATGCGGGAGCAGGTAGGTTCTGCGAGGGCGACTGCGGCGGGGGTGAGGGTTTGCATGGCCAACGGCAGGAAATCTCTAGCGCGGACCGCAGCTACCCTTCAAAAGCGAGTACGCGCAGCGGAATGGCGTCGGTTTCGGCTGCCGGTAGCGGCTGGGCGAAAAGGTAAACGCGGGGTTGTCGCAGATCGCCCAAGCGGTCTAGGCTCTCGATTAGGGGAATGCCGTGCGCGAAGAGCAGGTGGTGGTTGGGCAGGCTGCGGTCGCCCGGAATATCCAAGCCGGGGGTGTCGATGCCGAGCAGTTTAATGCCGGCCTCGACGAGCCAGCGCAAGGCTGCGGTCGTGGGGTAAGGCGGATAGGAACCAGCGGTAGCTCGTTGATCCCAATCAAAGCGAAAGAGGGCGATGTCTCCCGGGCGGACGCCTCCACCCGGACCAGCGGCCCGTTGGAATTGCTCCGGCGAAAGCGGCTCGCCCAGCGGCGCATCGCTAAAGTCGAAGACGATGGCCTCGCCAAAAAAGCGCTCGACATCGAGGTCGGCGATGGCCGGGCCGTCTTGGACGGCGTGTAAAGGCCCTTCAACATGAGTGCCAGCGTGACCGCCCATTTCAATGCTGGTGGTGATATACCAGCGGTCGGTCGGTGGGTCGTCAACGGGTACGCGCGCCGTGCGGTAGTGGATGAGGCGACCTTCCGACGGCGCGATGGTCCGCGAAAGATCTACCATGCGGCTGTAGGCGAAGGAGGGAACCTTCACGCGATGGCCTTCTTGAGGGCGATGGCGGTCTCGCCGTCGTCGGCATAAACCGGCAGCGCACCGCTCAGCGTTACGCGTCCGTCGTAGCCGGATGCGCGCAAGGTGTGTAGGAAAAGCGCGTGGTCGGCTGGCGTGGTTTGCGGTCGGCCGCGGCCCGGCTCGGCAATGTGGGCGTGGATCAGGTGCGGCCCGGCTTCTTTGAGCGCGTCGAAGGACTCGCCGTTGAGCTTCATGTGAAAGAAGTCGGCCATCAGCTTGGCGTGCGAGCGGTTGACGTCCGCTATGAACTCGGTCGCTTCGGAGACGGTGTTGAGCAGGTTGGCGTCGTCGCGGTTGTAGGGTTCGAGCGCAACCTTGACGCCTCGTGGCTCGCCGAGGTCGGCGCACAGGTGCAAGAAATCGGCGACCTGCTGGCGGGCTTTGTCGCGGTCGAAGCCGTCGGGCACCCAGCGCGAGCCGCCGCTCCCGTAGCCGATGACCTCGACTCCAGCCCGTTGCATCAAGTCGAAGACCCGCGTGACAAAAGTGCGCAGCCGGTCCAAGCTGACGTCGGGGCCGACGACCATTAGCCCGCGCCCCTGCGGGTCGCCAATAAAGCCGCACATCGTCTTCATCTGGAGGGGATGCTTTGCCAGAAGCGCTGAGAACTCGCGCTCGGTCGCTTGCGGGTCGTCTGCATCGATACCGAGCAGACCGGGTGAGCCTTCGAGATAGTCGAAGTCCCAGTCGGCGGATTCTTCAAGCTCTTGGCGATTGGTAACTAAGAGGCCGATTTGCATGAGCTTTCCGTCCTCCGTGCAGTCCGGCCTCAGAATTGGGGCCGCATGGGTGCCTATTTGTCCCTGACCCAACTCATGCCCTCGCCGCGCACCAAAAAGGAGCGCTCGTCCCAATGGCCGGGTCGAGTGACGGGCATACGCCCCTCCTCGACGGCGACGTCGAGCGGGTTGTCGCGGGTTTGCAACGGTAGGGCCACGCGCTCGTGCAGCCTAGCCGACTCATAGACGCCCATCATGATCTCGGTGGCGGCTTTGCCGTGCTCGGCC
>JAGWBY010000189.1 GCA_021295675.1 Candidatus Latescibacterota bacterium | reverse complement strand
ATAGTTGGAGGAGGCCGCTGGCGCCAATGGCCGGCAGGCCGAGCAAAAAGGAGAAGCGGGCAGCGTCTGCGCGCTGGAGGCCCACGAAAAGTCCGCCCATGATGGTTGAACCAGACCGCGAACACCCGGGAATCAGGGCGAGAGCTTGACACAGGCCGATGAACTGGATCGACCAAAAGCCGAGGTCTTGCATGGTGCGCTCGCGCCGCCCCACGCGCTCGGCCAGTATCAAGAACAGCGCGAGGACGATCAAGCTTGTGGCGATGAGGGGGAGTTGGCGCGCCTCGGTCTCGATAAAGTCGCGTCCTCCGAGGCCGAGCACGGCAATGGGCACGGTGCCCACGGCAATGGACCACGCCATGCGGCAGTCTGGGCTGTGGTTGAAGTTGCGGTGCACCACTCCTTGCAGCGCGGCGACGACCAGTCTTTTGACATCGGCGGTGAAGTACGCGAATACAGCCGCGAGCGTTCCCAGTTGGATCACCGCAGAAAACGCCGCACCTGGATCGTCCCAGCCGAGAAAATGAGGCACTACTCGCAGGTGAGCGGTACTGCTGATGGGCAGGAATTCAGTCAGACCTTGGACTAGGCCTAAGATGAGTGCTTGTAGCCAGTGCATGGAGAGATTAAGCTAACCGCCGCCGCCCGCCCCGACAAGGACGGCGCGCCCCTTGACAAAAATGCGGGCCAGTGTGCAGAATACCCCTGATTTTCACCGACAACCAACAACAAGGAGGCATCATGCCCGTTACCATTAAAGACGTCCAAACCATTCTCACCCAACCGGCCGGCTCCCGCTTGGTCATCGTCAAAATCACAACGTCGGACGATGGCCTGTACGGACTCGGTTGTGCGACCTTTACCCAGCGCTTCCACGCCGTGCATACGGCCATTGAGCAGCATTTCAAGCCCTTCCTCATTGGCCGCGACGTGGACCGCATTGAAGAAACGTGGCAGATGTTGATGGTCAACGGCTATTGGCGCAACGGCCCGGTGCTCAACAACGCCATCTCTGGCGTGGATCAGGCGCTGTGGGACATCAAGGGCAAGCGGGCGGGGATGCCGGTGTATCAGCTTTTGGGCGGCAAGTGCCGCGAGGGAGCTGCGGTGTACGGCCATGCGGGCGGCGACACGCCCGAGGCGGTGGTCGATAGCATCCGCCAGTTCCAAGAGCAAGGCTATCGCTACATCCGCTGCCAGATGGGCGGCTACGGCGGCAAGGCGCGCCCGAAGGCGCGTATTACAACCGCAAAGAGTACATGATGAACCACCTGCGGATGTTTGAGCACATCCGCGCAGAAATGGGTTTTGAAGTGGAACTGCTACACGATATCCACGAGCGGCTGCACCCGATTGAGGCGGTGGGCTTTGCCAAGGACGTGGAGGAGTTCAAGCTGTTTTTCTTGGAGGACGCGCTCGCGCCCGAAGACATCGAGTGGTTCCGCCACATCCGCCAGCAGTGCGCGACGCCGCAGGCCATGGGCGAGTTGTTCAACCACCCACATGAGTGGACGCCGCTCATCGAAGGGCGGTTAATTGACTTCATGCGCATGCACGTCAGCCAGATGGGCGGGATCACGCCGGCGCGCAATGTGGCGGCTTTTGGGCAGATGTACGGGGTGCGCACGGCTTGGCACGGCCCGGGCGACACCTCGCCGGTGGGGCACGCGGCCAACCTGCACTTGGACTTGTGGGCACCTAACTTTGGGATCCAAGAGTGGTGCCGGTTCCCAGAACACGTGTACGAGATGTTTCCGGGGCTGCCCGAGGTGCGCAACGGATACATGTATCCGAGCGATGGGCCGGGGTTGGGGATCGACATCGACGAGGACTTGGCGGCCAAGTATCCTTGTGCGAACGAGGTTATTGGGTGGACGCAGGCGCGCTTACCCGACGGCAGTCCGGCGCGGCCCTAAGATGAAAATCCTAGTTTCCAATCTCGGCAGCACCTCGTTTAAGTACAAGGTTTTTGCCATGCCCGAGGAAGTGGTTTTGGCGCGCGGTGGCATGGATCGGATTGGGGGCCAAGGCTCGGTGCATACCTTCCAGATCGGCGGGGCCGATGAGGTTGAGCAGGCCGTGGACCTGCCCGACCATGCCAGCGCGATTGACGAGGCCCTTGTGCGCTTGGCCGAGGGTGGGGTGTTGGGGGTTGTGGAGGAGTTGAATGCCGTGGGGTTTAAGGCTGTTCACGCACGCGCTATTTCCGGGGTGGTCGAACTCGACGAGGACGTCGTCGGGCGGATGGAGGACTTTTATCCGCTGGCCCCGGCGCACAATCCCGCATACGTGGCGGCGATCCGGCAGTTTGCGCGGGTGGCTCCCAAGGCGCGACGGGTCGGGTGCTTTGAGACGGCGTTCCACGGCGCGATGCCGCAGCGGCGCAAAATGTATGCGGTGCCCTACGCTTGGTATGAACAGTACGGCATCCAGCGCTACGGCTTCCACGGGGCTAGTCATCGCTACGCTGCTGAGAAGGTAGTGGAACTGGTAGGGCGTGCTGACCTTAAACATGTCAATATGCACTTGGGCGGGTCTTCGTCGCTGTGCGCGGTAAAGGACGGAGTCTCGCAGGGGGCGTCGCACGGGTTAAGTCCGCAGGGCGGCCTGGCGACTTGGATCCGTACGCGCTGGATTTGGTGATGCGCAATGAGGGCCGACCGTGGGACGAGGTGTTGGCGCAGTGCGCTAACGAGGGCGGCCTTGTGGGGCTTTGCGGGCACAGCGATATGCGCGACATTGAAGCGGGTGCGGCGAGCGGCGACGAGCGCTGTGCTTTGGCTATAGACGTGTTAGCGACGTCGGCGCGCGACTGGTTGGGGGCTTTTGTGGTGGAGATGGGTGGGTTAGATGCGATCAGCTTTACCGGCGGCATTGGCGAGTACTCGGCTGCCGTGCGCGGCCAGATTCTGCGCGAGTTGGAATTCTTGGGGGTGGTGATGGATGCGGCTAAAAATGAGAGCGTTCAGGGAGAGGGCAGCCTGCACGCTGAGTCGAGCCGAGTGCCCATTTACGTGCTGCGCACCGACGAGGAATTGGTGGTGGCGCGGCAGACATGTGAGTTTTTGAGAGGTATTCCTTAGCCTCTTTCTATGGTGGGAGGCAGGTGCGGTTGGGCCGTATTACTAGAGTGGCCTACTGGCTGGGCATGGCTATGCACCGCAAATATCCGCGCCGGTACTGACCGTGCTGCACTTTTGTTGACAACCCCGACTTGACAAGACCTGCTCTTTCCAGCAAATTTGTTGGCAACAATACCGTTGGCAACAATATCGTTGGGAAGAGCAGGTGTAATCATGATGCTTAGGAAGGCAGGAGGGAATTGGGTCGATGGGGATCAATTCTTTGACCGGGATGCCGAGCTCGAAGCACTCACCGAGCGGGTAAAAGACGGAACCCATACGCTACTGACCGCGCAACGGCGGATGGGCAAGACGAGCTTGGTCCGGGAATTACTGCGTCGCCTAAAGGACGAGGGGTGCTTTGAGACGGCCTTCGTTGATCTGGAGGACGCCCGCACTAAAGAAGACGCCATTGCGGAAATCGCTAGTCAGTCGTGCTCCATTCAGAAAGTATGGCGACGTATAAAAACGCAATTCGCCAACCATCTGCAAAATATTGGCGATAAAATCGACGAGGTAGGAGTCTCAGAAGTAAAGGTGAAACTGCGAGCCGGGATTAATCCTGGAGACTGGCGGCAGAGAGGCGACGAGGTCTTCACGGCCTTGGCTGAGAATGACCTACCGGTGGTGCTCGCTATCGACGAGTTGCCGATTCTCGTCAATCGTCTGCTCAAGGGGGACGACTACTTCATCACGCCGGAGCGAAGGCAGGCTGTGGACGAGTTCCTGAGTTGGCTACGCAAGAACGGTCAGGAACATCGAGGTCAGGTCTGCTTGGTCCTCTTAGGCAGCGTGAGCTTGGAGCCGATCCTGCAACAGGCCGGGCTTAGTGCCCACGCGAACATCTTTTCTCCCTTCGATCTGAAGCCTTGGGATGAGGAGACTGCTAGCGCCTGCCTCGCCGCGCTGGCAGGCGCTTATGATATTGAACTCCCACTCACCGTCCGCCAAGAGATGTGCCGTCGGTTACGGTGCCAGATTCCCCACCACGTGCAGCAGTTCTTCGATAATCTTCACGAATATTTGCGCCGGGCCGACCGTCGGAAAGCCTCATTAGAAGATGTAGATCGCGTGTATATCGCCGAGATGTTGGGTGTCCGGGGACAGATGGATTTAGAGCACTACGAGAGCCGGTTGCGGATGGTTCTCGGGGACAAAGGTTATCCGACCGCCTTGGATATATTGACCGAAGCCGCGGTCAACGACGGACTGCTGCATAGCGATGCCATCAACCAATATTATGAGTACTTTCAAGCTGAAGCCGACCCGGTCTCGATCAAGGACATTCTCAGTGTACTCGAACATGACGGCTATCTAGCGAGACAAGGGGACAACTACCGGTTCGTATCGGGCCTACTTGAAGCTTGGTGGCGCGCCCGTCACGACCGGCACTTCGTCCCCATAGCCCGCCGCCAAGCCAAAACGAGGGCTAAGCGGTAGCCATGACCATTAGAAAGTCCAATCCAGGGTTTCTCACCGACGACGAACTGGTAGCCTCGTTCTGTGTTCGGACGAGCGAGTTCGAATCAATCGTCGAGATGCTGCGCGAATGTACGGGAAGCGCCAACCCGCATCAGATAGTGATTGGCCCGCGCGGCAGCGGGAAAACGAGCCTGCTGC
>JAGWBY010000188.1:584-3726 GCA_021295675.1 Candidatus Latescibacterota bacterium | reverse complement strand
CCACCATCTGCCCCCCTCCCTGCAAACGGCTGATGCTACCGGAACGCCGGTCGCCGGTTCGTTTAATACGATGATGCGGGCCTATGAACGAGAAATCATCATTGAGGCTCTCAAAAACGCCCGCGGCAATATGGCCAAGGCCGCCCGTGCTCTCGGTACTACGACCCGCATTTTCTCTTATCGCATCCAAAAGCTAGACATCTGCCCGAAAAACTACAAGAAATGAGCAATAAAAATGACAAAATTGTTATTTTATAATACTGTTTCAATTTTGTCGTTATGCCCGTCTCTTTTTTCTCTTTATTGTTATTTTTTCTAACTCCCTAATTTACAATAAGCTACAATTCTGAAGTATCTGTGCCCAATCCGCTTGGCACGTTTCTTGCCTTGTAACAATCCGACGTTCGCAGCCAAGAGGCGTCGATTAGATGCCTCCTCATACCTTACAAGGGAAGGGATTGCCCATGTCTGTTTTTCGCAACCGTCCTGCGCTCTTATGGCTCTGTGCCGGGGTCCTCGGGGCGACGACTCAGGCTTCGGCGGGAGATTTTAAAACCGTAGAAGCCTTCCAGGCCATGCCCTTGGCCTATCCCAAATTTATGGTAGATAACCTGTGGATCCTCATCGCCGCAGCGTTGGTTTTCATCATGCACTTGGGCTTTGCCACGCTCGAATCTGGCCTGACCCGGCAAAAGAACACGGTCAACATCCTCTTCAAGAACCTCTTTATTATCTCGGCCGGTATCCTCACCTATGCCTTGTGTGGCTTCAACATCATGTATCCGGGCGACGATTGGCTCATCGCCGATGTGTTGGCCCTCAAGGGCTGGATCGGCTTTGACGACGATGTGGCCAACCTGACCAATCAGTACGCAGATTACACCTACTGGTCGGACTTTATCTTTCAGGCCATGTTCGCCGCCACCGCCGCTACCATCGTCTCCGGTGCCGTCGCCGAGCGCGTCAAGCTATCGGGTTTCATGCTTTACGCCGCGATCTTAGTGCTCCTGGAAGTGGGGTGCCGGCTGGCTCGACGACCTCGGTTTCTACGACTTCGCCGGCTCGTCGGTCGTACACGCCTTCGGTGGCTTCTCGGCCCTCGCCGCGGTTTTGGTGCTAGGGGCGCGCAAGGGCAAGTATCACAACGGAGAAATCAGGCCCATCCTCGGGCACAGCATGCCGCTATCGACGATCGGCGTCTTCCTGCTGTGGCTCGGCTGGTTTGGCTTCAACGGCGGTTCGGTGCTCAGCGCCGACCCAGCGGCTGTGTCGCTGGTCTTCGTCACCACCACCCTCGCCGCGGCGGCTGGCTGCATGGCCTCGATTTTTACCTCATATATCTACCTCAAAAAGCCCGACATCACCATGGCGCTCAACGGCATTCTCGCCGGCCTCGTGGGCATCACGGCTGGAGCCGACGTGGTCACCTGGGCTGGAGCCATCTTTATTGGCTTGATCGCCGGGATCATCGTCGTCTTCTCGATTGTCTTCATCGACCGCATCAAAATCGACGATCCGGTCGGTGCCATCTCCGTCCACGGCATCTGCGGCATCTGGGGTACGGTCGCAGTCGGGCTGTTCAGCACCAACGCCGACCACAGCGTGGGCATCCAGCTATTGGGTACCCTATCTTTTGCCATCTTCGCCTTTGTCTTTTCCTTTGCCCTCGCGAGCCTTGTCAAGGCGACACTCGGGTTCCGCGTCGATGAGGAGGAAGAGGACGAAGGCCTCGACCTAAGTGAGCACGGCCAGCCCGCGTACGCGGATTTCCAGCACATCAACAACTAAGCGAGGGAGGCAACCAACAATGTATAAAATTGAAGCATTCCTCCGGCCATCGGCCCTTGAGGCCGTGCAGAAGGCCCTAGGCGAACGGGGCATCGCCGGCATGTCCGTAACCGAAGTGCGAGGCTTTGGCCGCCAGCGCGGCCACCGCGAGGTCTATCGCGGCGCCGAGTACCGCATTGATTTCGTCCCCAAGATCAAAATCGAGGTCATCGTCAAGGACGCCGACCACGAGCAGGCGATCAACACCATCGTCGAGGCGGCCAAGTCCGGCAAAGTCGGCGATGGCAAGGTATTTGCCTCGCCGATCCAAGAAGCCGTGCGCATCCGCACCGGCGAGACGGGCGAAAGCGCCCTTTAATAGCCAAGGGGCCGGTGCAGCCGGCCCCACCTTTTACCTCAACCCACCTAAGGAGCAATCGATGAAACGCTTGCTTTTTGCTGCACCCCTTTTCTTCGCGCTGACGCTAGCGACCGTTCCGGCTGATGCCGGGGTTGGCTTTGGTGCCGACGTAGTCAACCGCTACGTGTGGCGCGGCACGGACTTCGGCAATGCCGTCAGCGTCCAGCCGGGCATGTCCATCAGTCACGGCAACATCGAAGTCGGCGCTTGGTCCTCATGGGCGATTACCGACGGCGGTGCCAACGAGAACGACCTCTACGTCAGCTTCTCGTCCGGCCCCATCGGCATCACCCTGACCGACTACTACTTCCCGGGCCTGACTGAAAACGACGAGTTCTTCAGTTACAGCGATGAAGACGGGGTACACATCCTCGAAATCAGCGCATCCCTCGCCCCCGACGGCGTACCTCTGAGCGCCCTAGTCGCTTACAATGTATCCGGCGACGACGACGATTCGTTCTGGGCGGAAGCGACCTACGACTTGGGCGAGATGGAAGAAACCGCCGTCAGCGTCACCGTCGGCCTCGGCAACGGGGTTTACACTACTACGACCGATCCAGCCTTGGTCAGCGTCGGTCTCAACATGGGCAAAGGCGACTACTTCGCCTCGTACATTCTCAACCCAGACAAAGAATCCACCTTCCTCGTCTTTGGTAGGAGCTTCTAAAACCTGGTCGGCCTTCCAACTCAGGAACCCAGACCAGAAGCAGGGGGCGCGTGCCGCGGGGAGCGCGTCCCCTGATCCCATACCAACCACTACTTTGAGAAAGGAACGCACTCTCATGGCCAAAGCCAAGGCGAAAGCCAAAACCAAAACAAAGTCGGCCAAAGCCAGCGCCATCGACGCCGCGCTGGCTTTAGCACGCCAAAACGACGCGCAGATGGTCGATTTCAAGTTCGTCGATCTGCCCGGCACCTGGCAGCACTTCACCATGCCCATCGCCGACTTAGAGC
>JAGWBY010000188.1:0-533 GCA_021295675.1 Candidatus Latescibacterota bacterium | reverse complement strand
CCGACATGCTCGTCGTGCCCGATCCGACCACCGCGGTCATGGATCCGTTCACCCAGGTGCCCACCCTGTCGCTGGTTTGTTCGATTGAAGACCCCATCACCCGCCAACCCTATGCCCGCGATCCACGCGGCGTCGCCCAGCGCGCCCAAGCCTATCTGCTGCACACCCAGCTAGCCGACACTGCCTTCTTCGGCCCGGAAGCCGAGTTTTTCATCTTCGACAACATCCGCTTCGACCAGCAAGCCCACTTGGGGTTCTACGAGATCGACTCGGAGGAAGGCCGCTGGAACTCCGGCTCGGCGGACGGCCCCAACTTAGGCTACAAGCCTGACTACAAGGGCGGCTACTTCCCCGTGCCACCGACCGATTCACTGCAAGACATTCGCACCGAGATGGTGCAGACCATGCTCGCCTGCGGCATCGACACAGAGATTCACCACCACGAAGTGGGCACGGCCGGCCAAGGCGAAATCGACATTCGCTTTTGTCCGCTGCTTATTTGCGGCGACCGGATGATGCTGTACAAATACATC
>JAGWBY010000038.1 GCA_021295675.1 Candidatus Latescibacterota bacterium | reverse complement strand
CTTTTAAGGTTTGCTTTTGCTGTCCGGTGTGTGCGTCCCACAGCCGCACCGTGTTGTCAAAACTCGCACTAGCGATGGTATGTCCATCGGGACTGAACGCAACGCTAAAGACCCTAAGCATATGACCTTTTAGGGTGTGGTTTTGCATCTGTTTTTGGCTCTTCGATTCGGAAACCGTTCATCACTTGGACTTACTAAATGGTCATATTCTTTGGGGCTTTAGTGTTGCGTTCAGTCCCGATGGACATACCATCGCTAGTGCGAGTTTTGACGAGACGGTGCGGCTGTGGGATGTGCATACCGGACAGCAAAAGCAGACCCTAAAAGGCTATACGAAGCGGGTCCATAGCGTTGCGTTCAGTCCCGATGGACAGACCCTCACCAGTGTGAGTGGGGACGGCACGGTGTGGCTGTGGGATGTACACACCGGAAAACACAAGCAGACCTTAAAAGACCATGTCAATAGCATTGCGTTCAGTCCCGATGGACAGACCATCGCCAGTGCGAGTGGGGACGGCACGATTCTGCTGTGGGATGTACACACCGGACAGCAAAAGCAGACCTTAAAAGGCCATGTGAACGCTGTCGAAAGCGTTGCATTTAGTCCTGATAGACAAACCCTCGCAAGTGCGAGTCTGGACGGCACAATTCTGCTGTGGGACATCACAGAGCCACCCGTCGATATATCCGTTCCACTCGGCTTTGCTGTCGAGAAGTGGTCATCGTTGGAACCGGTCGCCATGGAGTTTATCGCTAATCCCGAATACGGCACCGGGATCATGGGTGCTACCATCCGCAACGCCGCGTTCGATGATGGGGAAGTATTGCTCTGGCGGTACTCGGCAGGCGGCGAGGAGCTAGTCGCCCGCATCCCGGCCAAGTTGGTAAACGCAGTGCCGACGGTCCGCTTCGATCAAACCGGCCTGTTTGACAACAAGCTGTTCGTGGCGATCAGCGCGGGCCCAGTTGGAGGTCACACAACTCGTATCGCAATCGTAGAGCCAAACGGCCAGTTCCGCGACGCAATCAGTATCGACGATGGCAATACGACCCGAGCGTCCATTGAATTCAGCAGCCAGCCAAGCTACCCAGCGGGGGCCTATATCTACGACGCCGACAGCGGCGAGCTTGCTCGCCGAGCCCAAATAGTACTCCTTAGGGGTAATAGTGCCTATATCCACGACGCCGACAACGGCGAGCGAGGCCAGTCTTTCTACCGGCTGGACGAGTCCTTCAATCTCCACCGGATCGCTTCCCATACCATACCTTCCGGCCGCAGCGACATCGATCCAATAGACCTGAAATTCGATCCGACCGGGAAATACGGTGGCCTGCTGACGCTCTCGGATACCGATCTCAACCACGACGAACTGTCTGGCTTGTACCAACTGCAAGCCGACGGAGCATGGCGCACGTTGGTAACACCGGCCCCTGTCGGCGAGCATCAATTCCAAGGCATTGCGTTTTCTAACGCTGGGCCGCTCGGCAGTGCTCTCTACGTAGCAGACGCGGTAACGGACAATATTTGGGTCGTAACCCCCAAAGGGGTACTCGAAGCCTTTGCGGTCGGCTTTACTAACCCGCAGCGCGTCGTCATCGGCCCGGAGGGAACCGACATGTGGGTTGCCGATCAGACGGGACTGTACCGGATCTTCTCGACCGATCCAGCCGATTGGGAAGCTGCCAAAGCTACCTTGCCAGTCGCCAGCAGTCTAGAGCCGAACTACCCCAACCCCTTCAACAGCTCCACCCAGATCCCCTACCGCGTCAGTGCCCTCGGCCCGGTGCGGCTGGTGATCTACAACGCCCTCGGCCAGCCAGTGCGCACGCTGGTGGACGCAATCCAAGCGGCCGGCGCGTACCAAGTCCCCTGGGACGGCCGCGACCATCGCGGCGCGCACGTCGCCAATGGAGTTTATTTGTACCGGCTTCAGGCTGGAACGGCCGCCCAAGTGCGCAAGATGCTGGTCCTAGAATAAGGCAGCCTAGAGCCGCCACAGTAGGGCTCCGCCCCGGGTTGGGGAACTGATCACTGGCCACTGACCACTAACCACTGATGTAAAGAGGTTCCCCATGCGACATGCGTTTGCCCTTGCATTAATGCTAAGCGGTCTGTCGGTGCGCTCATGGGCGGTAGATGAGTTTCGCCTCGGCGGCACCGAGCCGTGGGCGGTGTGGACCGGGCAGCAGCGGATGATGGACGACGCTACCGACCCATCCGTACTCCAGCCGCGCGAACTCAAACCCGGCGAAAACTTGCTCCCCCAATTAGGGCCTTGGTATCGCTGGCGCTCCCCCGGAGAATCCACCTATCGCCTAGGCGACGTCCGCATCTGGCGCGGGATCAACTACCTCCGCCCACGCGCCGAGCCACGCGACTTTGTCGATGGCGACCTCGCGACCTTCTTCTCGGCGCACGACTACTACGATCCCAACGAATTCTACACCATTGACCTCGGCGTACCCGTGCCGGTAGATCGCTTTGCGTTCTATCCACCCGAGGGCCGCGACGCGCTTACCCAAGAGCCGTATCGCCCCAACTTCGCCTTTGCCAAATACGAACTCTCCGGCAGCCTCGACCCCGTCGGCGTCGCCAAGGAAGAAGGCTCCCACTACCGGCCTTTAGACGTCCTGCTATCCAGCATCGATCTGAACACCGAAGCCGTCGTACATATCGAGTTCCCACTACAATACCTGCGCTTTCTGCGCATCTACTTCTTCCCAGACAACGGCCGGTTCTACACCAAGTTCGCCTTGGCCGAGCTAGAGGTGTCCGGCCGGGGATTCCCGCCGCAAGCCGTGTGGACGTCGCAAGTGATCGATTTAGGGCAAACGGTCAACATTGGGCGCGTGCGCTTTGGCGCGAGCAAGTGGCGGCGCGCCGGCGACCAAATCGCGGCCGCGGCCGACGCACCCACATCCGCGCAAGCAGAAATCAAGACCGGCCTAGACCCCACCCCCACTGGCTATCAC
The DNA here is from genome assembly GCA_021295675.1 of Candidatus Latescibacterota bacterium. The sequence goes on along the minus strand of JAGWBY010000038.1, from coordinate 27,771 downwards.
GGGTACGACGACATCGGCCAACTGGTGGAAGTAACGCAAAGCGCATACGAACGTCTCAAGCAGCGCACCTGGCCTTGGGACCCCCCGGCCGTGGGCTGGCGCGGCCCCATTATCGACGACGCGGACAACTGGAGCTTTTGGTCGCCGCCGCTGCGCCGTTCCGGCGAATTACCCCGCGTGCCAAGCGGCCGCTACCTGCAACTGCGCCTGACGCTAGCAACCGAAACGCTGTGGGATTTTACGCGCTTGGATTCGCTGGCGATTGAGTATTCTCCGCTGTTGGCCGAACGAGTGGTGGGCGAGGTAGCCGCAACCGGTGACCTGCAGCCCATAGGCCATATCGCCGAGATACCAGCCGGGCAAAAGATCGAGTTGGTCTGCGACCTGCGGGCCGAGTTCGCAACGGAGCAAGCCGGTTTTGACGCGGTGCGTTTAACCCTGCCTAGCGCGGGTGCCCTGCTCGGCTTGGAGATGGGCGATCCCCTACAGTCAGTGAATGCCGACAGCGTAATCGACGAACCCGAGGGCCTAGCCATCTACTTGCCCGAACCCATCCGCGACGGAGGCGCACAAACGCTGCGTTTGCATTTGGAAACCGTCATGTACACGGCTTCGAGCACTGTGCAAGCCGAGGTATTTGCGCGCTCCGGGCAGATTCTGCCGCAACAAGTAGAAGGAGGGGACGCCAGCGACGCTCTGGGCACCAATCAACTGCGCATGGTCGCCATTGGGGGGGCATTGGATGAGGTGTTGGGCGCGATAGAAGTGCAGCCGACCGCGTTCACCCCGCAGGGCGACGGCATCAACGACCACGTAACGATCCAGTACAACCTGTTCCGCTTGCTAGCCCCCGCCGATGTAGAACTAGAAATCTACGCGCTCGACGGGCGCTCCACGTGGCGGCAACCCCTCGGGGCACAGCTCAACGGCCGCCATCAAGCGCTGTGGAACGGGCGCGACGAAGAAAACCAACTCGTCGCGCCCGGGATATACGTCGTGCAGGTGCGCGCCCAAACGGACCAAGGACAATGGATGCAGGAACGCAGCCTCGCCGTGGTCTATTAAAAAAGCCCCTGATTGCTCAGGGGCTTGTAAAGTGGTGGGCCGAGTGCATCCCTCTTCTCAAAACCACTTCATTAGCGCAATTGAAGGCCCAGATGGCTCTTGATCCGGCCCCAAGAGGTGGATCTTACCGCAGTCTCAGCCTCAGCCTCATCCGCTTCCAGCAAAATCCAGTCTGGATGATACTGTGCCTTCTGGCCTGCTTGGGGTTGAGCACCAATCATGACCATTCTATGTTTAGCCCCTGCTCCGTCACTGTCGCCAACTCGCGCTCCAAAGTGAATAATCTTATCGGATTGGAAGATATGCCTTATGCTTGTCTCCGGGCTTGTATTATGAATATCCCATAAAGCAGCGCGGAACTCCATGGTCCAAGTAATATTGGTCGATAGATGACCGGCTCCTGCCGGTAGCAACGTCCAAGCGATTTCGAACCACTCCGTGGGCTCGCCATTGTACACGTCCGAACTCCAACCTATTTCCGGGAGGTCGATATACTCAAGTAGGCTGTTGTAGGCTACCGGCTGGCTAGGAAGCGGCTTGATGCGGAGATGGTAGCGCTGCCCATTGTAAACCTGATCGAGATTTTCCCCCAAGAAGTTCCCGCCTGAGTGGTCAGCGTCAATGTAGATTTGCACATGGTCATCGCTCCACCAGCGTTTCTGATCCTCCTCGAGGAGCCGCAGAGTGTCGTCCTGAACTCTAATAAAGAAATATACTCGATTGTCCGGCGGCGCACTCCACCCAGCGAACCAAGAGAAATCTAAGCCGTCCCTTTGAACATCCCCTGTAACACTGTCCCACGTCTGATCCAACCCTATCTTGAAATCTTCCTCCATCCAGCCCCAGTCGTCCTCGTTCCCGTCAATCGTGATCGCGCTGGGATCGGGCACTTGGGGCATGAAGTATTCTACATTTGTATGCCCTGTGACCGACGTGTTCAGCCCGAGGAACAGTGCGCATCCTAAAAGCATCAACGTGAATTTCTTCATTAGCAGTATGTCCTCCTAATGAGAGTGTTAGAGATTATTTTTTCTCCTCCTCCACGTGAATCCACCTCAAGCTCTGCGCAGGAACCTCCTTTCGGGCAATGGATCAAGAATGTTTACATTTACCTAGCAAGATAACTTTACATTTCCAGTTTTACAAGTAAATATTCTATGCTTTGGAACGAGTTTTATACCCTACACATCATCCCCAGAAGATCACATTGCCGGTCATACCGGTGAAGTGATCAATGATGAGATAGAAGCCTCCCGGTGAGATGTGTCCCAAGATCATGCCAAAGAAAAAGGGACGGGTTTTCATGTAGAGTCCCACCCCCCCATACTTGAGTACCAGCACCTTGATCAGCCAAGCCAAAAACATGTTAAACCACAGAGCGGTCATGATCCATATCGGACCGATCGGATACCCTAGGGGATGGAGCGGCCACCACACATAGCGCCAGCGGGCGATCATCAAGCTCGACATGATCACGGCCCCGATCCCAGTGTTGATCCAGCCCCACAGGTGCGGCGCTTTTGGCGAGTGAATCATATTCCCCATGTAGTCGTAGGCGTCCCTCTGCGACCATATCTTCAGATTGAGGGCCCCGTACTCATGGCTGAGGATCATGATCACCCATATCGACCCGGCCAAGGCTATCACCACACTCAGAACCAAAGCCCAGAACAGCGGCCTTTTGCTGCTTTCCAATTCCTCCCCCAACCTGAGGCCGTTAGCACACGAAGTCATCACGAAACTGCGCACCCCGGCCGTCCAGAAATAGGTTGTCGCCAAAATGACCAAGCCCTGCGACCCGATCACCGACGAGCCCACCGCCGACACTAAGATGCCGGCTGGCACTACCGGCGGCGCACCATCCGACAGCCCGCCTTCAGCCACCACCCGGGTATAGCCGTAGATAATCACTGCCGCTAAGAAGAGCAAACTCAGCGCCACCCACAAAGGCATGCCCGCCAGCCACAACCATCCCACTAGCACCAAGTTGCCGATAATCAGGACGATCACCGCCGTCCGATAGGAGAGGATCTCTCCGGAATCATCCACCGTCGAATCCCCAGTAAAGGCCTTGCGGAAAACCTCCTTCAGATGCTTGCGCGCCGTCCACAGGCCGCCTAAAAACAGCACCAACATCGCCCCCATTGACTGATGCGCCAGAATCGGATCCTGCACCGCGTGGCCGCCTCCGAGAGTCTCCGAACTGGTGATGCCAAAGACTCCGAAAATTCCCCGCACTATGTTGAACAACAGGTTGAAAAACCACAGACTGAAGGCAACCTCAGTCTTGAGGAAGTAGAAAAACCCCAAGATATTGGGCCGCAATTTGATGTGTAACTCTGAAGTATCGCGAAAGATGGGCACGATCAAACGTACCATGTCTATTTCCTCGGCGATGAGGAACACATCCGGGAAGTAGTTGTAGAGCCCGTGCAGCGTACCCCAGAGAAACGGTACTGCAAAGCCAGCCCACATCACCGGATTCTTGAAGAAGGGGGGGATGCGCTCGCCCGCCCTACCTTGCTCGGTCATGGCCAGGGGCACCTGTACCAGGGGATAGACCAACCGTTCGTTCTCGACCCACTGCTTGCGCAGCACGACCATGCTGGCAATCATCACCAAAAACAGCGCCCAGACGAAAGGGGTCCAAGCCAAAAACGTCGGCACCCAAGCTTCCCAAGGAATCGACTGCCCTTGTTCTCCCCCTTCGTAGAACGGGTTCAGGACCTTGGCGTCGTGCGGCATCAACCACTGGGGTATGTATGGCTGAATCAGGTTGCGCCAATCGTTCTCGGGGGTGGCGTAGTAGAAGGGAGCGGTGATCTGGGAGAGGAAGCGGGCGCAGAAGAGGGTGGGAATCGGGGAGGCCATGACCATCATGATGTAGATCACCAGCAGTTCCTGCTGGTTCAGGCCCGCCCGCGGATGGACCAGTCTGAGCAGGGGATTTACTAAGCCAGTGAGGAGAGCCAGAAGAAACACTGCGCCCACCGTGCTGGTCCCTAAGGCCATGAACGACCCCTGCAGGTAGAGGGTGACCCAGCCGAGACAAAGAAGGCGAAGACGCAGCCCAGCAGGAACGCCCTGAGCGTGAACGCCGAGGTCTCTAAAGGGGGGGGAACTTCAGTACCACGGCTCCCGGACGTCCCTTTTGTGGAGCGAAAACCCAGCGACATCACCCTCTCACGGTTCCTCTGTTATCCGACCGCCAGATTCATCGACGGCGCCGAGAAGCTCTGCGCTGCGGCGGACAGTCACTGAAGTCCCGGCGCGGATCCTCGCTGACCACATCTGGAAAATCGAGCGGCTGGTCCGCCTCGACCAGCATCCCATCTCCACGCATGATCTGGTTAGACGTTCGGGACTTTATCCGGCTCGGATACTGCTTGTGATATTGCGTGCTTTCCCGCCTGGTCGATTCGATAGCTTCCGCAAAATCAAAACCCTCGAAGAGCGCGGACTTGAGTTGTTCCAGTTCGGCGGCCGTCTCCCCGGTGGCGCGGCCTGCCAGATTGCGCTGCTCGTCTGGATCGTCGATCAGGTCGAAAGCTAGATCGTCGTAGGTGTGGAAGGCGATGTACTTGTAGCGCGGCGAGCGAATCATGCGGTAGCCTTTGCCCAAGTGCCCGACGAGGACGCCGGGGCGTACTGCCAGAGCCGAGCAGGCATCACCTCGCACTACAGGCGCTAGGTCAATGCCGTCCAGATCATCGAGCAGGGGCGCGTCGGTCAGGCCACAGAGCGTGGGGAAGATGTCGGCCAGACTCACCGGTGCGGCGATTTCTGCCGACGAGAGCTGGCCCCGGCGGTGCTCCGGCAGAGAGACGATCAGCGGCACCCGCACAGAAGCTTCGTGCCAAGTCTGTTTCCACCACAGGCCGTGCTCTCCAGCCAGTTCGCCGTGATCCGAGGTATAGACGATGACGGTGTTGTCGAGCAGCCCGTCGCGCTCCAAAACCGCTAAAAAGTCCCCTATGATCTCGTCCAATTGATCTACACAGGCAGCGTAGGCCGCCCGGGCGCGCTGGGTCTGTTCTGCAGTGATCTCTTCGGCGGGATGCCCCTGGGATTCGCCGCTATCCGACCTCAGCGCTTCCAAGGTCATGGGATGATCCTGGGCATCCCCGTTGCGGCCCACCTTCGGCGGGGTGACTCCCTCGGGATAGTAGCGCTCGAAAAAGCGGCGGGGTGCGTTCATCGGGAAGTGCGGGTGGACGAACGAGGTGTACATCAACCAAGGCTGGTCTGGATGGGCGTGGCGGTGTTCGCGCAGCCACGCCGTGGCCTCGCGCACGACAAACTGCTCTTGGAGCAGGGATTCGGGAATATCACTGAGACCGGCATCCTCAATGATGGAGGGCATGAAGATGTGATCCTGGACCCCGGGCAGAAAAAGGGGGTCTTTTTGGTGGCCTGGCGAGGGCGCGGCAAAGTCGCCGTAGGGACGGGCTCCGAAGCCAGCATACTGACGGGAGCCCGGCAGGTGCATTTTGCCGACGGCAGCCGTGGCGTAGCCGTGCTGCCCCAAGTGCGAAGCAAAGGTAGGGGTATCAGGCCATAGGACCGGGCAGCGGTGCGAGTGTCGGCCGGACAGCATCGACATGCGGCTGGGCGTGCACAGGGGCACCTGACAATAGGCGGTTTCGAAGTGGACGCCCTGCTGGATGAGGCGATCGAGCGTCGGCGTGCGGCAGGGTTCGCCGCCGTGCTCTGGAGAGCGAGCCGAGAGGAAGCGAAAACTGTGTTCATCACTGAGAAGAAAGAGGATATTGGGACGATTGGGCATGGGTATAGCTCCTGTAGAAGTTAGATTATCGCTTGGGCAAAACTCCACTTTTGCAGGATGTAATAGCGCAAAAAATGTCTCAGTCCGAATTGCGAATATACAGGAGTTTACTCGGCCGACTATTCCGTCAACAGCTCGGGCGCGACACCTGCTCCGGCGCTAGGGTCGGCACCCTCTTTGGCCCGGGCCAAAAGCTCGGACAGTTCCCCGACCACCTCGGGGTATTCCCCATAGCGGTTGTGCCGCTCCGAGATATCGTCTCTCAAGTTGAAAAGCTCTCCCGGAAAATCGTGGTCTGCGTAGCCGCGTTCCTCTCTGTACCAGTCCGGCTCCCGGGCGTCGCCGCCGCTGGGGGCATCGATGAAGACCCAGTCGCCGCGGCGGATGGCGAACTTGCCGTTGAGGCTGTGGTGCACGGCAAAGCGGCGGGTCGGCGGTGCGGCGTCCCCGTGTAACAGGAGAGGCAGCATACTGACGCTATCTTCGCCAGCACCCGACGGCAACGAGACCCCCAGTATTTCCGCACAGGTCTCCATCAGATCGCTAAGGCTGAATAGCTGGCTGCACACTCTGCCGGTCGGCACCTTTCCCGGCCAGCGAGCGATGAAGGGGACGCGATGGCCGCCCTCCCAAGCATCGTACTTGATACCGCGGAGATGGCCGTTACTGAAGTGACGGTAGTCGGGCATGATGGTTCTGTAGGCGAAGACTTCGGGGCCGTTATCGCTGGCGAAGATGAGCAGAGTGTCTTCGGCGATACCTTTGCGATCGAGCGCCTCCACGACCTGACCGACGCACCAGTCCACTTCGCAGACGAAGTCCCCGTACTCTCCGGCCCGACTCATGCCGCGAAACTGCTCGGTGGGTACGATGGGAGTGTGGGGCGCGGTCATGGGGAAGTACAGAAAGAAAGGAGCTTCTCCCGACTCCTCAATGTAGCGAACTACGCGCCGAGTTAACTCGGGCATCACCTCCTCTAGACTCCATCCGGGAGCCATGGCACCAGGACGACACGTGGATGGATACGGCAAGCCTTCTATGTCTTCCGGCTTTTCCTCCGTTGGCTGCACCTGTACGCGGTCCTGTTCGAGCCAAGTATAGGGTGGGAAATTGGGCAGGTCCTGTCCGAAGTAGTAGTCGAAGCCTCGGTCAACAGGTCCTCCTTTGATAGGCTGGGTGAAGTCGATGTTCTCACCCAACTCGATCCGTGTCTGGTCGTAGACACCCAGTTCCACTCCTTTATTGGCCGGTCCTCCGTCCTTGGTGGGCCAGTCCCAGCCTAGGTGCCACTTTCCGATGCAGGCAGTTCGGTATCCCTGTTCGCGGAGGAAGCCGGCCACCGTCGGTCGGTCTGGCTCAATCAGCGCCGGATCCCACTCCCAAAGTACCCCCTGCTTCAAGAGCGAGCGCCAGCAGTAGCGGCCGGTAAGTAGAGCGTAGCGGCTGGGAGTGCAGATACTGGAGGGGGCATGGGCGTCGGTAAAGCGCATGCCTTGAGTGGCCAGCCGATCCAAGTTGGGAGTCGGTATTCTAGAATCGGGGTTGTTGCAGGCCATGTCCCCGTAGCCCATGTCGTCCGCGAAAATGTAGACGATGTTAGGAGGAGACTTCACGATGCGGCCTCGTACCCGTCTGGGTCATCGAGGTTGTGGAGGCAGTACAGCTCGACGCCATCGCACCCGTACTCGGCGAATGTGACGGTCAGTTCCATGAATACCTCCTCTATCTACCTCGCCTCTTATAGTGCAGGCTCGATGATGGTAATGTAAGAAAAATGCAGCCCGAGGCCACGCATGATCTTGATGCAAAAAATAAAGCCCCTGATTGCTCAGGGGCTTGTCAGACTCGAACTGGGGACATCCTGCTTGTAAGGCAGGCGCTCTGACCAACTGAGCTAACCGCCCGGCTTTTAAGCATAGTTATTCCGACCCTTATACGCAAAAACGAATACCGTCCATTTACTGCTCATCAGCCGTGGCGATTTGTTCATACCGAGCAATGGCCGCCCCCGCCTCAGCGTGCAACCCCTGTTTCCTGTAGGCCATAGCCAGCCCATAATACGCATCGGCATAATCCGGGCGAATCCGCAGCGCGCGTTGGTAGCACGCCAGCGCCTGATGCGGTTGACCATTGAGTAGCTGGGCGCTCCCCAAATTGTTGTAGGCCAGTGCGTACGCCGTGTCAATGCGGACGGCGACTTCGTACATCCCGATGGCTTCCTCGGCGTCTCCCATGCGCAGATACGCGTTGCCTAAATTGTTGTACGCCGGGGCGTAATCCGGCCGCACGGCGAGACAGTTTCTCAGGGTACTGATTGCCAGAGAGGGCATATTCAGTTTGGCGTAAATCCCCGCCAGAGCGTAATGAGCCAGCGCGTTATCCGGCTCTCGCCGCAGTCGGTCTCTGAGTTGGGCTAGATCGTCAGCATGGGGTGCCAGCTCTTCAAAGCGGCCTAAGTATTGTTGGGCTTCCTCTTTTCTTCCCTGTCTGATGTAGAGCGTCCCTAACTTGAAATAGATCCGCGCCCGCACCGGATCCAAGGCAATGGCACGCAAATAATGCGCCTCAGCGAGCGTCTCGCCACCCCGTCGCTCTTCGGCCAACCCCAAACCTACATGGGCTTGGGGCGCGCTCGGATCGAGCGCGAGAGCCTCGCCAAAAGCCGTTGCGGCCGCATCTACTTGGCCCGCTTTCAGCAGGGCGTGGCCTAGGCCTATCCGCGCGCTAGGCCAATCCGCTCTCAGCGCCACTGCCCGCCTAAATGCCGCGATGCCTTCTTGGTACTCGCCGAGACGCTCGGCATAGAGCTGGCCTAGAGCGTAAAATGCCAAACTGTACCCCGTATCAATGCGAGTGGCCTGCTGCAGGGCTGTAGCCGCCTCGTAGTAAGCCGTGAGCTTGATGTAAGCCAAACCTAAATTGTAGAACACCCCGGCATTGTCTGGATCGAGTGCCAGCGCCTGCTGGTACAAATCGCGGCTGTGGACGTACTCTTCCTGTTCTAGCGCCAAACTGGCCAAGCTGCACAACGCACCCACGTGCTCATCGTCCAGCGACAGGGCGTTGCGAAAATGGCTTTCGGCCTGCTCGTATAGACCCTGTTTGCAGGAGATATTGCCCAGCCCAATCCAAGCGTCCGCAGTCAACGGATTGATACTCAGGGCCGTGCGGTAGTGGTGCTCTGCCCCTTGGTAGTCGCGCGCTCGCAAGAGTAGATCGGCCAGTTGCCAATGGGCTTCGCTATCCTGTGGATGCCGGGCCAGCCACATTTGGTAGTCGGTCTTGGTCGTGGGGAGACGCTCGCACGCGACCAGCGTGGTCAGCGCGATCCCCAAGATAGCACACAGATGAACGCAGATGAATGCAGAGGTAAAATGACGTTGAGCGGCACGCACGTAGAATTTTGCGACGGCTTCTCAGCGCAGTCCGGCGAAGATGGTAACAAACGTGAGGAAATTGGTCTCATCGCCTTGTTGCAACGCTCGGCGTTGCCAGCGTACACCGATCTTGGTAGAAAGTGCGTAGCCCTGATAATCGGATCTATTGGTGAACTGGGTGGCTAAGGTTAGGGTAGTGAAATCTTCGACAAAGGCCGGCGGCAGTGGATCTGGCTCTTGGCGTAGATTTCTAAAGACCTCCCATTCGACACCCGATTCCGAGACGAGTTGGCCGGGGATGATGTCGTACGTGCCGATTAAGAAGAAAATCTCCGACAGCTCATTGCGTTGCAGCGCCAAGGGATCTGTTGGGACTTGGCGGGCGTACTGCTGCTTCCACTTGGGCGAAATGGTGATACCCGCGAATGGCTCGTAGAAGTACTCCGCTCTCAGTATTGCCCCCAGAAAACTCTCGTCGCGATTTTCCCGCGCCTGATTCCCGCGCTGAAAATAGTGGTCCCATTTGACTTTGCCCGACACGTTCAGCGGCCGCAGGCGATGGATGGCAAAATCTAGATACGAAGTATTGATCATCGTATTCTGAGCGATCAAGCGGTCCTGCACATCCTGCAAGCCTCCCGCCGAAAAGGGCGACTGCACCCACTGGATTAGCGCATCGGGAATATCGTCGTTGGCAAGACGCAAAAATTCCATGAAGCGAAATTTAAAGCCGCGCAATGGCAGGTCTTCCTGCCAAGTAAAAAGCCCATAGCTCGTCTGGTTGCGCCGCGCACTACCGATCAACCACTCGCGTAAATGTCCGACCATGACCTTAGAACCGGGCTGCATTTCAGCGCCCACGTAGAAATTGTAGCCTCGGTGGTCGCGCTTGTAGGGATAATCGGGTTCGGTATCGTTTTCGAGGCGGTCTATGACGGTGTTGTTGTTCATGTCGGTGCCAAAGAGAAATTCAGGCGGATCGACATTGTAGCGCAGAAAAGGTTCGACGTAATCGGGCTGCAAATTGTCGTTCTGGTTAAAGTCGTTGACCAAATCGTTGTTCTCGTCGAGGCCGGGAAACACCTCGACATCGGCGGCGCGGGTCGTCTGCTGCCCCGGCACAAAACCGCCGCCAGTAACGCGCCGCCGCCAGTCGGGAAAGCGGTCTTGGTCGTCGTTGTCATCGACAAACTCATAGGCGAAGTTGAGCTCATCCTCGTAGTCGATAAAACCGCGCTGATCGGGAATTACCATGGAGGTGCCGTAGTTCGGATCCATGGAGAAGGCCTCGCCATAGGCAAACCAGGGATAGCTCAACCGCGAGGCGGTGACGTAAAAAGCCTCGGCGCGGTCGGACGCTAATGCCTGCCTCTTGACGATATTCTGGTTGGGAAACTTGCGGTGGTGGCGGTTGACGTTGAATTCGGAGCGAAGATTGAATCCGCCAAGCTCGGAAACTTCAAACGTAAAACCCATGATTTCGTTGGCCGTCGGCAGTCCGTACTGGAAGCGAACGACCTGCTGATTGGAGCCATCGCTGATATTGCCGTTGCTCCGCTTGACCGGCAGGAAAACCGTCTCGCCGGTGAAATTGGTCTGCATATTGGAGGTTACTTCTATGCGAAAATCATTGGCTACCACCAACTCGATATCGATCTTGCCGGCTTCTTTGAAATCGCTGATCTGATCCTTTACGCCCGGGACGAAATCGCGTTCGACATCGTAACTAAGCGTCAGCACGTCGCCGCCGTTGGCTTCGAGCAAGCCCTGGCGTCGCGTTCCTCCGTCAATCGAAGGTTTTATTTCCGGGTGTTCAACATCGTCGATGAAGATCCGTTCGCGGAACAGCAGTGCGCCGCCGGTGTTGTCTTCGGGCGAATCGTCGCTGAGACGGACGACGATGCGGCGGACGTTTTCCGCGTTCAAGCGCCCCCCCAAGACGCCTTTGAGGGAATTCTCCTCGACGCTCAAGCGGCTGTTCCCGTGGTTGGCATTGACATACGTCAATCCGAGTGTGGCGAAATCGCCGACTTGGGCGACTCCGCGCAAGCCGTACAAATTGGTGAAGACCGTCTCTCTCGCCTCGGAGATTTCGCTGTCGAGGCGCTGGACGGCCGGATTGTCAATGCGCGAAGCAATAAAGGTCAAGGCGTATTTGTCGGACTGCATATCCCACTGGATACCGTCGAAGAGCGGTTTCGAGAAGGTCAGCGGCGTAAGCGTGGTCCGCAACTGTTCGCCGACGGTCAGTGCAGTGTAGAATTGCCCTTTGGCAGCAGAGGATATCAGGACTCGATTGAACCAACTATTGAAGCGGGGATTTTTGAAAATGCTGCTGCCGAAATCGAGCGGGTGTTCCTGACGCCAGTCGTAGATGCGCCAACCCCGAGTGATATAGTTGCCGTACAGGTCGTAATAGCGATCCCCTTCCAAGAAGAGATTGACGTAGCGCTGGTAGTTGTCCCGGGCGTAGTTGGTGTACTCGTAGGTCTTCCAGCCATAGAGATAAAGCAGCGTCTGGGGCACGTACCATTTTCGCAGCACCGGACTCAGCGACTCAAAATCAACCGGTGTTCCCGTCGCTCTGTACGGATTGAAGAACCCACTCTGCAAGTCGGCCTTGAGTTGTAGTGGCAAGAGGGCGAGCAAGACAAAAGACCAAATGGCTTTATTCATCGCGCTGATTTCCCGTATCGATAGCAGCTTTGCATTCGACCTCAGCACACGACAGTAGAGGTGGTCTGAGATGCTTCGCTACGCTCAGCATGACAAGTGGGTGCGCTGCTTTTCAGTGTCATGCTGAGCGCAGCGCAGCACAGTCGAAGCATCCCATACCTCGATGCCCATGCGTAACGGTACGGTCGTGTACTGAGGCTCGACTAATAAACCACATGAACGACGCGCTGTCGTCGCTCCGTTCTAGTGTCGGTCTCTACCTTGGCGTCCAAAATGTAGATACCGAGAGGCAACAATAGACCACTCTCATCCCGACCGTCCCACACATAGTGAGTCTGATCCACCTGTTTAGTGCTAGCGACTAGCGCGCCACTCAAGTCGTAAATCGCGACCTTGGGTTGGGCGGTGGTTTTTACCACTAGCAGGCGTAGCTGTAGCCTGTCGTTGATACCGTCTCCATTGGGTGTGACCATCGCCGAGGACATCTCCAATGCGCGGATGAGGTGCTCCTCTTGGGCGATCTCGGGCACGAACACCGTCAAAGCCCCTTGGTCTTCCGGCTGGATCCCCTGGCGGATATCGGGCTGCGTCGTAGAGCTTACCCAAGCGTCGAAAGCAGCCGCATTGGCCAACAGGCGCAGTGGCAGGTTCACTTCGATGCTGTCCCCGCGGACCTGTTCGGGCAAGTCGATCACGACCGAATCTCCGCTGGGCTCCACCTGCAAGGGTTCAACGCGACGATCCCCTATCCGCAATTGCACTTCGCCTTCAAGGGAGTTCGGCAAATCGAATACGAGGCGGTTGAAGCCCCGATCGGTCGGTCTAGTCCGGCCGCCGAGGCGGAAGGTAAAAACCGTCAGCGAATCGAGGACTGCTTCGCGCGGAGAGACGCTGGCGAAAACCCCGCCGCCGATGAGCGGATCGTCGAAGTCGAGGGCAATCTCGTGCAGCGTCGGTGCCACCTCGGGATCTGCGGTCTGCAGACGCACCTCCATTTGGACGAATCTCCTCGGCGTGGGCGAGCGGAAGGCTTCCCCAGATTCCTTGTAGGCCGAGCTCCACGCACTCCAGTCGGAGCCGGCTTTCGTCACTGTTACTTCGGGCAATTTCTGGCTGGCCGGCAGTTTGTCCCAACGTCCTTTGGGAACTTCGCGACCATTTTTGTCGTAATAGAATATCTCTTCGTCCAGCGTATTGCCGGTGCGCGTGCGAATTTCTATGCGCGTCTCGGCCGCTGTCTCCGCCTCCCAGCGCATTCGACGCAGGCTTTTGGCTCCTTCCAGATCGATAAAATTCGAGGTCATTACCACCTCGGCTGGATGGCCTGCGCCGTAGAGGAAAATCTCAAATAAATGGAAAACGGTGGACCTGTTGACTGGAGATTCGTGGTGATAAAACAGATAGCGCACCTTGCGGGCGGGAAAGCGGAAGTCAAAATTGCGGTTTCTCGTGCCCGCGCTGCTCAGCGTTTCGTTATCGACGAAGCTGAGCAATTGGTAATCGACGGGACTCTGAAGCCGTTCTTCCCCCTGGGTGGGAATCGGCGTGCCGTCTGAGGTCAACAATTCAAAACCGGACTGATTCCGGTACGAATTCACCCCCAGCGTGGCAAATCCCGGCGGCGGCTCCACCATCGTTAATTGATCAATCCAGAAGGTGGCCCCCAGATCCCATTCAAACCAATCGCCTTTATCGCGCCAGTCGAGGTCGCCCCGCGAGGTCAAGGTCCACCACGTGGCTGCGGTTCCGTCCATGATATTGGCGATGGTGCGCGGGTCGCGCCCAGTCCGTATGACGCCTCCCCGCTCAATCGTCCCCGGGGCAATATTGTCGCCTATGGCCTCGACCTCGACGGCTGCCAGCGCCGCATCTATACTCTTGACGTGGGCGACGACGCGCACGTACTGGATGGACATATACTCCAAGGTATCGCTGGTCGCCAAATACTCGCCGGTAGCGTTGCCCAATTCCGGCGTCACAAGGTCGTACTCTATCACCGTCTCTTGGCTGGGCTGGGTCGTGCCGCCCACCCGGTCGTAGCGGAAAACGTCTTGGCCGGTGAGAAAAGGCGTTCCTTCGGTGACAAAAACGGAAAACTCCCGCAGCGGTCGCGCCCCCTCGGTATCGGGAAAAGTCAGTCGGATCCTTTTGGCCTGGACGAGGCGGCCCAAATCGATCTCGACCCACCAATCGTCGAGCGGGGCCGCTTGGCTGGGTTGCCACCAAGTAGTGGCAGCGCCATCGAGGATATGGGCGGCTTGGTCGATATGGGTCCCCGCACTGCGGATCCCTCCCTGCACCTCTTTTCCCTTGGCATTTGGGTGAAAAAATTCGGCCGCGTCGGCGACGGCGTCTATATTGCGCCGGAAGTGTCTCAAGGCCACGCTGCCATCTGCCGCCAACGACAGCACCCCTTGTGGAAAAGTCCATTGCTGCCATTGGTCTTGGCTGTTTATGAGCAGCGTTCCGGCGCTCGTTTCCCCTAGCGGAAAGAGTACCAACAGCGCTAGCAAGTATATCCGTTGCAACATGCTACCCCCGAATGCTCAATACGCTACCGACACCGAACGAAATTGCTCTGCTGCTTCCTTGTCCGCATCTACCTTTATGTGCAAAAGGTAGATGCCCGGAGGGACCAGCGCCCCTTGGTCGTCGCGCCCATCCCATTGCACAGTGTAAAAACCCTTGCTGAATTTCCCGCGTACCAACGCCCTGACCCGCTGGCCTGTAAGGGTATAGACTCCGATCTCAGTGGCGGTATCTTCCACACCCAGCAGCGTAAATGCGATATCGAGTTCGTCGTTTATGCGGTCGCCGTTGGGCGTCAGGAACGACGAATCCAACGCAATTTCGGAAAGCGTTTCTATGGAAGTCCCCGTGGCGAAGACGCGAATGTCGTCGCTATGGAGTTCTGCACTCGCGTCGCCTGGATCAATCGACTGGGGCAGGTTTTCCCCCGTCAGTTCCAACACTTCGCCGAGGAAGTAGGTAGTAAAATCCAACAAGGCCGTGCGAAAGGTCAGCCGCAGATGCTCCTCGCCATCGGCGCGCACCACTTTATGCGAGGGAAAATACACGGCTAAAACCCCATTGGCGAAGCGCACGCTATCGGGTTCTACTTCCGCTAGCGGCTGGCCAATTTCTAACTTGGCGAACTCAGCCTCCGCTACCGTATTGAGTTTGATCGCATCAAAGCCTAGCTGACCGTCGGGGCCAAAACTAGCCAAAACGTCGTAGATAAATGTTGTCTCCTGACCTGCCGGCGCTTCGGGCACCCGGTCTCCCCCCCCGGCCAGACCTACCTCGCCAACGAGGGATTCCACGAGGAGCGGCGAGTACTCAATCGCCACGGATTTCACCCGACCGAAGGTGTGGAAATCCTCAGCTATCATATTGAACTGAAGCTGCATATAGCGCCGCGCATCCGGTGAACGGAGCAACTGGCCGGAACGGTCGTAGGGCGTTGACCAGAAACTCCAGTTTTGCTCGTCGAGCTTGATCGACGATTTGTCGCCGGGGCGATTGCCTTGGACAAAGGGCGATTTCTCCAGCGCCTTATTGTAAACCGCTTCCTCTACTTGCCGTTCCGTACCTATGTCGCTGATGATGTAATACGCCTTCGGGGTATCGTCCCTGCCAGTGCGCGTTTCCAACACCAAGCTGATCGGTGCATCTGGAGACGGAACGGGTTCTGGTTCGCCCAGCGTTTTGCGAAACTTTTCGAACTCCCAAAAAATGCGCCCGAAATTAACCGGCGCTCCCAAGTCGATAACCGCTGTGCGATAACTAGTCTCCGGCGCAAATCCCTCGCCGTACACCTCAATCTCGCTCAGCATGTACACCTGTGCGATCAGATTGAAGGCAATGCGCAAAAAACGCAGAGTCTGCGTGGAAAAACGGACATCTATAACGCGGTCGGAGTTGACAAAGGTGCGGGACAGGACCTGTTCCAATGTGTGAGGTCTGTCTTCTTCGCTGAGCAGAAGAAAATCCACCGATTCTCTGGCACCCGATATTTCATAGGCCCGGGGGAAGCGCTGCTTTCTCAATCCTCCGCCTTCGTCCAATCCGGTAGCCGGGGGATAGAATACCACGCGGTTTATGGGAATGGGAAACGCAAAGTCGAAAGTATATATATCTTCCCGGCGACCCCCACCCACTACAGACCAGCGCAGCTTGGTCACCGTAGCGAGATCGCCGTCGATGACCTGGAAGGGTGCCGTGTGGTACAGAGGCAGAATACTAGTCCAGAAACGAGGCGTTACCCCCAACTCAAAATCGTCCCTTTTGGGTTGTTTACCTAGCTGCCAAGTGCTGCCCAGAATCGTGGTGTATTCGCCGCTTTCCGTGCGGGGGCCGGCGATGATATTCTGCTGCGGCAAAAGTTCGAGGGGCTGTAGAACACCATCGACTGAGACCGTCTCCAAGCCAACGACTCGCTCACCCAGTTCGGCCCATGGCACCCCACCCTGTCCGAGGACCAAGGTGTGAATCTCGGCCCGTAGCGACTCAATCCCGCTCAACAACACCGCAGCAACGGCAATGAAAGTAATTTTCATTCGTCTAGATTCTGGGTTGCAACCCCGTGTCTGTAGGGGCGGTTTACAAACCGCCCCCTACAAATTCGCAAACCGCCCCCTACCGTTTGCAAACCATCCCCTACAAATTCGGCACATAGGCGGGAATATACGGCAGAACAACGGCGCTATAAAGCCCTCGCGGTCGAGAGGAACCGCTTGTCACTGTTGATCTTCTGCCCTAGAATTAAAATTCACTCACCGCCGACACAGACTAGCGAAAAGATGACCAACGCCACATACGCCCTACTACTTCCCAACCAAGTTGACGAAGCCCTCGCCACGCACTTTGCCGCACTCGGCGTCGGCACGATCTCGGCCTACAAGCTCTGGTGCCATCGGCACAACCTGAGCACGGCACTGGACAAAACGCCGCAAGAACGAGCCGCAGAGCGAGCTCTTTTTACCTCCTTGCAGCCCTCAGTAGATCCCGCAGCCAGCAAAGAGCACGACCCGCGCCGCGCCGCACTAATCGACCGGCTTTTCAACGGCGAGCTAGAGGGCGAAAAGCTCAACGACCTACTCTCGCGGCTACGCGTCGAACGCAACGCGCTGGCCAGCGACCCAGCCGCCCAACAGGCCCTCGGACAGCTGGTGCTACACGTCGAAAAATACGGCCACTTGCTGCGGCCCATGCCCGTGCTCAAGCGGCTCGGTGCCAACCGCGCCAACACCTACATCGCCGCCTTCGGGCAGCTAGCGCGGCATCACCGCGATTGGCTGCGGCCAGTGGAGGCGTGGCGGCCCGACACAGCCAAGGAGCGGCCGCAGTTCCAGTCGCTGGCGCGGCACCTGCTCGCCCGCTACGAGGTCCCCGCACCCATGGACACCGTTTGGCTCCAAGGGCATACCGCAGCAGCCTATCAGCAGCAGGAATGGTTCAAGCACGTGGCCGGCGGCCAAAACCTGCGCACTGCGGGTGTGCCGATGAAGGTCACCAAGCGCATGGCGCATATCTTCATGCAGATGAGCCATCCGCACCATACCCTGCTCCAAGCGCTGCGCATGGCCCAAGTGGAGGCACTCGGCGGCGATTCCCATGTCTCTTGGTACGTAGCCGCTACGCCGCTGGGCGACTCGTTGGAAAACGAGGACTTTTGGATCTCGGTCATCCACTTCTACGTCAACAACTACCCCATGTTACACCGCAGCTATTTCCTGCCGGTCTATGACTACATCCGCCACCAGAAGTACCTACCCCAGCAGATCATCCAGCCCGACGGCACCCAAATTGAGGGACCGCCGCCGCAACCCAACTTCTGCATGAAGGGCCGCAGTGCCGCCAAGTTGCTCCACCAAGTGGATCAATGGCACGAGACGTTGTCGGGGGAAGAGGATGTGCCGCTCAAGACGTGGGCGGCTACGGGTTTGGCTGGTTTCCGCCTCGAAGAATACGACGCGCAGCTCAAGTGCAACCTCGTCTGGACCATCTACGAACTCTGCACCTCACAACAGCTCCAGACCGAAGGCCGCATCATGGGCCACTGCGTCTTTTCTTACACCGAGCGCTGTCTTGCTGGCGACACCTCGATCTGGTCGCTGCGGGCGCTCAACGCCGACGCCGAAGAGGCCCTCGAAAAGCGCGTCCTCACCATCGCCGTTGACAACCATCAGCGGGCCGTCACCCAAGCCCGAGGCAAATTCAACATGGCACTCAATCAGCGGGAGCGACTCGAAAAGAGACGCCGAGCGGGGTCCTTATATGTGCATTTGTTGCGCGAATCGGCGCGGATTTTGCGCTTGTGGAGCGATAAGGCGGGGTTGGTACAGAAGAGCACGTGAGCACATCTACAATTTGAAGAAAAGCGTCCCCATCATCGACAGCCAAGTGGTGATGACCAAACCGATAACTAAGTTGAATTTGCCGTTGAAGTCGCGGCGTATTTCGCGTGTTTCGACTTCAATTTTGTTATCGAGAGCGTCGATCTTAGACTCGAGTTTGTGGTCGAGAGCGTCGATCTTGGCTTCGGTCTTGGCCTCAAGAGCATCAATTTTAGACTCGAGTTTGGTACTGTTTTCGCGCACATCCGTCTCGATGAGACTTAGGCGATGGTCAATCTGCTGTAAAACATCGCGGGTAGTGAACTCGGAAGAGGATTGTGGTGTGGACATGTGAGTAGCCTTTGGTATCGGGTCAAAGATAATCGGCTACATGGCGTATGCAAAATGCGGACCAATCGACTTAAATCATCCCGCACTCTGAACGATGGCTCTTTGTTCGGCGACGCGGTGTAGTGTGGGAGAAACAGCCGTGTTGCGATTGCGCTACAACTCAAAGTGTCGGCTATCGCGCATTTGAATAGCGATTACTCTTGGATTTTGCGCTTGTGGAGCGATAAGGTAGGATTGGTACAGAAGGGGACGTAGGGGCGGTGCGGAGCGCAAGCCGCCCCTACGCACGAGGCGCGATTAATGGGTGCCTATTGAAAGCAGCGATTTGATCTGTCCCCACGAGGTCTCTGCCGCAGCCGTCGGCTCCCCACCGACATAAGACGCGATGTCCATCACGTAAATTTCCCAGTCGTCATCGCGGTTGGACTCGAAGGCGATGTGCCGGCCATCTGGAGACCAAGACGGAGACCCGTCTTCGGCCGGGTGGTCCGTCAGGCGACGGGGGTTGCTCCCATCCGAACCCATCACGTAAATCTCCGCGTTGCCGTCGCGGTTGGACTCGAAGGCGATGTGCCGGCCATCCGGAGACCAAGACGGAGACCCGTCATTGCCACTGGCATCGGTCAGATTGCGCCGGTTGTCTCCATTCGCATCCATCACCATAATCTCACGGGTATGGTGATTGGCGAAGGCGATGGAACGACCATCCGGAGACCAAGACGGATATAGGTCTTGGCCCCAGCCGCCGCTCAGATTCCGCAGGTTTTCCCCAGACAAATCTATCACGTAAATCTTTCTGGCGGACCTAACGCGGTAGGAAATGAACGCGATAGATTGCCCATCCGGGGTGGTCCGTCAGGCGACGGGGGTTGCTCCCATCCGAACCCATCACGTAAATCTCTGCGTTGCCGCCCCCCACGCGTTCGGAGAAAAAGGCGATAGAGCGACCATCTGGAGACCACGAAGGATGCCCGTCTCGGCTACTGGCATTGGTTAGATTTCGCAGATTGCCTCCATTCGCATCCATCACGTAAATCTCTGCGTTGCCGTCGCGGTTGGACTCGAAGGCGATGTGCCGGCCATCCGGAGACCAAGAAGGAAACCTGTCTCGGCTACTGGCATCGGTCAGGCGGCGTATGTCCCCGGCGACCCAAGCCTCCCCATCACTGCTCGTCACCACTTGCCCCCAGCCAGCGACAGCTAACCCCAGCATTGCCAAGCAGACGATCAGTAGCGACCGACAGTTCATAACATGGCTCCTTGCAAATTTGTGAGTTGGGTGAGGTGTCATTTGTCGCTAGATATTTTAGCATAAACCTGATTGACTTACAAATCACGACGAACGCAAAGCAGTCGGTGAGATCAGCGGCAGTTAAATTCAATACGCCACGCCGAGCGTCCTAGCCAACACCTCTTCCCCCGATTCGGTCTCAGCCGCAATGCGCGCGATATAAGCCCCCGGAGGCACCAGCTCACCGGTCGCATCGCGGCCATCCCAAGTGTGCTCGTAGGCTCCGGCAGCCAAGGCAGCGACAAATAGCTGACGCACCCGGCGTCCAGCCAAATCGTAGATCCCAATGGAGAAATCGACTTCTTGCACCAAACGCAGAATTTGGAACACAATGCGACTCTCTTCGTTGACGCCGTCCCCATTGGGCGTACATATCGCCGGTACGACCTGCATCGCGGATAAAATCCCACCCCCTGCGGCATTGGAGAAAAAGACTCGGTTGGTGTTGGTGCCAACACTCGAACTGGCATCGCCGGCCGCAACCGGCTGGGGCAAACGCCCCCCAGAGTCGATTAGGTGGCTCACCAAATCAGTGGCATAGACCAGAATAGCCGTACGAAAAGTAACGCGCAGTGGCTGGTTGTTGCTCGGCGTGACCCGGTTCGATGGGAAGTATAGCATCAGCCCCTGCGCATCCGCGTGGACGCTGTCGGGCACTACCTCGACGAGCGGCTCCCCCATCTCAAATTTGAGCAACGTCGGTTCGGTCTGGGTTGCGATGTGCAAGCCATCAAACCCAACCTGCGCATCACTGCCAAATTCTGCCCGAATGTCATAGGTAAAAAGGGTGTCTCGTCCTGCTGGCACCGCAACTATACCACCTACGGGAAACGGATCTGCGAGAACAGCCACCTCGCCTACGGCGCGGTCGGCTAGCGGCAGTGAGTAGCTAATAGCTAGGCTGTCTATCTGAACTAGATCGGTAGAAGTGCCGCGAAAAAAGAGCTGGAAATCAAAATACCGCCTCGGACCGGGCAGTTCGAGGGGATAGGTAAAAGTCCCCGTCGAATCAATGCGGATCGGATTCTTCCAAGTCCAGTTTTCGGCATCGTCGAGGATGGAACCGCGAAAATCCTCCGCCAGCTTGGCATAGGCGTCTGCGGTCGTGGGCTGCTCCGAACCCGTCTCGCGATCGACAATTTCAAAATGGACCAAGGGGGTCTCGTCCGTGCCGTTGCGCAAGGTCAGATCCACAGACGCGGCGGCGGCCGCTGTCGGCAGCAGGACGCCGTCCGGCTGTCGGCGCAACTTAGTGGCTTTGACGGAGAGCGCGCCGAGGATCGCTGCTGTGGGCAATTCAATGAGCTTGGAAATATACGTGCCCTTGGGCACAAAACCCGTGCCAAAGGCTTGGATTTCCGCTATTTCAAACGGATTGGGCGACAGGATGCGCAGCCTGATAAAGCGGATTAGCTGCACTGGAAAGTCAATTACCGTCCTCGGCTCGGTCTGTAGATCAACGCGTTTCAAAACCTGATAGCGCGGCTCGCCTTGTTGGGTATAGTCGCGGCCATCGTTCACCGAAAGTTCAAAGGCCCTAGGGAAGTCGTCGGGAAAAGACGGACTGGGGAAGTAGACCAAGCGATTGACCGGAAAAGAAGCCCCTAAGTCTAAAAAAAAGATGCGACCGGTCTGATCGGTGCCCAGCCCTTTGAAGCGGTCGCCGGAAGAAGTCTGCTCATCGCCATCGACCAAGGCGATAGTGGAGCCTTCGATGGCGGCGTTGTCCCAGATATGGGCACGGCCTTCGGCGACAAAGTCCAAGGTAGGTGAATCGCTCCAATCGAGCGAGCGGAGGATATTGTCGGTTTCTGCCAAGCCGATGGGACGAATCAGAGCCGGGTTTTGCATATCTACTCCCCCGGCGACCGCAGCCTGAGAATCCCAAGCAAGCCCGTCCCCACCAACCCTATAGCTTTCGACCTGTGCCTCAAGCGGCGCGCTCAGACAGCATACTCCGCACAAAGTGAGCCTGCTCGCCACCAGTCTCATTCCTGCGCCCAATCTGCCGGCGGCTGATACCCCCTGAATACCTCGCGCTGGAAGCGATACGCCAGATCTATAGTCTCGACGGGTTGCTGCCTAAAGTCGAAGCGAATCGCCACGTCGCTGAGGTAAACGGTAAACTCATTGATATCGTGGGGTAAGGCGGGAAACACCACATATCCCTCGACTTCCTGGCCGCTGAAAATGTCTTCGCCTAGATACATAGTGCGGGTCAGAATCTCCCGGCGCTCTTGGAAGACGCTGTAGGCATTGCCCGCATATCCGGGAATCATGGAAGCATAGAATTCGAGAATGTCCGTTCTGTTGAGCGGATCGTACTCGCGGCCAGCCTGTTGAGAGACGAGGGTTATGCGGGTGGGGTCCAGATAGACCTTGGGATACTCGTAGTTTTTCACCTGAACTGAAAAGACGGTGTACTTGGGCGGCGTATAGGTATCGCCCAGCGGCTTCCAGTTGCCAAAAGTATATGGATTCTTGGAATTGGCACCCGCCGTAGAGTAGTCGGCGAATTGCCGGTTCAGCTCTTCGTCCGTCATGGGACGCAGGGAGATTTCGAGGCGGTTGAAAACGGCGATAATGGTCCCGTCGTCTTCGACCGAAGCATAGACTTCTTGGCTATTTTCGGGTGCAGGTTCGATCGGTCCTGGGAAGTAGCGACCGCAACCGCCCAACACCAGCAGCACCAAGACACCCAAGTATGGACTCATGGCAAAACGCTTCCCCAACGTCCCACAAAACGCGAAAGCGGGGGAGCAGAGATAGTCACACCTCTCCTCCCCCGCGGCAAAATAAAATGGAGCAATGTTACTCGTCGAAAGTAGCCTTAATTTTTCCCCAAGTACTGCCTTCAACCGCAGTGCCAGCATCGCTGCCCCGAGTGTACTCACCTACGGTCAGTAGGGTAAAGTCAGAGGCGAAATCCTGATCCCTATGCGCCCCGTTGACATCCCCGGTGACTAGCTGATGCGTCCGGGCGGCACCCTCAGCCGGCGTCGTATCGGCCTCGTTGAGCTGGTAGGTAAGACCAACGGTCATTCCCGGCTGCAGGACCACGCGTTCGGTAGATGCCTCGTCGTTTTCCAAGTTGACCCACAGCGGCATGGCGAACTCATAGCCGAGGGTGACATTGGTCGATCCGTGCGTAGCGCCGGGAGGGCTGAGACTGACATCGGCCTCAATATAGGCCGTGGCCCACTGCTTGGCCGGATCGGCGTCTTTGCGCAACCAAGTCGTGCCGTTGCCGTAAGGCGTCGAATACCCACCGGGCACCTGCACGTGCATGGTCCACTGCTGCGCGTTCACTTGGTTCGGATCGCGGTACGGGCCACCGCTGTGGTCGCCGTCGGTAATAATTTCGAGATCGTCCTCAAACCACCCGTTTTCCGGATCCGTTTCGGCCGCGTGCAAAGAATCATCCGTCACCCGCACAAAGCCATAGATGCGGTTGTCGGGTGCCTGCGTCCAAGCGGTCCTGATGGAAACATCGATATCGCTCTTATCTGGAATCACCTGCTGTACGACCTCGCCCATTTCGTCGGGAGTGACGATAAAATTGGGATCGTACCACGCCCAATCTCCGTCCTCACCATCGGCGACATACGTCACATCCGCGGGCCATTCCAAAGCGAAATATCCAAAACCATTGGCGTTGCTGTGCGCAAAGCACGTGCTCGTAGCCAATAGCAAAACGCCAAAAACAGCAAGGATTCTCATAGTTAGCCTCCTTTTAGAGAGTAAATTGACTGTTTTGTTTGTCATATATGCTCGTTCTACTAACCACTAAAACCTCCTTTTTGAAGAGTTATACCATGCGCCCTTTTGCCCGTTCAAGGTATTTAATAGCATAGTGGAAGTCAACTTTTACGGCGATTGGTATATGGAGACTGTACCCCATGTTTAACTGCGTGCTAAGCGGCTTGCTGGCCTGCTGCCTGCTCTTTGCTTGCGGCGAGATCAACGACGGGGCGGACGTGCCCCGCAACCGCTCGCTCATAATGAACTGCACGCCGCCCAACACCTGCGCCGGCCAGATCCAAGACTACGATTCTTTCAACCCTTTTCTCCCCGGCAGCATCTCCAGCACCGGCCACAACTTCCTCTACGAACCGCTCTACTTCTACAACCCCTATGGCACAGAACAAAACCTCATACCCTGGATCGCCACCGGCCACGAGTACAACGACGACTTCACCGAAGTAACTATCCACCTCAGAGAAGGAGTAAAGTGGAGTGACGGCACGCCTTGGACTGCGGCCGATTTGGTATTCACAATCGACATGCTCAAACAGAACGCCCCAGTCCTCAACGCCTCGGTCGATATGGAGCTATGGGTCGCAGAAGCCAGCGTCGTAGATGACCTACAGGCGAAAATCGCGCTAAAATCGCCAAATCCGCGCTTCGTATTCGAGTATTTGACCAACAATTTCGGCAACGGCATCCCCATTGTCCCCAAGCATATCTGGGAGGGAAAAGACGCCAAAACCTTTGCCAATCTAGATCTCCAACGCGGCTGGCCCGTAGTCAGCGGCCCCTACCGGCTCGTCCGTTCCGAGCCTCAACAGCGAATTTGGGATCTGCGGCAAGACTGGTGGGCGGCTGAGATAGGCTTTCGCCGACTCCCCCGCGTAGAACGCCTGATTTATCTGCCCTACATGGACGAAGACAAAAGAGTGCAACTGCTGATCAGCAACCAAATGGATACCTGTCTGGACCTGCGCCCGTCCAACATCAAGACCATTCTCGACCAGAATCCCGCCGTATCCACTTGGACTGGTCGGGAACCACCCTACGGCTATCTCGATTGGTGGCCCACCGCCTTGGGCTTTAACAACTTAGAAGCGCCGTTTGCGGATGCGGAAATTCGCTGGGCCATCAACCACGCCATTGATCGGCAGCAACTCGTCGAGGTCGGTTGGCAGGGCGCGGGAACCTATTCCCTGCTGCCCTTTCCAGATTTTCCGCCTCTGCGCCGTTTTACCGACCAGATCGAGGATTTGCTCGCCCGCTATCCAGTCGGCACACACGACCCGGCCAAGACCACGGAGATCATGCAACGCCAAGGCTGGTCCCTCGAAAAAGGCATCTGGACCAAGGAAGGCACGCCGTTCAAAATCACCATCGACCTGCATCCAAATCTTCACGACATCGTCCCCGTGTTGGTCGAACAGCTACGCCGCGCCGGTTTCGATGCTGGTTTCAGAATGACTTCCGATTATTACACCCGCATGACCGTGGGCGACGCCCGGGCCTTTCTGATCGGCAATGCGGGCAGCGTGCGCGATCCGTACTTTACCCTCAGACTCTATCACAGCCGCTACGTGCAACCTACCGGCACAGCCGCTATCTACTTCTGGCGCTGGCAAAACGACCGCTTCGACCAAATCATCGATCGCATGGCCGGCACGGCACCCGACGATCCGCAACTACTCGAACTCTTTCGCCAAGCCATGGAAATCTGGCTGCGCGAGTTGCCCTCGATTCCACTGCTCCAGTGGTACCACAGAATTCCCCACAACGAAACCTACTGGCAGAACTGGCCCACCGCGGAGACGCCTTATATCAACAGCGCCTACTGGGCGCGCACTTGGCTACTGGTTCTCCTCGAACTCGAACCTGTGCAATAAATTGTCAACTTCACCCCTCACCAAGAACTTCTACCTCGTCCTTACCCTCCCCGTACACTCCTGAGCTGTGGAGAAGCTATAGTGATAATCGCAGTCCTTTTGTTCGGCATCCTCTTGGGATGCGCAGAGAACCATTCTGTAGCAGCGCGCATCGCCGACCGCACCATCGCAATCGATCAGGTGGAACGGGTCTGGGACAAGTTGGAGCAAAAACAATCAAAGCAAGATGTCCTAGAGACGCTTATCAATCGCGAATTGCTGTTTTTGGAAGCTAGGAACAGAGAACTGGATAAAAGCGCACAGGTCCTATCCAACTTAGAACGCGTGCGCCAACAACGGGCCGTAGAACGCCTCATCGAAAGGGAAGTTAAAAGCCAAATAATGGTCTCTGACGCAGAGATCAGAACCTATTACGAAAACAGCGACCTGCGCACCAAGCGCGAGGTGCGGGGGCGGCATCTCATGGTGAAAACAGCAGCGGAGGCGCAAACGCTCTACCAAGCGCTCCTAGACGGTGAAGATTTCGCCGAGCTAGCCCGTCGCTTTTCCCTAGACCAGCAGACCGCAGATAAAGGAGGCGACCTCGGCTACTGGGACGAGTCCTTAATGCTCGGCCCCGTCAGCAAGGTGCTCTTTTCCATGCAGCCAAATGAACTGTCTGCACCTTTCCAAGGCAGAGAGGGCTACTTCCACATCGTGCGCGCGGAGGACGAGCGTCCGCTACCCTATGAGTCCTTAAAAAAGAGGATCAAAGACCGGCTCTACGCGGATCGCCTTGCCGTGCGCACGGTGGAGTTTCGCACGGACATCAGAAAGCAGTTCAATTTACGGCTAGTCGAAGCAACCTCGTTGCAGTTAGTAAAGCTGGGCAAAACCGCCTCGCACGGTATCCCCGAGTTCGACGGGGACGAGCACTCAACAAAGCAGCTAATACTCTACGAAGGAGGACAGGTTACACTTGGGCAGTACCTACAATGGCTCGTAGCAACCCCATCCCAGCGGCGTCCCGTAACCGTAGATACAGCGAGTATTGCTCGGTACGCCAGACGCACGGCAGTAGATTCCGTACTGCTGCCGCTAGCCGCTCAGCAGGCCGGGCTAGCCGGCGACGACGAGATGAAGCGCTATCTGGAAAAGCGTCAATCGGTATTAATGATCGAAGCGTTACACCGTCTAGAGGCAGAAGCACCGATTATCAACGAAGCTACTATGCGGGCCTATTACGAGGAGCATCTATCCTGGTTTACCGATCCCGATCTGCTCATCTACGAAGCCATCCTGCTCCACCATGAAGCAGATGCACTCGACGTCGCCGAAAAAGTGCGCCAGGGTACCGACATGTGGACTTTGGCCCAAGGTTATCCGCGCTTTCACGATGCTTGGTTTCACTATAACATTTACCACATCCACCGCGAGGAAGACGAACAACACGCCCACTCCCCGCACACCATGTCGGCCGTGCTGGCGGCGGTCCGCAAAACCCCGGTGGGAAAAGTCGGTGGACCTTTCTTGGTGCATTTCCAGCCGCGCGAAAAAATCTGGCCGGGATACATCGTATTTCGCACGCTGGAGCAACGCCCCGCCCGATTGCTACCTTTTGCCCATCCCGAGGTTCAGCAAACCGTAAAAAAGATGGTGCGCTCGGCAAATGGCCAGCGCATTGAAGAGCGCTTTGAAGCTTTTCTAAGCCAACTGCGGGAGAAGTACGCAGAGCAAATTGAAATATACCCCGAGCATCTCGCATCCGAACCCGCCTTATAATTATTCCCACGAAAGGTATTCCATGCACATCACCAAAGTCGAAATACGCACCGTAGCTCCACCAGTTGACCGCTTCACTTGGTCGGACGACCTGCCGGATCAATACTCGACCAACACAGTCGTCCGCATCTATACAGGCGTCTGGAACGCGACCTCGTATGACTTCGAGCGCTATACCGCCGAATCCATACGCCACCTAGCCCCCATCCTGCTGGGCAAGGACCCACTCTTGCGAGAGCATATCTGGCACGAGATCAGGCCGCGCGTCTTTCCGCTGCCGCCCCAGTCGTTGGCCGCCATCGACATTGCTCTGTGGGATCTGGCAGGCAAGGTCGCAGACCTGCCGCTCTACCGGCTATTGGGCGGAGCGCGCGACAAAATCCCCGCCTACGCCAGCACCCCGCTCTTTGAAGATGTAGAATCCTATCTGAAGAATGCCGAGGAGTTCATCGCCCAAGGCTTCAAGGCCATCAAGTTCCACACCTGGTGCATTCCC
>JAGWBY010000037.1 GCA_021295675.1 Candidatus Latescibacterota bacterium | reverse complement strand
TCTGATCCCACGCCAGCACGACCGTGCCCGGCTCCTCACCGGGTGCCGCCGTCAGATTCGTCGGCTTGCCCCGCCGCGTGTCGCTCAGGCGCGTATAGGCGTTCAACAGAGTGCGGCCGCCAGCCATCACATGAACGCCGCCCCAAGCCGCCGACGGGCCAGACGCACCATGCCGCTGAAAAAAGATGGAATCGGCCGCCGTCCAATCCTCCGTATCAGAGCCGGTCGTCAGCGTGCCATAGACGAATAGCTCCGCTTGATCTTCTCTTCCTACGGAAAATTTGTGGGCATCTACGCCAGCCGCAAACTGGATCACCGTGCCCGGCTCGATCGTCAGCGTCGCGCCCGGGAACACCACGATGTCGCCCAGTAAAGCGATCTCCCCACGCCACCGGACGTCGCCGACGATGGGGAAGTTGTGAAAGGCGGCATAGGGTATATCGGATTTGGGATAGTCTTCAGGTTTTTCGCTATCGTAGTGAATCTTATTCCAACCATGATAAAATGGGCCTCTAGCACCTTTGTTATCTACAAGAGGCCATGACGGAACCATGAGGTTTCCCCATGATACGTATGCTCCCAGCCAACTCATCTCAGGATCCAATCCCATATTATCTAAGGTGTCCCTGCTTTTGCTCCATCTCCGTAATGTCCAGGCGTTGGAAAACTGCCATGGCCTCCTGCACTCACATAGACGACCGGATACTGACCACCCACTGGCGCGATGCTTTCCCGAACGTTGTTCGTTGCAGAGAGATTATCCGTAATGTTGTAGTAGGTAATACCTTTTCCATGGAATTTATAATCTACGCCGTAGAGTCTCGCCTCATCAGGATCGAGGCTCGTCACCATGACATTGATATTAGGCCAATCCCCTTCGTGGTTGTTTTCAAAATGATTGAAGAGATAAAAAAATAATATTGTATTACGACGGAACCGTAAAAATCCGAGGAATGGGAGTCGCGTTTAAATACATGGGCATATACGGTATTAGGGAACCGCCATCCAGCATGAGAATCATCATCATCTTCCTTTGGATAATATGCAGCATACCAAGAAGCTGCATCAATTCCAGGGTAATCGAAATGTGTGACCATTGCATGGGTTGCAGAAAACCCCCTATCTGGCTTTCGTCTGCCAAAAATTAGTCCTTTATAGCCAGTGAGAAAGGCAAATTTGTTTGAGCTAAAATTAACTGTGTCGCCAAAATAATATTGAACAAAGTCTTGAATAAGAGATGGGGATGATGTGATTGGACCTGAATAATATGGGATGAGCCCACGAGCGTATGATAATACTT
The DNA here is from genome assembly GCA_021295675.1 of Candidatus Latescibacterota bacterium. The sequence continues at coordinate 10,601 of JAGWBY010000037.1, read as the reverse complement.
GTATATTGGATACATCATCAGCACCCACTATTTCTACCGGTTCAGGATTTATTACTTTATATCTACGGCCCCTTTCTGTTGAGTTCTCCGTCAGGACCAAAATGGGAGCAAACTTTCGAGCGAGTTTTTCTTCATCTTAGCGATCTGCATGAACATGGCTGACAAACGAATGCAGCAAAACTGATACGAATAAAACCAAGGACAAGACAGTGGAGTTCATGTTGTTCTTTTTGTTGATTTCAGCGTCCATGTTGACGACCTTTCTTCTTTAATGAATCCTACGTTCAAAACGCACAATTCAAAAGCGCAGCATGGCTACAGCGGATAAGCCGCCTTCGGAGTTCAGAACCAAACCGACCAAGACCCGGCGGAAGACGGGAGGCTTGCGCCACAGTTCCGACGACAGCGTCGCACCGATGGCAGGGCCGGCAAGGACATATGGCCAGAACACATCGTCATTGACTTGTAGCAACCAATCACCTCCGATTACTCCCACAGCACTGCCGCCTAGGGTCCTGATAAAGTGGTCGCGTGGATCCACCCAACTGACGCCAATCGCCGTTCCGACCCCATAGCCGAATACAACGGCCTCCAATCCATAAAAGGGGACATCATTATCCACCTCTGCGTATGGGCTACCTATCAAGACCCCCAGCAAACCCACGACAGTACCGGCAGCTATCTTGAGGCCAACCCGCTTACCAGTACTCATACTGCCCCGGCTCTCCGCAAGACTATCCACCCTCGTATGAAGCGAATCCATCGGCTCGGCCTTCACGGCCAGCGAATCCCCCGGCTCAGCTTGGTCCGACTGAACCAGCTTCCGAGCTAGTGCCTCGGGTGGTGGCTCCGACTCGACCGATGGTATATAGGGTAATTCGGCCCTTGGTCCCTTCGCGGCACCCGGCAAAGGCGCACCTACCAACACCAGCGTTTGAATGCGCTCTAAGGCGATCCACCGGGACCACCCATCCGGTGCCAAGCCCAAGATCAAGCGCCGTTGATCAACGGCTTTGATGTAGCCTCGCATCGTGTCTAGCTTGGCCCATGACCCGGAGACCGGATGCCGCTGGCCGTGCCCATAGATGACGGCCACAACCGCCCCCACTTCTACGGTGCTACTGTCGATTTGGCTGTCTGACTTTAAATCATAGGCAGTCAACCATACATTGGATATATGGTTAGCACCGACGATTTCAACGGGTTCGGGATTAATTACGGCGTAGTCTCTCCCAACAGGTGTTGGATTTTCTGTCAGTACCAGTATCGGAGCGAATTTCTCAGCGAGGCGTCTGTCTCGATCCTCGTTCGCATCTGCATTTGCATGGTTGACCATTGCGAGAAGCAAAATACAGGCAACAAGGCCAGCGATAGCAGGTCTGATATTGCTCTTTACGTTAGTCCAGATGGCCATGTTCTCCATCCTTTCTTATTGATTTTCAAAAGCGCAGCGTGGCGATGGCGGATACGCTACCCCTTGGGTTTGGCACTAGACCGACGGAGATGCGGCGGGTGGGCGGGGGCTTGCGCCATCGTTCCGACGCCCACGTCGCACCGACGACAGGAGCGACAAGAAGGGATGGCCAGAGCTTCTCTGGACTAGCAAGCGTCAACCCCAAGCCCACGAAAAGACCCACGGCACTGCCACCTAGGGATACGCCTATGGACTTGATGAGGGAACTGATGGAGCGGTGACGTGGAAACGCATTGGTACCAATAGCCGTTCCGGCCCAATAGCCCAATGCAGCTACTCCCACACAATTGAAATTGATTTCTTGACCGCCATCGCAGTTTGAGCTACCAATCACGGCCCCCATCATCCCCCCAAGCGTTCCAGCGAGTAGCTTAAGGGCCACGCGCTTACCAGCACTCATATTTCTCCTGCTCTCCCCTACTTCCACCGTGCTGCTGTCAATCTCACTTGCTTCCAAAACCAGCCCGGCCCGTAGGCCCTCGGCATCTTCCGTCAGGATCAAGCCTCTGGAGTCTTGCTTTTTCACGGCCACCGAATCCACCGGCTCGGCTTGGGCCGAGGGAACCAGCAAGCTACATAAGGTCAACAAAGCCATGAGGCGGTTCAGTTGGGCAATCATGCTATGATCCTCCAGCTCCTTTTAACGAACCCTTCGTTCAAAATAGACCCTTAAGAGCCTATACGAAAATTGTTTTTCTGTTGATAAATAGGTCTTGGCGACCTACGCTTTCCGTATCATTTGCCCTCAACCAAGAGGAGGAAAGCCATGGCCACCAAGACCGATTCGCTAGACACGATCTGGCGCACCCCGGATGCGTTGTGGGCGCTAATCGCCCCGATTTTAGGACCGGACAAACCACCCGGCACGGTCGGGCGTCCGTCCACGCCCAACCGGGTCCTTTTCGACGCCATTATCTTTGTGTTGCGCAGTGGCTGCCCGTGGCAGGTTATTCCGCGGGAAACCTACGCCCCCGGATCGACCGTTCACGGTCGGTTCCGACACTGGGTTCAACAAGGCGTGTTTCTCCACGCTTGGCAAACCCTGCTGCACTCCTATGATACGCACGTGGGTATTGCGTGGAAATGGCAAGCCCTCGATGGGGTGATCACCAAAGCACCGTTGGGCGGCGAAGATACGGGGCCTTCCCCTGTGGATCGGAGTAAAACGGGCACCAAACGGTCGGTGTTGACCGACCGGCGCGGCGCTCCGCTGGCGGTGGAAATAACCGGTGCCAATACGCACGACAAAACGGTAGCGCTGGCGACGTTGGATGGCATCGTGGTGGACCGACCGGAGAAGGTTGTCTATCGACTGCATCATCTGTGTTTGGACCAAGGCTATGACTACGCCGATGTCATCGAAGGGGTCGAGGAACGAGACTATCATTTACACCTAGCCAAAGGGGAAGCCGAAAGGGCCAAGAGGCCCGTCAAAAAGAAGCATCCGGCTCGGCGATGGGTGGTCGAACGAACCCATGCTTGGCATAATCGGTTCCGCCGACTGCTGATCCGATGGGAGAAAAAAAGTACCCATTACGAAGCGTTAATTCACGTAGCTTCGGTGCTGATCATTTTTCGAATCGTCAACCGGTTGACATGATTTTCGTATAGGCTCTTAGTATACCTAGGTTCTCTAGGGAGGACATCAGAAAAGTCAACTAAAACAATGGCGAGGGTCCATTCACCACTGGTCGGTGAACCTTGACGGGGTATAGATCTCTCTCCATTAGAGTTATTATCATCTACTAAATATCCCAAAGCTCTCATATCTCTCTTGACCTCTTTATATCTTTTAGAGTTCAAGTCGAGGTGCTTCAGAATATTTAGTCTTGTAGGATCATCAATTCCCACCTTTAATGGCGATCGGATCAAGTCACCTGACGAATTTCTTATCTTATAATGAAAATATCCAGTAGATGGATCTATTTCGTACCGAAAGCCATCTCTTGTCTCACTAAAAGAGAGAAACTCATCTCCCCATTCACGCCCCAAAAAAGTCGTTCCATTAGGTTGTTCACGTATAACCCATCCAGTATCATATACCATGGCTATAGAGGGTGAATATCCTTCTATAATCAATCCTATTGTCACAATTACCAATCTTATATTTTTCATCATCAATCTCCTTTTTTTGGTTTTGTTTTTCGAACAGTAATTTCTTTTATCTCGCCCCATGAGGAGGTTGATATATTCGTGGGAAATTTCTGTTCCCCAGCAATTACAGCCTCTACAAGCAAATAGATCTCAAACTCTCCCACATCATTACCCGCTATTCCTGAACTGACAATGCCTATATGAGGCGCAAATACAATACCTACAATACCCTCTGAGATTGGGTCGAGGAGTGGATATGAGAAGGAACAAACAAGTACATTTGCTAATCCTAGTGGCATAAAGAGATCGTCGAGCCCAACTCTGTAAAAATTTCTATACATAAGAAACCTTGTAACAGAAGGATCCTGTGGCAGAGATTGCCCTCCAATAGTTGGAGGCATAACTTGATAGGGAACGCGATAGGCAAAGGTCTCATCATCTCTAGTCGTAAGCGAAGAGAAATCAAAAACTAACATTTCCGTATCTTGTATCTCATCAAACCTATCATTGTATTCGAGAATATCCCCTTTTTCATTTTTGCGAATCAATTGACCCGTATTAAGACGAAAGTAGGTTTTGTCCGCTCTTTCTTCTTCATCTAATACTTCTAAAGTGACTTGCTCTTGAAAATCGATTCGTAACCCCTTTGCGTTTAGAACTCCTATTGTATGCTCATATATCCATTTATTCCCCTTATCCAAAGGCCAATAATTCGTGTTGGTCTCCGCCTGGGTTATCACGATACTACCCCAAACTCCAATGATAGAAAAAATCAATGTCCTCATTGCCCTCATTATAGCCTCCTCCTCTTATCTCGACTTTATCCATTCACGTGGCGTAACAGACGGTGTGTATCAAGCGGCTAAGTACACGACAGTAATCTTTATCATGGCGATACGAATCATATTTTCTGCGGAGCGAGTGAGTATTTCAAAGTCCTTGGCCAAGCGACGAAATCCGCCCAACCAAGCCAAGGTGCTTTCGATGATCCACCGTTTGGGCACCACTTGGAACCCTTGGGTTGGCTTATCGGCTATATCCAGTCGCATCCCCAACAGGTTTTCGACGAATTCGACGGTGGTTCCCCAACATCCTTGGTCGCCGCAGAAGGCTTCTATCGAATCATACTTTTCCGCGACTTGGTCGCAGACGTCCCATCCTTGGCTGGTATCGGCCACATTGGCCGCATGGACTTGGACGGTCAGCATATTACCCAGCGTATCGGTGGCCAGATGGCGTTTACGTCCTTTGATCTTTTTTCCCCCATCGGTGCCTCGATCTTGACTGGCATATTGGGTCTTAATCGATTGCGAGTCTACCAAGACATAGGTAGGATGCTTGTTTTTGCCCTGCTGGTGCCGAGCTTGCTCATTGAGCGCATCAGGGGCTTGTTCCCACACCCCGCGTTGATTCCAACGCCGGTAATGGTCATAAACGGTGTCCCACGGCGGAAAATCCAACGGTAGCATCCGCCACGGGATGCCACCCTTGACCACATAGAAAATGGCATTGACCACATCCCGTTTGGCATACTTGTCCGAATTGCCCCGAGGATCTGGGCGAGCAAAGAAAGGAGCCAGCAAAGCCCATTCTTCATCGGTCAAGTCACTGGGATACCCAGCCATACCACAAGCCTCCTATCGAAAAGAGCGATGGAGCCAAATAACATACAAAACAGCTTTTAACTCAACATTCGGCAATCGCCACCCAGCTATCGGCCCCGCAGATAGCCCCACACACGGCAATCATGAGGATATCAATCAAGCGATGCGCCCGACAACGCTCGATACGCGGGTCGGGGATATCGGCCAAATAATCCAGCAACCCCGAAGACGAGGAGGGCATCAACAAACACTCCAATCAATAGGAAAATGGAAGGACGGGAACCGAAGCTCCATAGAACGAGAAAAAGTAACATAACCCCATGGTAAAAATCAACTTATAATGCAATCGCCTTGGTCTTGCCCCTTATACTTATTGTTGATGTCAGCATAATCCCCTTCGCCAAAGTAAACACTATTCCACACATCTGAAGTAGTACCGAGATAATCAAAGTAAGGTAAGATAAAGTAGTACCCTGCTGATTGTAGTTGTCCATCCAAAAAAGGACTTCCAAAGTATTGACCTCCCCAAAGAAAAGCGAAGTGACTTCGTGAAAAATCAACATTAGGATACGGTAGAGGATTCCAATTACTATCATTGAGTGAGCTCCAGTCCAAATCTCTAAATTTCTTACTTAAAGTTCCTACATAAAATTGTAGAGGATCAGCAGATTGAGCTCCCATAATTTCAACTGGTTCAGGTTTTGTCACGCGAATGGTTCCATATTCACCACTTTCATCTTTCGTAAGTACCAGTATGGGCGAAAACTTATGTGCCAAGGATAAGGAGTCGATGGCTGTATCCGCATACAAATTCTCAACCAAGAGTCCTGCCAACGATACAATTATGGCCATCCTATATATTCTCATTCTTGTATCCTCTATTTGGTGAGTAACTAACTTTCTAAGAAACTGTTTTAAAACTCATGTTGGACCGTGTTGAGCACCGTTCAAGAGGCTCTGAGATGAGCCTTTTTCGAGGGCGAGCTGCCCTTGCTCCTAGATTCTTTTTATGCGCAAAGGACGGCACGAGGAATTTTAAAACGTCTCTAACGATCCGTATTTCGACGACAGACAGACCTATTCAGCCAACCTGAGTACTGATTGGAATTAGGCATTCTCCCTACACCTCCATCAAAATCGCAACGTGGCTACTGCTGACCAAGTCCCTCGGAAGTCGGGCCCTAGAATAACGGATAAACGACCGGAATGTCTGGGTTCTGGAGATTTGCGAGACAACTCGGAAGCCAGTGTAGCCATAAAAGGCGAAGATATAGCAAAGGGGCCAAAAGGCTCAAGAATATCAATGTCGTTGATAAGTAGGATGGATCCTCCAGCTCCCAAAAGACTACCGCTCAGTGAATAGAGGAAACGATCGTACGAATCGCTTGCACTCACCCCGACCGCAGTTCCAATCGGATAGGAAATCAACCAAGTAAAATAGCCGAAAGGCATAATTCTCCCTAACATAATACCAGAAACGTAACCCGTAAAAGTACCGCCGATTAACTTGCTCCCAATCCGTTTACTTGCCTGCCATGCCTCGTTCGCTCTCCGAGTAGGTACTTTTGGCGGTCTTGGGCTATTCTGCGACGTGCCGGTCGGCTTACCGCAATTGGCAAAGGAGATATGGTCCATCGTGACGCGTCCGCCCCTCTTGGCATCGGCCATCTCGTATCGTGGCGTGGGATACGTCGGCCAGGCCGCCCCGCTCGACGACAAGGCCATACCAGTCGGCCCCCAACGATGAAGCATCCGCCGAACAAAAGACGATGCCGCCGGCTTGGGCATGCAGCCGCCCCTCGACGATCAGTTCCGCGCGGGTGGAGTCCAAGCCGGCTTGGGTCTCATCGCGGTAGGGCAGAAAGTGGACCTTCGTATCAGGAGCAAGAGTCAGGGTTACTCCCGACACAATCGTCACATCGCCGCCGACATACACCGTGTCGCGCCAAGTTGTGTCCTGTTCGATCCGACCCGTCCAGTAGTGGCGAAGGGAATCGGGCTCATCGGTTTCCTGCGCGGCCTCAGCGGCTATATCGCCCGCCTGAAAAACCACCAGGAGCACCAGCCATCGCATCCCACGCAAAGCCACGGTGCGTTTCATCGCATTCTCCTTATCTGCTTAGACCGGCCTCATGGCGATACTTGGCGGTGCCTTGTTTTCGTCCCCGCTTTGGCGAGCACTGCACAACGACAAGAGCGCGCATGATACTATTTTTTCTCGGCCTTCAAGGCCCATGAGATGGGAACCGCGAATGCACCGGATCACAACGAAATGCCTCCCAAAAGCTACGGTAATGATGGCAAGATGAGGCCCAATATACGAAAATTGCTTAGTTCATCCAGCCAGCGGTAGAAGGTGCGCTGGCTGCCGCCTTGGAGCGCATACAATACCCCCAGCGTAACCGTCTCGCTGGGCGATAAGGCCGCTTGAGAATGTGTAGGCACACACATATGATTGTCGATGCGATAAAACAGGGTTATTATAACTCGAACTCGGTCGTGGTCATGGCAACGCTCTCACGTTGCAAGAGGGACAACCCTCCGCGTAGGAACGGCCTCGACCACGGTCAACCGACTAGCACCATTGGTTCACTAAACTGTATTGCTTTTAAAACCTCTTCCACGGGTCGATTAATGGGCATGTGCTGCCTCCGATATCACCTCGCTCTGCTGACGCTGCTCTTGCTCCCATCCCTCGCCGCAGCCAACGTCGTCATCAGCGAAGTGCTGGCCGACCCGCCTGCGGGCCCAGCCGGCGACGCCAACCGCGACGGGCAGCCAGACCCACATGAAGACGAATTCATCGAACCTGCTGGATTTTCTCGAGGGAGATGGGGTCTTACGGATTCGTCGATGTGCCAGATCAACAACCCGCTCTGTTCCAAGAAGTCATCGTAGTAGCTACCTGTAGTACCACTCTGCCGGTTGGACAACAGGAAATACTCATCGGTGTTATTGAGCACCGAAATCCTGATCACATTGGGAGAGGCAGAGTTGGTGGCGTGTATTGCCAGGTTTGTCTGATCTGTGCTCACCGGCTGCGGCGTGATCCAGCCCACCTCGGCCCGCGACCACGCCGACATCGGGGTTGGGCCGTCTGGAAAACCCCCTACTTCGTAGCCAGTGGTCCCTCTGCCCATCACCCCCCAGTAGCCAACGCCAGCGCTGTGATCAGAAGGAGCGGCACCGCTATAGAGAGCGTTGGTGCGGTCAAAAAGCTCGGGCAGCCACAGGGCGTGCCCGTACTCGTGCGCCATCACCCCCACCATGTAAGAAAAATAGTAATTCCGATCCGACGTGATGGCCCTGTTAATTGTTACGGCACCATCGCTTGAGGTCCAACCGAGAGACCTGAAAAACGTCCCATTAGGGCAACGGTTGTTGCCCATTCCACGCGGCGTAATCACGGCGACCAAGTCGACGTTAGTAAAATCAACGTTGTCCCTAGCGCGGTTATTGTAGGCGTCGTGGAGCACGGCATGGGAAAACTCTTCCAGAGCATTCGACCAATTCCGAACCGAACAGGGGGTGCCCAAACCCGGATCCGCGGTCCCGTCATACCATGTTGTTGGAGCATCGTCGTCGGCACTTGCTAAATGCAGATTCCCATTGGACATCTCTTCGAAATAGTGCGCCAGACTGCCCTCAACCGTTGGGTCCACGAGCTGGGTGCTGAGACGGGTCTCATTACCGTCTCGATCGGCGAATCTGTACGTATCCAGTAGTACGGCCTCCTCCAGAGGCAGGCCGGTACGTTCATGAATCTCCCCCGGAAACTTCCCAAACAGAACCAGCACATTGATCGGATCCGCGTGAGACGACAGGCCCAACACATCTGACCCAAGACCAAGAGACGGGTAAGGCGACATGCCTCTCACCTCTGCCTCGTCTATCTCGTCAAAAACATACCCACATACAAAGTCTTGGCCGTGTGCGCTCGTCGCATACAGGCTAAGCAGCATGAATACACGAAAAAGCATAATACCCTCCCAAAAGAGCTTGTGTGCCGGTACCCTTCTCCATATCATGAAAAAAGGCCGCAGTCTGGGGTGGCCTTCCGTCCCGTTCCCTTCAAAAGGAGTTTGGCCCTATGGGAACTCAATGGATGCGCCTCGTAGTTCCGCTGGTGCTGTGCGTCCTATTGGCCTCGCCTGCCGACGCGCAAGACGAAGGAGTCTTTGAGGGGAGCCCAATGGATTTTCTCCCGTTGGAAGTCGGTAATCAGTGGACTTATACGCACGGATATCTGAACGATGTTTACGGCTACAACTACGAGATCTTTTTCGGCTGGGTGTATGACTTGGAGGCCTTTGACCCCTTGAGCCTGCTGAGAGATCAGCTGACGATGGAGATACCCGGATATCCTCTACCTCCCAATTCGGCTGATTTGGAACGGCCGCCTAAAGACCTCAGATTCCACAGGAGAGAGCTCACCATTGAAATCACCCATACCGAGACGATTGAGGGCCATGAGTATTTTGTCTTTAGCGAGCCATACGATTGGCCGCCCGTGCCCACGCTCTGCTTGGCCGGCCAAAAGGTGCGCTTCTCCGATGCGGGTGTTCTACTCGTACGCCAGCAGGAGCAAGACATCCTCCTATATGACTTTGCTCCGCCTTACGAATATGATTCTCTCAGATCCGATGGACTTCAGAGCGACAAGACGTATCCCACTCGACCCTATCGTGTGCTATACGACGCACACGACCCGGTCCGAATACCACTTTTAGTTCATCGTTTTTCTTGGGACGCAAGATTGAGAATCCATTGGGATCTTTTTTATCCCCCTCCATTAAGCTTCGGTCCGGCTTTCGTCACTCGTTTTAGTGTTCAGCCTGGATGGGGTGACGTTTATTTTTTAGCAAACTATGGACTCGCCCTATACGAAGTATGGTATCCAGGGTTTGATTGGAATCGAATCTTTGAAAATTCTCTTATGCCTGTTTCGGCGGTTATTGGTGGCAAAGAGATCGCCTACCCCTATGGTTTTCAGCTTACCGCTGTTCAGCCTACCTCTTGGGGCCAACTCAAAGAGCGCCACCGGCAGGGGCCATAGGGCATTTTTCCGGTGGATGTACTAGGGCGGTAGGTAGTGAATTCTTGAGTCAGCGATCCACCAATCATTAACCGGACAGCCGGCGGGCAAGGTCGTGCCTCCGTCGGCACTGTGGCGATACTCCTAGCCGGTAATGGCCGACTCCCCATCCGACGACGGCGCACGCCAACTGAGCAGCATCTGCCCATCGTCCGGCGCGGTGGTCAAATCCCGCGGCACGCTCGGCACAGCCACCGCCGTCGCCGTCGGGTCGCTCTGCTTATCTTTGCCGTCGCCCTGCCCATCGTTATAGGTGACCGTCGCCCGCAGCAGATAGCCTATATCGTCCTTTTCCGGCGTGTAGCTGGACAACTCGGGATAGGGCTCGGCGCTC